>JBEPUZ010000078.1:0-17824 GCA_041691275.1 Actinomycetota bacterium | reverse complement strand
CACGCGCTCTCACACACGCTGACCACCACGCAGCAGTTCCCGTGAACTATCGGGGCTAGCTACAGGGCGACGAGCTGGAGCGTGACGATCTCGGACGGGCGCAGTTCGACCGAGCCCTCGAAGGACACGATCGGGCTACCGCGGAGGTCGACGACGAAGCCGCGGGCCGGCACGCCTTCGTGTTCGACGGTCACCGCGCCGGCCACGTCGGCGGTCCGGAAGAGGCGCACCACGAGTCCGCCCGGTACCCGGTGCACCGCCGACACCTCGGCTCCGTCGACGCGCAACGCGCTTCCGGCCGATGGCCGGCTCGAGTCGGTGTGGGATGCGACCCGCGTTCGTTCGAAGGAAACGAGCAGTTCGTCGGCCGCGCCGAAACAGTCGGAGTCACGCCAGTCGCCGGTGTGCAGCATCACCGCGTATTCGGCGCGTTGCTTTCCCTGGAGCTGAGGCCCCTCGAGCGGGTCGGGCGGACCGGCCGGATTCGGCCGCAGCTGCGGGTCGGTGCGCGACAAGAAGCCCACCGCCCGCAGGACGGTGAGGGCCACCGCTCCTCCGTCGTCGACCACTTCGTACTCGAGCAAGCCGTCGTGGATCAGCGTGAGGCCGGCCGTGCCGTCGGACGCATCGACGAAGCGGCGCGACGGGAATGTCGGGAGCCCGAACTCGTGCACCCCGCCCTCGGCGGTGAGGCCGCGGTGGACGACCGCGAACGCACACTCCGCGTCGGAGCCGTCGACGGGCGCAGGCAGCGGAAAGTGCGCGCGCAGTCGGTGGTCGCGTGCGTGGTTGTCGATCTCGTGGGCGACCCGTAGGAACCGCTCGCCGGCCCGCAACTCGAGCGTGGTGCGCACTGTCGAGGTGACGAACCGCTCACTCCGGCTGGTGCACAGCCGAACGTCACCGATCGCGGCCGCGGGCCACGAGTAGTCGGCTTCGACGACGAGTCGGGCGCGCACCGGTCCGCTCTCGGTCGTCCGGATCCGCACTTCGGTCGGGCGGTCGATGATCAGATCGTCGTCGGGCGGTGAGTAGTTGTACGTGTCGCCGCCGTCGCCGCCGTCGACGAGCCGGCCGCAGCCTTCGATGCGCAGTCCGTCGGACGCCGCGATCGCGTAGGTGCCGTCGGTCGCGTCGACCGTCACCGTGAGATGCTCGTTCCACAGTCCGGTCTCGTCGGTCACGCCGACCGCGAGATCCGTCGGGGCGTCACCTTCGGCGGCAGTGAAGCACGACCATCCGAAACCGTCGATCTCGCCGGTGTCGAACAACACATGACGCACCGGCGCGGCCTGCAGGCGCAGGCTCATCGTGTGACCGGCCTCACCGAGCTCGAGCATCTGTTCCTTGAGCTCGGTCAGGTCGACGCGCGCGTCGTTGCCTCGTGCTTCGACCAGGAGGATGTCGTGTTGATCGTCGGTGCTCGGGACCGCCGTCACTTCGTACGCGTGGATCTGGCGACCCGCGAACTCGCTCGCGCGCATGAGGTCGAGGACCCACCGCACCTTCTGGCCGGTGACCATCGTCTGGAAGCCGTCGTCGCTGTTGTCGGGAATGGGCTGCGCCGCGTGGGGGACGCCGTCCGGGCCGACGAAGTGACAGGAGCCGATGCCGGGAACCCGGGCGTCGACGAGTCCGGATCGGGTCCGAGCGGTCGGGTTCACGACGAGCGTGGAGCCCGCGGTCGCGCTGACCTGTCCGGCGAGGGCGCGCACCGCGTCGGTCGTGAGACCGTCGCCGATCTGGCGGGTCTCGTAGTAGCGGACGAGCACCTGGTCGACGACCTCGTCGCTGCTGCACGCGCACGACGAGTCGTGCGCGCTGTTCAGCACGAGCTTGCGCCAGGCGATGTCGGTGAGCGCGTGGGGATACCTCTCGGGCGGCAGGAACAGCGCCGAGAGCGGTTCGGCCCGCTTCTCCAGCGACCGTTCGGCCCGCGCGCACGCGCGGTGTACGTCGACGCGGTTGGAGCCGACACCCATCAGCAGGTTCGCGCGCGCACCCGACCGCAGCTCACCGGTCACGGTGACGAGACCGTCGCTCGGCTGGTCGGCGAGGTACTCGGGCAACGAGGTGACCGCGAACTCGTACTCGTCTTGTTGCGCGTTCGCCTCCGCGACGACGCGACCGAGCCACGGCTGCGGCATCTGATGGTCGGTGCCGTTCATGAACAGCATGTCCTGCAGGCGAGCCGGACCGAGCTCGTGCTCGTAGTCGCGGGCACGCAGGACGAGACGCTTGGCGTCGTCGGGCATGTCGCGCCCGTTCGAGTACGAGCCGTAGAGGTACTCGGCCCGCACGCGCGACCCGTCCGGCGCCTCCCACCAGAACGCGGTCTGTTCGACGACGGCGGGCACGCCCCGCCATACAACGGCGTGCTCCAAGCCGGCGAGACGGAGGAGCTGGGGCATCTGGGCGACGTGGCCGAACATGTCGGGGAGGTAGCCGACGTCCATGACGCCGCCGAGCTCCGAGCCGCGCGCGATGCCGAACTGGAGATCGCGCACCATCGTCTCGCCCGACACCATGAACTCGTCCATGAGGACCATCCACGGTCCGATGGCGAGCCGGCCCGAGCTCGCGAGCCGCGCCAGCGCGGGCGCCGCTTCCGGTCGCACCGCGAGGTAGTCGTCGAGCACGGCCGTCTGCCCGTCGAGCAAGAAGCGCGAGTACGAGAGATCCGACTCGAGCATCGGCAGCAGTGCGTCGAGCAGTCGCACCAGGCGGAGGCGAAACGTTTGGAACGGCGAGTACCACTCGCGGTCCCAGTGCGTGTGCGGAACGATTGCGACTCGCTTCGGGGCACTTCGCGTCGGCATGTTTTCGACGCTAGTCGGCTCGGCTCGAGTTCTCTTCGCCCGCAATCCAGCGGTAACCGATGCCGGGCTCGGTGAGGATCAGGCGCGGATGGGCGGCGTCGTCGCCGAGCTTCTTGCGGAGCTGCCCCACGTACACACGCAGGTAGTTGCTCTCGCTCCCGTATCCCCGACCCCACACCTCCCGCAGCAGGAACTCCTGGGTCAGGAGCTTCCCCGGGTGGGTCACGAGGATCTCGAGCAGCGCCAGCTCGGTGCGGGTCAGGTGCACGGCCGCGCCGTCGAGGGTGACCCGCCGGCGGGCGAGATCGATCTCGACCCCGTCGATGCGCACGAGGGTGGGTGTGGGGTTCGACTGGGGAACCCGCCGCAGCGTCGCCCGGATGCGCGCGAGGAGCTCTTCGGTGTCGAACGGCTTGGTGACGTAGTCGTCAGCGCCGGCATCGAGGGCACGGATCTTCTCCGACTGTTGATGATGCGCGGTCAACACGATGACGGGCATCGCCGAGAAGGCGCGCACTCGGCGCAACACCTCGAGGCCGCCGATGTCGGGGAGGCCGAGGTCGAGCACCATGAGGTCGGGGGCGCCGCTCGACGCGACGATCACCGCGTCCCCGCCGGTCGCGACGTCGAGGACTTCGAGGTCGCGACTGCGCATCATCGTGCGCAGCGCTCGGCGCAGCGCGGGATCGTCTTCGACGAGCAGGATCGTGGTCACGCGGCTCGGGCCTCCCGCGGAAAGGTACACACGAAGGTGGCGCCGCCGCCGGGGGTGTCCTCGTACCGGACCGAGCCGCCGTGCGCGACGACCAGCGCGCGCACGATGGCGAGTCCGAGCCCCGTACCCGACCGATCGGGCCGGGTCTCCGCGCTCTGGAACTCCTCGAAGATCCGGCTCCGGGCTTCGGGTGGCACCCCCGGCCCGTGATCGGACACGACGAGCTCGACCTCGTCGGGGCCGTTCGTCAGGGCGTGGGCGCCGACCAAGATCTCAGAACCCGGAGGCGCGAATCGCAAAGCGTTCTCGAGCAGGTTGAGCAGGATCTGCTCGGCCATCATGATGTCGAGCGACACCGGCGGTAGATCGTCGTCGACGTCCAGTCGGACGCGATGGGCGCGGGCGATGGGCCGCAGGCGGCGGACCGCGTGCTGCACGAGGTCGGCGAGGTCGACCCGCTCCGGCTCGACCTCGAGTGCACCGGCCCGGATCCGGCTCAACTCGAGCGTGTTGCGTACGAGTCGCTCCAGTCGCTCGGCCTCGTCCGAGATCGTCTCGAGGAGCTCGCGCCGTTCCTCGGGTTCGATACGTGACCACGACGCGAGGAGCGTGCCCGCAGCGGCCTTCACTGCGGTCAACGGCGTGCGGAGGTTGTGGCTGACCGCGGAGAGGAAACCGGCCCGTTGCTGGCCGATCTCGGCCACGAGACGCGCGTCGCGCACCTCTTCTTGCAACCGCAGCCGATCGACGCCGGCCGCCAGTCCGGCGACGAGCGCTTCGAGCAGTTCGCGATCCGCGGCGCTGAGCGGCACCGGCGAACGGGCGAGCAAGGTGACGCCGGGTCCGTCGACCCGCACGTTGGCGCGCGCGGGCTCGTCGGCCGCGGCGAGCGGCGTGCCCGCGGTGAGCGTGCATGCTTCGAATCCGAACAGCGAGGCCAGGGCCGCGGCGGCGCTGTGAAGCGCGTCGTCGACGTCGGCGCCTTCGAGGAGACGGTTGGTGAGGTCGAGGCGCACCTTGGCTTCGGCCTCGCGTTGGAGCGCGGTCGCGCTGAGGCTCGAGAGGCGCTGCACGATGAATCCGACGAGCGCGGCCGACGCCGCGAACACGGCGAGCGCGACGACATCGTCGGTGCGCTGGATCTTGAACGATCCCGTCGGCTCGGTGAACAGGTAGTTGAGGGCCAGGAATCCGACGAGGGCGGCCGATAACCCGGCGGGGAGCCCGAGAGTGCCGAGGGCCAGGACCGTGACGAGAAGGAGGAGCGCGGCGACGGTCAGGTCGGCCTGGCAGGCGCGGGCACTGCCGGCGACCGCGCCGACTGCGACCACCGCTCCCGTCGCCCTGATCAGCGGTCGTTCGTACATCGGCATCCTGATCGACACGATCGCACGGATCCCCGCATCAGGGCGGCATCCGGGGTGCCGAGCGGCCCGCGTCCAGTTATCCTCCCGCGCATGCCGATCTACGCGATGCTCTCGACTCTCGGTCCGGGCGGCTGGGAAACACTGCGGGAAAAGCCCGAGCGGATACGGGAAGTCACCACCGAGGTCGAGGCCATGGGCCTGAAGGTCCACGCGCAGTACGCGCTCATGGGCCAGTACGACTTCTTGAACATCATCGAAGCGCCCGACGAGGAGACGATGGCCGCCGCCGCGATCATGCTCGCGTCACGGGGCACCATGCGGACGACAACGTTGCCCGCGATCCCCGTCGATCAGTTGATCACCCGACTCAAAGCCGACACCTAGACCCCGTGTTGTCGGAGTTTTCCGCGCATAGCGCGGATATCCCCGACAACAGTTGGTGGGGTTCTCGGGGTCAGATCCACCAGGTGCCGCGACGATTCTCTTCGCGCAGATCGGATTCTGAGAACGAGACGGGGAGGATCGAGCCGTCGGATCGGCGGCGCACCCGGTACATCGGCTCGCCTTCGGCGTCGCGCTCGGCTTCGAGGCGATCGGCCACCTCGAATCCGCGTGACCACTTCGCTTCGAAGCGGGTCCTGACCTCGACGCGCGTGCCGGGTCTCACAACCCCATCGTACGGCGCGTGTCCAGTGCTCCTGACGTGCGCCGACGCGTGGGGCGAGTAGCGTCACGCGCTGTGACCGCGCCCTATCCCACACTCCGCATGGAGCGGAAGTGCTGGGCTGCGGGTGATCGCGTCGTCGTCGGAATCGACGAGGTCGGTCGGGGTTCCTGGGCCGGGCCTGTGACGGTCGCGGCGGTGGTCCCCGGCGACGAGCACGTGTCGGGCGTTCGCGACTCGAAGCTGCTCAGCCCGGCCGGGCGCGAGGTCGCCGCGGCCCGGGTCCGTTCGTGGGCGCGCGGTATCGGCGTGGGTCATGCGTCCCACGAAGAGTGTGATCTCGTCGGCATGACCGAGGCGCAGCGCCGCGCCGCGGGGCGCGCGCTCGAGCAACTCGCAGCGCAGGGTTTCACGCCCGACCGGATCGTGCTCGACGGCAAGCACGACTACCTCGCCATGCCGCGGGTCGTGCGCACGATCGTCAAGGGCGATCAGAAGGTGTTGTCGGTTGCGGCCGCGTCGGTCGTCGCCAAGGTCACGCGCGACGCGATGATGGCCGAGGAGGCCGAGCACTACCCGGCGTACGGGTTCGAGTCGAACCGCGGCTATCCGGCGCCGCACCACAAGTGCGCGCTCGCGGGCTACGGGCCGTCGGCCATCCACCGGCGCTCGTGGATCTTCATGGACTACTGCCTCTGGGGAGGAATCCCGAGATTCGAGCGTCAGCCCACCCTTTTCTCAGGAGTCACGAATGCCTGACGCGTGCTGGGATACGTGCGCGCTGCACGCCGACGCAATGCGCGATCGCACGATTCGGCATCTCTTCGCGGAAGATCCGCATCGCGATCAGATGCACGTCGAGGCCGCGGGTTGGTATCTCGATTACGCCAAGCACCGCGCGAGCGCGGAGACGTTCCGGCTCCTGCGCGACCTCGTCGTGGAGCGCGGACTGCGCGAACGCATCGACGCAATGTTCGCCGGTGAGCACATCAACGTCACCGAAGACCGCGCGGTGCTGCATGTCGCATTGCGGATGCCGGCCGACGCACAGCTCGTCGTCGATGGCGTCGACGTCGTGGCCGAGGTGCACAAGGTGTTGGACCGGATGTCGACGTTCGCCGACGCCGTCCGCGCCGGCAGTTGGCTCGGTCACACGGGTCAACCGATTCGCAACGTCGTCAACATCGGGATCGGCGGGAGCGACCTCGGTCCGTCGATGGCCTACGACGCGCTGCGCGCGTACGGCCGGCGCGATATGCAGTTCCGGTTCGTCTCCAACGTCGACGGCGCCGACCTCGTCGACGCCCTCCATGGTCTCGACGCGGCCGAGACGCTGTTCGTCATCTCCTCGAAGACGTTCACCACGCTGGAGACATTGACGAACGCCCGCGCCGCGCGCGCCTGGTTGCTCGACGCGCTCGGCGGCGACGAGAGCGCGGTCGCCAAGCACTTCGTCGCGGTCTCGACGAACGCGGAGAAGGTGACCGAGTTCGGTATCGACACTGCGAACATGTTCGAGTTCTGGGACTGGGTCGGCGGCCGGTACTCGATGTGGTCGGCGATCGGCCTCTCGTTGATGGTCGCCATCGGGCCACCGAACTTCCGCGAGTTCCTCGCGGGCGCGCACGAGATGGACGAGCACTTCCGCACCGCCCCGTTCACCGCGAACCTGCCGGTGCTCATGGGCATGCTCGGCTATTGGTACCGCGTCTTCCTCGACGCGCAGTCACAGGCGGTCGTCCCGTACGCGCAGGCGTTGGTGAAGCTGCCGTCGTACCTGCAGCAGCTCGAGATGGAGAGCAACGGCAAGTCGGTCACCGCCGACGGGAAGCCGGTCGACCAACCCACCGGCGAGATCGTGTGGGGAACTGCCGGCACGAACGGTCAGCACGCCTACTTCCAGCTGTTGCACCAGGGCACGACGATGATCCCGATCGACTTCATCGGGTTCGACCATCCGCAACCCGATCACGTGCTCGGCGACCAGCAGGACCTCCTCAACGCGAACCTGTTCGCGCAGGCGGAGGGACTCGCGTTCGGCACCGACGATCCCGACCTGCCTCCGTATCGGGTCATGCCGGGTAATCGGCCCTCGTCGACACTGATGGCGGCACAGCTCACGCCCCACGCGCTCGGAGCGCTGGTCGCCGCCTACGAACACAAGGTGTTCACGCTGGGCACGATCTGGGAGATCGACTCCTTCGACCAGTGGGGTGTGGAGCTCGGCAAGAAGCTGGCTCAGAAGATCGCCGGCGAGATCGCGGCGCCCGACGATGCCGGGCTCGACCACGACGTGTCGACCAACGCCCTGATCCGGCGCTATCGCAATCGTTCCTCGTAGGCTGGCGGGATGGGTCAGCCGATCACGGTCACGATGCGCGCCGGCGCCGCGCCCGACATCCGTTTCTTCGAGTGCGACCGGTCGCTCACCGGCATGGCGATCGAGGTGTACACCGCCGAGTCCGAGACGCTGAGCGGCGGTAAGCCGCCCGACGTGCTGGCCAAGCGGCTGCTCGACGGCGGCGCGGTGAAAGTGACGATCTACTCGAACGTCGTGACGGTGGAAGCTCCCGCCGACGCATGGGCGGTGCTCGAGCCCAAGGCCAAGTTCATCATCGAGCACCTCTTCGAGTTCTACGGCGACGACGCGGGCTGGAGCTTCGAAGCGCGCGGCGTCGAGCCCGAGATCTCCAAGGTGCAATAGGGACTTCGCGCGCGAGCGCTTGCTCAGGTCTGCAGGAGGAACTCCGCCAGCTGAGCGGGGTGCGAGAGTGACATCAGGTGGCCGCCGGGCAGGACGTCGGCTTCGATACCGAGGCGCTCACGCGCGACGCGGCGTTGGAACTCGACCGGAAAGAAACGGTCGTCGGCTCCGGCAACCGCTCGTATCGGTATCGACGGCCACGTCGCGAAGCCGCACGTCGACGCGAACACTGCGTCGGTCTCGTCGCGCTGGTGCTGCTCGCCCTCGGCCGCGATCTCCGCGGGTACGTCGTGCAAGAAGTACGTGTCCGGATCGAAGTCGTCTCCGTACCCGTTCGCGCGTGCGGCCGCGATGCGCGCCTCGTTCGATCCGGTGTCGCCCCACCAGTCGCCCGGGGTCTCGTGCGGCACGGGGATCATCGCGTTCACGAACGTCAACGATTCGATCGGTGCGGCTGCGCACACCATCGGCGCGGTGAACCCGCCCAACGATTGCGCGACCAACGCGATCGCGGTGCGGCCGTCGCGGTGTTCGTCGATCGCGTCGAGCACGATGTCGGAATATTCGGGGAGACCTGCTTTCTCGTCGTCCCCGGGGAGGTCGATCGCGATCGCCGCGTGACCGGCCTGCTCCAGCAGCGGTACGACCCGGTGCCAGTACCAAGCGACGCCGCCCGCGCCCGGGATCAGGATGAACGTGGTCATCGGCCCTCCTCGGAAGACGTTTGTAGCTGGACTTGTGTAGTCGGACTTGGAATTCGGACCGGCCGGCGGGGTAGAACTCATCGCCGGCGCCGCGGCGCCCCATCCCGCCAGCCCTCTTGCAGAGGCGAACATATGTTCGCTATCGTCGGTTCGTGGTCGCAGCCCCGATTTCCCCCACTCTGCCCCGGCGGGACGAGCATGCCCGGGCGCAGTTGCGGGCTGCCGCCACCCTGGCCGCTCCGGCGGTGCTGGCCGGTGATCGGCTCATCGCCGTCGCCGGCCCGATCGGTCAACGTCTTCCGGCGGGTGGAATCCAGCGCGGCAGCACTGTCGCGCTGGAGGGGCCACCGGGTTCGGGGTCGACGACCGTTGCGCTCATCCTCGCCGCGGCTACCACCTCCGTAGGCGAGTGGGCGGCGGTCGTCGATCCCGACGGCACTGTGGGGGCCCGGGCCGCGGCCGAACTGGGCGTGGCTCTCGACCGGTGCGCGATCGTCCGGCGGGTCCCGCCCGACCGGTGGTCGACCGTTGTCGGCGCCCTGCTCGACGGTGTCTCGCTCGTCGTGGCCGCGGTTCCCCCCGGTCTGCGGTCCGGCGACGCCCGCCGGCTCACGGCCCGAGCGCGTGAACGCGCCAGCGTGCTCGTCACGCTCGGACCGTGGCCGGTAGAGGCATCTCTTCGTCTTTGTTCGCACGGACGCGACTGGTCGGGGCTCGCAGACGGCGGAGGCCTGCTCGCGACCCGGGACCTCGACGTGCGCGTCGAGGGAAAACGGATGCGAACGCACGCGCAGGCGGGATGATCGTGTGAGCCGGACCGGGTGCGTGTGGTGCCCTGACTGGCCGGTGATCGCGGCGCGCAAGCACGCGGCCGACATCGGCGCCGACGATCTGCGCAACCGGCCGGTCATCGTGCGGGAACGGGTCGGAAGTCGCGACATCGTGCGCGCGGCATCGTCCGAAGCGCGCGCCGTTGGGGTGACGCGGGGCATGCGCCGGCGCGAGGCCGAGGCCCGTTGTCCGGAAGCTGCGTGTGTCGACGTCGACGAGGCGAACGAGGCGCGTGCGTTCGAAGCGGTGGCGCGCGCCATTGAGGTGTTCACGCCGCGCGTCGTGCTGGAACGGCCCGGTCGGTGCGAGTTCCCGACGCGCGGACCGTCGCGCTACTTCGGTGGCGACGACGCGCTCGCGGAGAAGATCCGCGAGGGCGTCGCGGCCACGCTCGGTCCCGACGGCGACGACGTACGGGTCGGCATCGCCGACGGTGTGTTCGTCGCCCGCCTCGCGGCGCGGCGTTCGGTGGTCGTTCCCGCGGGAGGATCCGCCGAGTTCGTCGCGCCCTGGCCGGTGTCGGTGCTCGACGACGACGATCTCGCGGGTCTGCTCGTCCGGCTCGGTCTGCCGACCCTCGGCGCGGTCGCGGCCCTGGCCTCGGATGCGGTGCTGGCCCGGTTCGGGGCGGAGGGGCGCCGGATCCACGAGCTCGCCCGGGGGATCGATCCGGGCCCGTCGGTGCTCGTCGTCCCACCGCCCGATCTCGTCGAGCGCACCGAGCTCGATCCGCCTGCGGAACGGATCGACGTCGCCGCGTTCGCGGCCAAGGAGCTCGCCGACCGGCTCCTCGAACGGCTCGCCGAGCGCGGCCTCGCGTGCACCCGTGTGTTGGTGGAGGTCGAGACCGAGCACGGCGAGCGGCTCACGCGGTGCTGGCGGCACGCCCGTTCCGCGCTCGGCGACGCGTTGACGCCGGGTGTGCTCGCGGAACGGGTGCGCTGGCAGCTCGACGCGTGGATCCACACCGGCGAGACCACGGCCGGCATCAGCAGCATCATGTTGACGCCCGACGAGGTGGTTCCCGCCGACGGCCGTCAGCTCGGGTTCTGGGGTGGCGACCAGATCGCGCACCAGCGGGCCGATCGGGCGCTGGCGCGCATCCAGGGGATGCTCGGTTTCGACTCGGTCACCACCGCGGTCGTGCAAGGTGGTCGCACCGCGGCCGAGCAGGTCCGCAACGTCGCGTGGGGAGAACCCCGCGAACCCGAACGTCCGCTCGTGGTCGGTGCCGAGGTCGCGGCGTGGCCGGGTGCGTTGCCGCCCCCGTTCCCGGCGCGGGTGTTCGATCCGCCGATGCCGGCCGAGCTCGTCGACGCCCGTGGTGTCGCGATCGCGGTCAACGGCCGGGGCGAGCAGGTACGCGCGCCTGCCTACGTGCGCAGCCGAGTGCTTCCAGGGGGAGGGGGCGCGGTGCGTGCGTGGGCAGGCCCGTGGGCGCACGACGTGCGGTGGTGGGATCCCGCCGCCCATCGCCGCTGCGCCCGCTGGCAGGTAGTGATCAACCAGGACCGTGCGGACGAAGCGCAGCGCAGCGGAGCCCGAGGGAGCCATGAGGACCGTGCGGACGAAGCGCAGCGCAGCGGAGCCCGAGGGAGCCATGACATCGCGTGTGTCGTGGTGGTCGAGGGCGGACGAGCGGGAATCGAAGCTATTTACGACTGACGACATCATGACAAGGGAACGGCGTGTACGCGGAGTTGCACTGCCATTCGAACTTCTCGTTCCTCGACGGCGCGAGTCATCCGGAGGAGCTGGCCGAAGAGGCGTCGCGCCTCGGTTTGGCCGCGCTCGCGATCACCGATCACGACGGCTTTTACGGGATCGTGCGGTTCGCGGAGGCGGCCCGCACGCTCGGGCTGCCGACCGTGTTCGGGGCCGAGCTGACCCTCGGCACCCGTCAAGCTCCCAACCGGCCCGCGAATGGGATCGCCGATCCGCCCGGCGAGCACCTCATCGTGCTCGCGCAGGGAACGGTCGGTTACGCCCGGCTCGCGCAGGCGATCAGCCGGGGTCAGCTCGCGGGGGAGAAGGGCGCGCCCCGCATGTCGATCCCGCAGCTGGCGGAGGCGGCCCGCACCGCGGTGCACGGCCATGGCCCCAGCTCGGAGAACGACCACTGGTTCGTGCTCACCGGGTGTCGCAAGGGAACGGTTCCGGCCGCGCTCGTGCGGAGTGGTCCCACCGCGGCCGAGCACGCGTTGCGGGAGCTGGTCGATGCCTTCGGGTGCGATCGGGTGCTGGTCGAGCTGTGGGATCACGGCGATCCGCTCGATCGGCACCGCAACGACGCGCTCGCGCAGGTCGCCATGCGGGTAGGAGCCGAGGTCGTGGCCACGAACAATGTGCATTACGCCACTCCCGCGCGCCGTCCGCTCGCGCAGGCCCTCGCGGCGGTGCGGGCTCGCCGATCGCTCGACGAGATCGACGGTTGGCTTCCGGCCGCGCCCTTCGCTCACCTGCGCAGCGCGGCCGAACAACGGCGCCGGTTCGCGCGCTGGCCCGGCGCGGTCGAACGCACGGTCGAGATCGCGCAGGCGTGCGCGTTCGACCTCAAGCTCGCGGCGCCGCAGCTGCCCGACGCGATCGTGCCCGAAGGACACGACGAGATGTCATGGCTGCGCGAGCTCGTGCGCCGGGGCGCGGGGGTGTTCTATCCCGAGAGTCATCCCAATCACGCGCAGGCGATGCAGCAGATCGCGTATGAGTTGCGCGTGATCGAGCAGCTCGGCTTCCCCGGCTACTTCTTGTTGCTGCACGACATCGTCGAGTTCTGCCGTCTCTCCGACATCTACTGCCAGGGGCGGGGCAGCGCGGCGAACAGCGCGGTCTGTTACTCGCTCGGTGTCACCAAGGCCGACGCGGTCGCGCTCGGGTTGTTGTTCGAACGGTTCCTCTCGCCGGAGCGCGACGGTCCGCCCGACATCGACCTCGACATCGAGCATCAACGCCGGGAAGAGGTGATCCAGTACGTGTACGAACGGTACGGACGCGACCGCGCCGCGCAAGTGGCCAACGTGATCACGTACCGACCGAGGTCCGCGCTCCGGGAGATGGCGAAGGCGGCGGGGGTCGCGCCGGGTCAGGCCGATGCGTTGGGCAAGTGGGTCGACCGCTGGGCCGCGGGTCCGGAAGCGTTCGGCGAGCTGACCGACAAGGAGCTCGAGGACCACCGTCAGATCACACCCCGGAACGAGCGGCGATTCGAACGGACGGCGCGCGATCGCACGCGCGACGGCGTGCCGATCGACGGGCCCAATGTCACCACGCGTCCGCCCGCGATCCCGCCGCTCGCGCTCGAGCTTGCGAGCGCGGTCATCGACTTCCCCCGCCATCTCGGCATCCACTCGGGCGGCATGGTGATGGCCGACCGTCCGCTCGTGGAGTTCTGCCCGATCGAATGGGCGCGCATGGAAGGGCGCTCGGTGCTGCAGTGGGACAAGGACGACTGCGCGGCCGCCGGTCTCGTGAAGTTCGACCTGCTCGGGCTCGGCATGCTGACGATGTTGCACATCGCGGTCGATCTCGTGCGGGCCCAGGGTGTCGACATCGACCTGGCCACCATCCCGCAGGAGAAGGAGGTGTACGACCTCTTGTGCGCGGCCGACACCATCGGTGTGTTCCAAGTCGAGAGCCGGGCCCAGATGGCCACGCTGCCGCGCCTGCGCCCCCGCTGTTTCTACGACCTCGTGGTCGAGGTCGCGCTCATCCGGCCCGGCCCAATCCAGGGCGGGTCGGTCCATCCCTACCTGCGCCGCCGCAACGGCGAGGAGGAGGTCACCTACATCCATCCGCTCACGAAGCCGTGCCTCGAGAAGACGCTGGGCGTGCCGTTGTTCCAAGAGCAGCTCATGCAGCTCGCGGTCGACTGCGCCGGGTTCAGCGCGGCGGAAGCCGATCAGCTCCGCCAGGCGATGGGTTCCAAACGCAGCCAGGCCCGAATGGAACGCATGCGGGAACGGCTGATGGCCGGGATGGCCGAACGGGGGATCACCGGCGACACCGCCGAGGAGATCTACACCAAGCTGCAGGCGTTCTCGAGCTTCGGGTTCCCCGAGAGCCATTCCGTGAGCTTCGCCTACCTGGTGTATTCGAGCTCTTGGATCAAATACCACTACCCAGCCGAGTTTGCGGCGTCGCTCTTGAATGCGCAGCCGATGGGCTTCTACTCGCCCCACACGATCGTACGCGACGCTCGTCGACACGGCGTACAGGTGCTCGGTCCGGATCTCAACGCGTCGAAGCGCGACGCGACGCTCGAACCGCGCCCGCTCGACGTCGATCCGATCGGTCGCCCGTTGCGCGGCTTCCATGCGGAGCCGTCCCATCTCGCGATCCGGCTCGGCCTGCGCAGCGTGCGCGGTCTGCACGACGCCTTGCTCGATCGCATCGACGACGAACGGGTGGAACACGCTTTCGTCGACCTCGAAGACTTCGTGCGCCGGACGGGCGCGACCATTGACCAGGTCGAGGCGCTCGCGACCGCGGGTGCGTTCGAAGGGTGCTTCGGTCAGTCGCGCCGCGCCGCGCTGTGGGCGGCAGGCGCGCTCGGAACCGCCCGGCCCAACGCGCGCCGCGACGGTTCGGTCGTGGAGACGTTGCCGGGGTTGCTCACCGGCACCGACGCGCCCGCGCTTCCGGGTATGACCGAGATGGAGACGGTGTACGCCGATCTGTGGGCGATGGGCATGAGCGTGGGCAAGCACCCGACAGAGTTCGTGCGGGAGGAGCTGACCCGCCAGGGTGTCGTGACGAACGCGCAGCTACGGGAGCTACCTGACCGCACGGTCGTCGAGATCGCGGGGGTGGTGACGCACCGCCAGCAGCCGGCGACGGCGAAGGGCACCGTGTTCCTGAACCTCGAGGACGAGACCGGCCTCACCAACGTGATCTGCGCCAAGGGCGTGTGGAAGCGGTTCCGTATCGTCGCCCGCGGCGCGCCCGCGCTACGCGTGCGCGGTGTGCTGGAGAAGCACCAGGGTGTCATCAACCTGGTCGCGGGCCGCATCACTCGTCTTCCCATAAGTCTTGGGGATCATCTGAAATCCCGCGACTTCCACTGACGCCGACGAACTGACCCATCCGGTTCACACCGAACATCGCCAGGAGCGAGATCAACAACGCGTCAAACCCCAAAAAAGCGATAATCCCGGCGACGACGAGAGAGGCAATCAGCACCACGCGATACAGCGGCGTCCGTGAACAGAGTCCTCCGGCCGGACAGAGGCTCATGGGTCGACCAGTGTCCGCTCGGGACATCACTCGACCCATGACGCCGAGCGCACGTATGCGCCGAAAGCGCGAGAATCGGGACATGACCGCCACGATCGGGCCTTGCATCTCGGCTGATTCGCACATCACGGAGCCGCCGGGCACGTACATCGACCGGATCGATCCCGCGTACCGCGATCGGGCGCCGCGGCTCCATCACCACGACGTGCTCGGCGACGTCATGCTCATCGACAACGGTAAAAGTCTCGTGCCGTTCTGGCTCGTTGCGGCCGCGGGCCGGCCGACCGAAGAGATCCGGCTCGACATCGACAAGCGGTTCGAAGACCTCTGGCCCGGGGGTTGGGATCCGGTCGCCCGGCTCGTCGACCAGGACACCGACGGCGTCGTCGCCGAGGTCATCTACCCGAGTGTTGGCATGCTGCTCTGCAACCACCCCGACGCCGAGTACCAACGCGCGTGTTTCAATGCCTACAACCTCTGGCTCGCCGAGTTCTGCTCGACTGCGCCCGAGCGCCTGATCGGGCTCGGGCAGACCGCGCTCGTCACGCCCGAGGACGGCATCCGCGACCTCGAGGCCATAAAGAAGCTCGGGTTGAAGGGCGTGATGTTGCCCGGCATGCCGCCGCAGAAGGACTACGACGACCCGATGTACGACGAGCTCTGGGACGCGATCCTCGATCTCGGCCTGCCACCGTCGTTCCACATCCTCACGAGCAAGAGCGACACGCCCGGCGCCGACCACGTGCGCGGACCGAAGCTCAACAGCTTCATGAGCATCGTGCGCGGCAACCAGGACATCATCGGAACGCTGATCTTCGGCGCGGTGTTCGAACGTCATCCCGAGCTGAAGGTCGTCTGCGTCGAAGCCGACGCGGGTTGGGCGCCGCACTGGATGTACCGCGCCGACCACGGCTACGACCGTCATCGCAACTGGCTCACCTCGGGCGAGCTCTCCCGGCGCCCGAGCGAGTGGTTCGGCGACAACGTCTACCTGACCTTCCAGGACGACTGGGTCGCGTTCCGCACCGCGCACCTCATGAACCCGGAGCGGCTCATGTGGGCCAATGACTTTCCGCACAGCGACGCGACGTGGCCCAACAGCCAAGCGCTTCTTGGCGAGCACGCGATGCAGCTCGACGAGCACTCCCGGCGCCGCATCCTGCACGACAACGTCGCCGACCTCTACGGCCTCACCGTCTGAAGTGGACTGCTACGCGGGGTGCAGTTCAGCCCGGCGGCGCTGCGCGAGCGACAGCAGCACGAACCGCATGATGCGGTCGCGGTCGGGCTCGCGCACCAACGTGAACTCCACCCGGGTGAGGGGCTTGCCGATGGTCGGGATTTCCTCTCGGGGCAACACGCGCCCGATCAGTGCGAACGGCACGTCGTCGTCGTCGAAGGCGAACGACATCACGATCGTGGTGCCCGTCGGTGGCGTGATATCGGCGAGGATCGAGCACCCTCCGCCGCCGAGGTCACGAACCGTGCCGTCGAATGTCGACCACGCATTGGTTTCGTCGTCGAGCACCGCGCAGTTCGCGGGAACGTGGCGCAGCACCCGCGCGTACGCACGCCGTTGCACCGCGGCTTCGTCGGCTGGGGCGCCGATGACCAGTTGCGTCGACCCGCTGCGCACCACGGGCACGTGGATCAGGTACACGCTGAACCGCCCGAGGCACGTCAGGTGCACTTCGGCGATGCCGGCCCACTCGGCGGGGAGGTGTTCGTCCGCCTCCGCGGCCAGGGTGATGTTGCCGTCCTGGACGAGATCGACCGTCATCCGCCACGGAGCGTCGTCAGGCGCGCGGGCGACGAGCACGGGCTGTCCCACTTCGAGCAGTGGAGAGGTCACCTCGTCTGCATCGGCAACAATCGGCCGATTCGGCAGGAACACGGGCGACCTATGCAGCCGCCGGCGGGATGGGACCCGACGATTCGGCCGGGCACTCCCGGGAACGGGGGTACCCTTGACGGGTTCCGGAGGACTTCAGATGGCTGACCCGCCGAGTACGTCATGCCGCGCACTTCGCGTCGTACAGGCGCGCGTTTCGTCGCGTTCATCCGCGCGGATATCTCCGGAGTCCGGGCGGGCTTCTTCGCGCTCCTGATCTCCTCGGGCGGCGATCTCGTCACCGGCGTCACCTTCGCAACGATCAGCAACACCCTGAACCTGCTGCCGGGACTCGTGGTCCTGGTGCCGGCGGCCATCGGGATGCGGGGAAACGTGTTCGGCGCCCTCGGCAGCCGGCTCGGAACGCTCATCCACACCGGGACCTTCCGCGTCTCCCGCCGCGTCGACACCGAGGTCGGCCAGAACATGTACGCGGCGATCCTCTCGTCGCTCGCAACCGCGGCCCTGCTCGCGGTCCTCGCCAAGCTCATGTGCGAGATGCTGATCGGCGGCAAGTCGATCTCGGTCGCCGACTTCATGGTGGTGTCGGTGATCGGCGCGATCCTCTCGTCGGTCGTCGTCTTGGTGCTGACGGTGGCCGTTGCCGCGTTCTGCGCCCGCCGCGACCTCGACCTCGACAATGTCGCCGCGCCGATCGTCACCGCCGCGGGCGACATGGTCACGCTCCCGAGCATGTTCCTCGCCACGTACCTGATCGGGTACCACTACGTGACGCCGGTCATCGCGATCGCGTGCGCGGCGATCGGGATCGGTGCCGCCGTCGTCGGCATCGGCGTGAAGGGCCTGCCGATCCTGCACCGCATCGTCGTGGAGTCGCTGCCGATCCTCGCGCTCGCCGGCGTCGTCGACATCCTCGCCGGCATCACGATCCAGAAC
>JBEPUZ010000077.1:0-17825 GCA_041691275.1 Actinomycetota bacterium | reverse complement strand
TCCTGGCCTTGCGATTCGGTCTCGACCGGGGCGAGCCCCGCACCCTCGAAGAGGTGGGCGAGTACTTCAACCTCACCCGGGAGCGGATCCGCCAGATCGAGGCCCGGGCGATGTCGAAGCTGCGGCACCCGAGCGCCGACACCGGCGCCCGCGACCTGCTCGCGGTCTAGACACCACACTCGTACACCGACGCGCCCGGTTCGGCAGAGCCGCACCGGGCGTTGGCGGTGAGGGCGATTTGGCGCGCACCATAGAAAAGTGAAACTTGCGCGGCGGGTCGAGCGTCTGGTGGACGTGCAGACGGTCGCGCCATTGGCGGTGCGCAACGAGGTCTTGCTCGACCGGCTCTACCGCGCGCACGCGCCCGCCGCCCTGCGCTTTGCGTTGATGATGACGGGGGAGCGCGAGCTCTCCGAGGACCTCGTGCAGGAAGCGTTCGTGCGGGTCGCGGCCAAGCTCGACTCGCTCCGCGAGCCCGACGCGTTCGCGGCGTACCTGACGCGCGCGGTCGCGAACCTGGCGAAGTCGCACTTCCGTCATCAACAGGTCGTGGCCCGGCACGAACGAGCGGTCGACGTCGCCTCGCTCGTCGTGCATCCGGTCGATGTCGTCGCGAGCGACTCGCTGCTCGTCGCGCTGCGGCGGCTCCCGACGCGCCAGCGGGCCGCGATCGTCCTGCGTTACTACAACGACGCGTCGCACGAGGAGATCGCCCGCATCCTCGACGTCCCGCTCGGGACGGTGAAGTCGCTCTTGTCGCGCGGCCTCGCGAAGCTCCGGGAAGGAGTTCGTGATGCGTGAACCGCTCGAGGAGCATCTCGCGACCCGACTCGGAACGCTCGGGGAGACGGTCGGCGACGATCTCGTCCCGCCCGCCGACCTGGAGCTACAGGTGCTCCGGCGTCGGCGCCAGTCCCGTCGGGCGCGGCGTTGGTCGGGGCTCGCAGTCGCGGCCGCGGTCGTGATCGTGATCGTGACGACGAGTGTCGCGGTGGTTCACGGATCGTCGGGACACGGCTCCCTCCGGGTCGAATCGTCGACGACGGGCGCGACCGTTCCGTTGCGCGACGCGTTGCAACCGGGTACGGCGATGCTCTCGGCGCGCGGCCAATACGTGCTCTCACTCGACAGCGGCGGTCACCAGAACGCGACGATGATCAAGGTCAAGCTCGGCAACATCACGTACGCGCGCGCCACCGACGATCACCGAGAGCTGTGGTACCTCTCGCTGAAGAACGGCACGAAGACGTGCGGCGACGTCGTGCGGGCCGACATCGACCGCGGCAACTCGTCGACGATCGTGACCAGAGCGGTCACGTTCGACGTGAGCCCCGACGGTTCACGGCTCGCGTTGTACGGCGCCGGCGATCTCGCGCACGGTCAGTGCGCGCCCGTGCTTCCCGGAACGGCAGGGAACGTCGTCGTGGTCGACCAGGCGACGGCGACGAGCTCGTCGGTCGGGCTGAGCGACGTCACGAGTCTCCGGTGGTCACCCGACAGCTCGTTTCTCGTCGCGTCGACGTGCGGTGCGTACGAGTGCGGGTTCCGGCGTATCGGCGTTCCGCCGGTGCTTCCGGCGCCACTCTCGGTCTCCGAGGGGACGTCGGCCGGGTTCGCGCGGATCCCGGCCGGTTCCGCAGACCGCATCGTGTTCGGTCCCGACGGGCTCTACGAGCTCGCGCAGACCGTGACACCAGGCCTGGTCTCCGCCGCTCCATCTGTGACGCAGTCGATCTCGCGTTACGACCCGCAGACGCTCGGCTCTCCGCAGGTCGTGTTCAGAGGCGGCGCCAAGTGGGACGTGGCCCAGGTCGTCCCTACCGGCACCGCCACCTATGTGATCGCGGCGCCCACCGCCACACCGAAGGCCACAGGGCTCTACCGGGTCGTCTCCGGCCGGCTGGCACTGGTGCGCACCCTCGACGCCCCGGGCACCTTCACGCCGGTGTCGCCGTTCTCGCCCGGAGGTTGAGATCGATCGATCTTCTGTGCGGTTGCGGATCGCGCCCGCTAAAGTCGTCCCGTCGTCGTCACAGGAGGTTGGTCATGAAAAAGGTGCTTTTGCTCCTCGTGCTCGTCGCTCTCGGTGCAGTCGTCGCCAAGAAGGTTCGCGGCGCCTGAGCACTCGGGCCCTGAGTACTCGGGCGTGTGTGAGGTGTCGAAGACGCCCTCACACGCGCCCTTCTCACGTTCTGTGTGGCGTCAGGCCGGCAGGGCGCGCTTACGCAGCCACACGTAGACGCCCACCGCGGCACCCGCCGCGATCGCGACGCCGCCCGCGGCGAGGGTCGGGCCCTTCGGCGGTACCGGCACCCGGTCCCGAAGTCGGACGGGGCGCTGGAAGTAGCGCACGTCCCATTCGCGTTCGCGGGCCACGCGTGCGAGTTCCCGATCGGGATTGACGGCGACCGGATGGCCGACGAGCTCGAGCATCGGGAGGTCGGTGATCGAGTCCGAGTACGCGTACGACGACGCGAGGTCGAGTGCCTCGGCGACGGCCATCTCGCGGATCGCGTCGGCCTTGTGTGCCGCGTACGCGTAGAACTCGAGCTCGCCCGTGTAACGCCCCTCGTCGTCGAGTCGCGCGCGCGTCGCGATGACGTCGTCGACGCCGAGGTACTCACCGATCGGTTCGACAGTCTCCGCGGGTGACGAGGAAACGATGACGGTCTTGCGTCCGGCCTTGCGGTGTTCCTCGATGAGCTCGAGCGCTTCTGCGTAGATGATCGGCGTGAGCACGACGTCGAGCGTCTCGCGCACGAGCTCTTTCACGTGCTGCTGATCCCAACCCTTCGTCAACGCGAGCATCGCTTCGCGCATGCGTTCCATCTTGTTGTCGTCGGCGCCGACGAGGAGATACACGACCTGCGCGTACAGCCCGCGCACGATCGTCCGCTTCGAGATCAGACCGTCGCGATAGAAGGTTCCGCCCAGCGCCATCACCGAGCTCGTCGCGATCACGGTTTTGTCGAGATCGAAGAACGCGGCTTCCACGAGTGCGAAGCCTACGTCGCGATCGCCGCGCCCCCTTGACGTCGGAGAGGCGCACCCATAACGTGCTCATGGCTTCCCTCGACTTCCCCGTCGACTTCCCCGTCTTGGCGTAGCGCTCCGTGTACTCGAACCGGAGTGCTCCGACGTGGGGAGTTCTTCCATGCTGGTGTGCTTCTGGTCGCCGAAGGGCGGCTCCGGCACCTCCGTCGTCGCGGCGGCCGCCGCGCTGGTGCTCGCACGCGAGACCGACGCGCGCATCATCGACCTCGCCGGCGATCAGCCGGCGGTGCTCGGCTTCGCTCACGACCCGATCCCGGGATTGCTCGACTGGATGCGCGCGGGCCCGGGCGCGCCGACCGACGCGCTCGAGCACCTCGCCGTCGACGTCGCGCCCCGACTCTCGCTGTTGCCGGCCGGCGACGCACACGGAGGCCCCGCGGCGCCGGAGGCGGGCGCCGCGCTCGCGGTCGCGCTCGATGCCGACCCGCGTCCAGGTGTGTGCGACCTCGGTCGCCTCGAAGATCCGGCCGTGCGTGCTTTCGCCGAGGTCGCGGGAGTCGGCATCATCGTCGTCCGGGGCTGTTACTTAGGGCTGCGGCGAGCGGTACGCCACCCGGCGATCGTCGACGCGGTCGGCGCGGTGCTGATCGACGAGCACGGGCGTTCACTCGGTGCCCCCGACGTCGAAGACGTGCTCGGGATCCCGGTCCTGGCGGCGATTCCCGCCCGAACTGCCATCGCCCGGGCCGTCGATGCCGGCGTCCTCCCGACCCGGCTTCCCGATGCTCTGGGCCGGCCGCTGCACCACGCGTTGCTTCGCGTGGGCTGCATCGGTGACGAGCAGGCGGCATGAGCAGACTGCGCGAGACCCCGGTCCTCGACGGTCACGGAGGCGTCGACGCGACGACCCGCGACTCGGCACTCCGAGAGACACTGCACCGTCGGCTGCTCGACGCGCCGTTCGATCCCGAACTGCTTGCCCGCCCCGAGTTGCGGGCCCGGCTGGCGCGGATGTTGCGGGAAGAGGCGCCGCTGCTCGCGTCGGCCCGCGCCGACGTCGTGCTCGACGAACTGGTTGACGACGTGGGCGGGCTCGGTCCGCTCGAGCCGTTGCTCGCCGACCCGTCGATCACGGAGATCATGGTCAACGGACCCAACCGCGTCTTCGTGGAGCGTGCAGGCCTGATCGAAGCGGTGCGCTGCGAGATCGACGCGCCGACGATCGTGCGGGTGGTCGAGCGCGTGATCGCCCCACTCGGGCTCCGTCTCGATCGAGCCTCGCCGATGGTCGATGCGCGGCTGGCGGACGGTTCCCGTTTGCATGCGGTGCTCCCTCCGCTGGCCCCCGACGGTCCGTGCGTCTCGATCCGTCGGTTCGGCGCCAATACCGTTCCGCTGCGCGCGTTCGGCGTAGAACCGCAGGCCGAGGCCTGTCTCGACGCGATGGTGCGAGCCGGTTGGAACGTCGTGGTCTCGGGCGCGACGAGCTCGGGCAAGACGACGTGTTGCAACGCGCTCGCGCGTGCGATTGACCCCAGCGAACGCATCGTGACCATCGAGGAGACGGCCGAACTACGGCTCGAACAACCCCACGTGGTCCGGCTCGAGGGTCGCCCGGCGAACGCGGAGGGGACCGGTGCGGTCAGTGTGCGCGAGCTCGTGCGCAGCGCGCTCCGTATGCGTCCCGATCGGATCATCGTGGGCGAAGTGCGCGGTGGCGAAGCCCTCGACATGTTGCAGGCGTGCAACACCGGTCACGACGGCTCACTGTCGACGGTGCACGCGAACAGCGCCGACGACGCGCTGACCCGGATCGAGACGCTCGCGCTCTTCACCGAGATCCCGCTGCCGCTCCCCGCAATCCGGCGCCAACTCGTCTCTGCGATCGATGCGGTCGTGCAGGTCCGCCGCGGTCGCGACGGTCGCCGCGCGATTGTGAACGTCGCCGAGCTCGGACTGACGCCGGGCGCACGCACACGTCGACTGCTCACGCGCGTCGACGGTCGTCTCGTCTCGTGTGGAATGCCCGTCCGTCCGTCCCGCCGTCCCGAGGTCGATCTGGTCGAGGAGTGGGCGACGTGCACCCTCTGATCGTCTTCGCGTTCGGAGGCACGCTCGCAGGCGCGTTCGCGCAACGTGCCCGGCGCTACGCGATCGCCGATCGACTCCGCGTTCCCCGCCGAGGCGCCGGCGCCGGTCGGGCCGTGCCGAGTTGGCTGCATGGGCGCGTCGAGCGGGCGCTCGACGCGGCCGCGATCGACGCGCCGGTGAACCGTGCGCTCTCGACATGGATGTGGGCGGTCACGGTCGCGGCTGTCCTCGGGCTCGGGTTCGGTGGTCCGCAGGTCGGGGTCGGTCTCGCGGTGTTGACGGGGGTCGGTGCGCCGGCCGTCGTCGTATCACTGCACGAGCGCAGGAGCCGGCAGATCGCGCTGGTGGTGCCGGAAGCGTTGGAGCGGGTCGCCTCGGAACTGCGTTCCGGCGGTACCGTGGCGACCGCGATCGCCGCGGTGGCCGCGGGTGACGGTCCGCTCGCGGCCGATATGGCGCGCGTCGACACACGCGTCCGGCTCGGCGCTTCGCTCGCGCGGGCGCTGGCCGGGTGGGCAGGAGAGCGTGCCGTCGCCGGGGTCGAAGCGTCGGCCGGCGGGCTCGCGATGTGCTCGTCGGTCGGCGGCCGTTCGGCCGACGCACTCGACGGACTCGCGACCTCGCTGCGCGACCGGCTCGGTGTCGCTGCCGAAGCGCGTGCGCTCTCGTCGCAGGCTCGTCTATCGGCGCTCGTCGTGGCGGGCGCGCCCGTGGCCTACATCGCCTGGTCGGCGCTGGTCGATCCGCATGCACTGCACGTGCTCACCGGAACGTTGTTCGGGCGCGTTTGCCTGTTGCTGGGTCTCACGCTCGAGGCGCTCGGCGGATGGTGGATGCGAAGCATCGTCCGGAACGGGAGCGGTTCGTGATCGCGATGCTGACGTTGGCGTGGGTGGGTGTGGTCGCGCTCCCGTTCGTCAGGCTCCTGCGCCGGGTGTCGACCGCGGAACGAGCGCGCACCCTGTCGTCGCGGCCCCAGCGCACCCACGGCGTGACGGGTCGTGTCGCAGTCGTCGCGGCCCGCGTCGCGACGTTGCTGCCCGTGCGCACGGTCGGCCGGGTCTTACGTTCGCAGTCGCGCTCGCGTCGGAACCGACGGCTCGACGACGAGATGGCGCGCCAGGTCGCGGTCGCTGTTGATCTCATTGGGGTGGGTGTCGGCGCCGGACAGACACCGTTCCTCGCGGTGGAGCTCGGCGCGAGGTGGTCACCACCGCTCGTGGGCCGCGAGCTTGCGGCCGCGATGCAGGCGTGCACGTTAGGGGAGTCGTTCGACGACGCGCTCCGAGAGATGGGTCGGCGGACGCCGGGCACGCGCGGCCTGGCCGAGGTGCTGCGCACGAGTGCGCGTCTCGGATCGCCGGCGGCTCCGGCGCTCGCGCGCCTCGCGACCGAACTGCGCGCCGACCTGCGTCGTCGCGCCGAAGCTCGGGCCCGTACGGTCCCGGTCCGTCTTTGTTTCCCGCTCGTGGGCTGCATCCTGCCCGCCTTTGCGCTGCTCACAGTGGTCCCGGCGGTCATCGCCGGGGTCACTCGCTGAACCGCCCGCCTTCCCCGCAGCCAAGTCTGCGCACCGCTCGTGCGCCCGTCGACCAGGAGGTCGAACGTTGTTGCAATTGCTGTCCAACGCGTTGTTTTCACTGCTCCGCCGGAGCAATCGTTCAGAAGCCGGTCAGAGCACGGCTGAGTACGCGCTCGTCATGATCTCGGCGGCCGCGATCGCGGGCCTCGTGTTGACGTGGGCGAAGCACACCAACCTGATCGGCGGTCTGTTCGACACCGTCGTTCACGGGTTGCTGCACATCTGATGCCCGCTCCCATCGCGGGTGGCCGAGGCGCGCGTTCACTCGCGCGTCTCGGCCACCGTCGGGTTCGATCCCGGCCAGAAGAACGGGGACAGGCGACGGTGGAATTGGCGCTCGTCCTCCCGTTGATCTTCGCCATGCTGATGCTGCTGTTTCAGGTCGCACTCGTGGCGCGAGACGAGATCGTCGTCGTCCACGCGGCGCGAGACGCAGTGCGGGAGGCAACCGTGAGTCGTGATCCTGGCCTCATCACGGCCGCGGCGCGCCGGAACCTGCCGGGCGCGACGGTGAGGGTCGTCCGCCGAGGGCGGGTCGGCGAACCCGTGGAAGTGACCATCACCTACGTCTCGCGCACCGATCTTCCTCTCATCGGCGCGCTCCTTCCCGATCTCACCTTGCACAGCGCATCGGTGATGAGCGTGGAGCGACCGTGAACGAGCCCGTGAAAGAGCGGGGGAATGTCAGCATCTTCCTGGCCGCGTTCATCGTCGTCTCCCTGTTGCTGTGCACGGCCGTGGCCCGGTTGGGAAGCGCGTCGGCAGAGAAGTCGCGCGCGAACAACGCCGCCGACGCGTCGGCGCTCGCGGCGGCTGACAGCGTCGCTCTCGGACAATCACCCTCCGTCGCCTGCGCCGACGCCCGCCGGATCGCGGTCGCGAATGGCGCCGACCTGCTCACGTGCCGTTCCGACGGGTCGGGTGCCGACGTCACCGTCGCGATCGAAGACGCGCAGGCGCGCGCCCGGGCCGAGGTCTCGTCGGGTGGTCCGTGAGGGAAACCGGCGAATCGCTGAAGACGACATAAACGGCGGAATTCCCGCGCCCGCTCCACCAAAAAAATCTTGCTCATGCAAGGCGCGACGTCTCAGTAACCACACGCCTCACAGTGGTGATCGTCGTCACGGTGAGTGCGTTGGTCACACAATCCTCTCAAGCAGGCCGGACAGAGAGTCGATCTCAGCGCCATTGCCCGGTACGGAGGCCGAGCGGCGACACAACCAAGGATGCGACCATGTCCATGAAGAAGAAGCTCTTCGCAGCTGCCGCGGCGGCCGCAATGATCAGTGCAGTCAGCGTGGGCACCGCCTCCGCCGACGGCTTCAGCAACACCAGCACTCCCGGATTCACGATCACGGGTGGGACCGGTCCCCGGTTCGACACCGCAGTGGCCGGTGGTACCTCGTTCCCGACGGTCGGCGCGTTCAACAGCGTCACCATGAACGGAACCCCGCAGCTCACGAGTGCTTCGATCGCACCGTTCACGGTCATCGACGACTCGGGTACCGGTGCGGGCTGGAGCGTCACCCTGACGGTCCCCAACTTCACCGACGTCGGCGGCGACGTGGTGGCCGCGGCGGGCGCCCAGATGAACGCCCCGGTGGTCGCCTCGGGAACGGCCGACTCGCCGCTCGGGGGCGTGTTCGCCACTGACGTGGGCGACTTCACGACCGCCAAGAAGATCGTCGAGGCCGACCCGGCCGACGCGACGCACAACGGCGGCGCGCCCTTCGCGTCGGACGGCACGACGAAGGTGGCCGGCATGGGCACCTACCTCGTGTCGCCCCAGATCCTGAAGCTCGTGGTGCCGGCCAACGCCGTCGCCGGTGCTTACACGGCGACTGCGACGCTTGCCATCACGAACACGCCGTAACGGCCGATGAGGACGGGCTAGGAAGCGCCGGTTCGGGTTCGACCCCGAGCCGGCGCATCCGCCTATCGGATCGGAAATCCCCGGGAGGCACGGGATGCGGCGGGCTCGACGTGCGGTCGTCTTCATGGCGGCCGCATTCATCGCGTCGGCAGGTGCGATCGCACCGGCCGCGGCGGGCAAGTTCGGAGATGTCGTCGGGGCGACCGCGAGCCCGGGGTCGAAGATCGCGCCCGGCCACTACTACCTGCTCGACGCCACGCCCGGGGCCACGCTCACGCAGAGCATCCGGGTGAACAACCCGAACGACCACCCCGTAACGGTCACGATCGAGGCGGTCGACGCCACCACGGGCGAGAGCACCGGCGTGCAGCTCGCCCGCCCGGGCAGCGCCAAGGCCCTCACCTCGCGCTGGATCGTCGTGTCCACTCCGCAGGTGACCCTCGCCCCCGGCACCGCACGAGACCTGCCCTTCACCGTGCATGTCCCCGCGAACGCCGGGCCCGGCCAGTATCTCGCCGGAGTCAGCGCCTCGGTGCCGCTCTCCGCGGCCGACAATCCGGCGTCGCAGGCCCAACCCGACCAGGCCGGGTTCTCGCTCGCGGTGCGGTTCCAGCGCGCGATCGCGGTCGAGCTCGACGTCGCCGGGCCCAAAGCGCCGAACCTCCAGGTGACCGGCGTCGATCCTAAGGCGATCTCGGGTGGCGTCGACCTCGGGATCCACATGACGAACGGCGGGAACGCCTTCGCCCACGGCTCCGGAGTGATGCGGGTCGCCGACACCGGCACCGACGTCTCGTTCAAGATCGATACGTTCGTGCCCGGCACTGCGATCGTCTACCCCATGGCCTGGACGAAGACGGTGGTGCCGGGCTCCCACCACGTCGAGGTCGACCTGACCTACGAGGGTGGGCGCCGTACGAGCTGGACGGGCACGGTGGTGATCGCCGGCGAAGCCCAGACCCGGCTCGAGAACGCGTTGAAGAATGTGACCGTCCGTGGTCACGGACCGGGATCGAGTCCGATCCTGCCGATCGCCGGTGGACTCTTCGTGCTCTTCGTGGCCGCGGCGATCGTGCTCCGGCGCCGGAGCCGGGCCGGACGCTCTGTCAACTACGGCACCGTTTGACCGATGAGAGCCCGGTCGCAGGCGCAGCTCGTGCCGGCGTCCGGGACATCGGAAATGAAGCGACTGATCGCGCTCCTCGCGAGCGTCACTGCAGTGTTCGTCGTCGCGGCGGGACCCGTAGCCGCGGATCCCGGCGCGCCTGCATCCAGCCCGACAACGCTTCTCGCGAATAGCGCAGGCGGGAGCACGGTCCCGAAGGACGCGCTCGGACTCTCGCCCGCGCAGGTCGCAGGCTCGGGTCTGGCGGTCACCCTCGACGCGGGCGCGTCCGAGGAGCACGATCTCGTCGTCTCGAACCACACCGCGAACCTCCGGCTCACCGTGAAGCTCGACGCGACCGATGCGACGGGGAACGTCGGCGCCGACTCGGCGTCGTGGCTGTCGTTCGGTGACGACGCCGTGCAACTCGATCCCCACGTAGCGGCGACGGTGCCGATGACAGTCGCGGTACCGCACGACACGCAACCGGGCTCCGTGCTCGCGCACGTGAGCGCCACGGTCGAAAGCGCGGTGTCGGCCGCCGACGGCAGTCCGGTCTCGGGCACCGCGACCGTCGTGATCCCGGTCTCGATCGTCGTGTCGGGGACCCCGTCGGCACAGATCGCGATCGCCGACGTACACCGCGTCGACCAGGGATCGAATCATCAGCTCGCGGTCGTGCTCCGGAACTTCGGCGCGCAGGGCGCGCAGGTCTCGGGCCACGTCCGCGTGGCCGGTGACTCTCCGCAGACGCTCCCGTTCCAGACCGATCTCGCCGCGAGCAGGGACACGACGCTCGACCTCGATTGGAAGGCGCCTCCGGTCGGAACTGCGGCCGACATTGCGGTCGATCTCGAATACGGCGACGGCAACGTCGCGTCGTGGTCGTCTCGACTCGGCGTCGCGGCGACTGATCTCTCACCGACGTCGGCGACCGTCGCGTCCCCGGCGACCGTCTCCGCGTCCGTCGCGCTCTCCAGCGCGGCCTCGACCGGCACGACCCCGTCGAAGCCTGTCTGGAAGCAGCCGTTCGCGACCGTGCTCGCAGTGCTGATGGTGCTCGCGGCGGGGGCGTGGTTCGCGCTCGAGATGCGGTCGTCCCGCCGTCGTCGCGAGTGGTCGCCGCAGCCCGCGGGTGTGCGGCCGCTACCGGCTCCGACCGTTGCGAGCGTGGAATCGATCGAGCTCGCCCAGCAGCTGGTGCGACTCACCGACGTGGTGGTGCAGCTCGTCGAGTCGCACCGCCTGGATCTCGACGTCGCGGCCGAACGGGAGCGGGCCCGCAGTCCTGACGCCCGCGCCGGTCCGGAGCCACCGGGCGTCGCGATGGCGTACGCGACCCCGCTCGACGAACCTCGAACCGAGGTCACAACCGAACCCACGATCGTTCGCTCGCCGCCTCCGACGCCGGGCGCATCGTCGCGTCCGGAACCCGTCGCTCCGATCGAACACGGGGATCCAAGTGATCCGGTCGATCCGCGCGTCGCGATGATGGAACGACTCACGCAGCTCGACCGCGAGCGCCGCCGGCTCCGCGACTGGATGGACAACGAGGACTCGGGCGCGACCATCGAGCCGCCTGTCGACACGCCGGACTCGACGCCGCAGCGAGCGCCGGGGAGCTAACGCGCCGGGCGGATACCCGACGAGAGTCCTTGGTGCTCGCGCGCCATGACTCCCAGTAGTGCGATCGCGGCGCGTTTGTCGAGGTACTCGTTCCAGTTACCGCACTTCGGCGACTGTACGCACGAGGGGCAGCCATCGTCGCACGAGCAGGCGCGGATGAGATCGAGCGTCGAGCGGGCGTGCCGGGCCGCGGCTTCGAACGCGAGGTCGGCGATGCCGGCGCCGCCCGGATAACCGTCGTACACGAAGATCGTCGGCTGCCCGGTCTGGGGATGCAGCGCCATCGACACCCCACCGACGTCCCAGCGATCGCAGATGGTGAAGAGTGGCAACATTCCGATCAAGCCGTGCTCAGCTGCGTGGACCGCGCCCATCACTTCCGACGCGTCGACGCCTGCGGTCTCCAACACCTCGGCGGGCACGGTGTACCAGCACGCGCGGGTCACGAGCACCCGTTCCGGCAGGTCGAGCTCGCACACCTCGATGACTCCGTTGGAGGAGATCTGCTTGCGTTGGAAGGCAACGACCTGACTCCGCACCTCGACCGAACCGAGGTGCACGATCGCGTCGCCGAGCGCGGCGAACGCGTCTTCGCTCACGATCGCGATGTCGGTGGTGGTGCGGGCCTGCGTGTACTCGTCGGCTTCGTCGAAGGGTTCGAGGATGGCGAGGTGCTCGTCGCGGTCGAGATGCTCGACTCGGTACTGGCGACCCTGGTGGAGGTACACCGCGCCCGGGTGTGCAACCGAGAAGACGCGCGCGTCGTCGACAGTGCCGATCGTGCGCTGACTCTCGGAGTCGACGAGCCGATACTCGACCGACGAACCGCTACGGAGCCCGACGTCGCGCGCGGGCGACCGTTCGCCCGACCAGTACATGCGACCTCCGCGCGGCATGAGCTGGTCGGCGTGGACCAACTCGCGGACCGCGTCGTCGAGTCCGGGGCCGAACCAGCGCTCGTCGTCGGGGGACAGCGGCATCTCGTGCGCGGCGCATGCGACCTGCGCGCGCATGATGAACGGGTTCTGGGGATTGACCACCGCCCGTTCCGGCGCCCGGCGCGTCAGCTCGCTCGGGTGCGCGGCGTACCACTGATCGAGTTGATCGTCGCCGGCGACGAGCACCGCGGCCGACCGCCGGCCGGTCCTCCCCGCGCGCCCCGCCTGTTGCCACATCGACGCGAGCGTGCCCGGAAAACCGTTGAGCACCACAGCATCGAGTCCGCCGATGTCGATTCCCAGCTCGAGCGCGTTGGTCGCGGCGATCCCGAGCAGGTGTCCGCTCGCGAGGTCGAGCTCGAGTGCGCGTCGCTCCTCCGGGAGGTATCCGGCCCGGTACGCGGCCACGCGATCGGTGAGCTCGGGCGCGACCCCCGATAGCCGGCGCCGCGCGTATTGGGCGACGACCTCGGCGCCCCGTCGGCTGCGCGTGAACGCGAGCGTCTGGTGGTTGCTCCGCACGAATCGCGTCAGGAGCTCGGCCGTCTCGATGTTGGCCGACCCGCGCGCGCCGGAGTGGGCATCGAGCAGCGGACGCTGCCAACAAGCGAGCACGCGCTCGGCACGCGGCGACGCGTCGTCGACGATCTCGTCGACCTCGCGTCCGCACAGCGCGCTCGCGAGCTCGCCGGGATTGCCGATGGTCGCGCTCGCGAAGAAAAACGTGGGGTCGGAGCCGTAGTGCTCGCATAGGCGGCGGAGTCGACGCAGGACGTGCGCGACGTGCGATCCGAAGATGCCGCGCAACGTGTGCAGCTCGTCGACCACCACGTACTGCAGACGCATCAGGAAGATGGCCCACGCCTTGTGGGACGGCAGGATCCCCATGTGCAACATCTCGGGGTTCGTCAGCACGACGTTCGCGTTCTTACGGGCCCACGCGCGGTCGTCGCCCGAGGTGTCGCCGTCGTACGTGACGGCTCGTAGTCCCGACACCAACCACGAACGCATCGATCGCAACTGGTCCTGGGCGAGGGCTTTGGTGGGGAACAACAGGAGTGCGGTATCACGTCGGTCTTCGACGACGCCGGACACGATCGGGGCCTGATAGCAGAGCGACTTCCCCGAGGCGGTGCCTGTCGCCACGACGACCGAACGCCGCGCGCGTAGCGCGTCGATCGCCTCGGCCTGGTGCGCGTACAGCTCGTAGATACCGCGTGACGCGAGCCGGGCGGCGAACTCGGGATGCAGCGGCTCCGCGGTCTGCCGGTAGCGGGCCGGGCGCTCGGGCAGCACCTCGCGGTGCACGCACCGACCCTCGAAGTCGGGATCGGCGGCGAGCTCGTCGAGCGTCGCCCGCGCGTCGACCGTGATATCAACTGGGATATCGACGGCTCCCTCGTGGTCACCGACTGGGCTACCGGCTGGCATCGACTCCGAGGGTACCGACCGGGTGCGCCGCCGACACCCATTTCCCCACCAACAGTTGTCGGAGAAAACCGCGGTATGCGCGGCGAACTCCGACAACTGTTGGCGGGGTTTTCGGGGTTAGTGGGGGCTCTCGACGATGCCGTCGTCGCGGAAGTCGGCGAAGAGGCCGGGTCCGCCCGCGCCCAGCTTCAGGCACGAGCCGCCGACGTAGGGGATCGTGATGTTCTGGATCTGGTCGGGGTTGAGCGAGAACGCGACCCGACCAAGGTTGTAGAGGTCCTTCATGCCGATGCCGTCGAGCTGGGCGTGCCGGCCGAGCAGCGCGAGCAGCTTGAACTCCCCGGGCGCGTTCTGCATCTGCGCGCGCAGCTGGCTCATGGCGTTCAGGATCAAGATGCCCTGGTTGTGCGTCCGGACGATGTCGCTGGTCGGGAAGTCGTGACGGTCACGGGAGAACGAGAGCGCCTGCGATCCGTTCATGTGCTGCGTGCCAGGGCTGAAGTACGCGCCGGAGAACGTGTCGTGCATCTGGGTCGGCACATTCACGCTGACACCACCGATGCCGTCGACGAGGCCGGTGAACCCGGCGAAGTCGACGTCGACCACGTACGAGATCTGGACGCCGACGAGACCGCCGACGTCGTTGGCCTGCTGGCGGGGACCCTTGGTGTTGCCGACGTTGATCTTGTCGCCGTTCCAGCACGTGTCGCGGGGGATGTCGAGCATCGTCGCCTGGTGCTTGGCCGGGTTCACGCCCAACACGTGCAGCGCGTCGCCGCGTGCGCCACCGACTCCTGGACGCGAGTCGTTCCCGACCAACAAGATGAAGAACGGTGCTGTCGGTGCGCCCGACACGCGATCTGCGGCTACGAGCGGCGCGATCTTCTCGACCCGGAGGTACGTGGCGCCCGACGCGAGCGGGATGTGCATGCCGGCGAGCCACGCCCCGAAGATCCCGACGATGCCGAGCAGCAGCGCAGAGGTCGCGCCCGCGAACACGAGCAGCACGCGCCGGGCCCGGCGGCCGAGACGGTGCCGGCGCGGGGCGTGGCCGACCGCTTCGAGAGCGTCGGCGTCGCCGGAGGTGGCTTTGACGGAGTCGTTCGAACGGGGGTTGCTCACGGCGTCGTACCTCGCGTCGCGGTCGTGGTCGTCGTTCCGGCGACCGTCTTGCGGACTGCTTGGACCCGGTACGCGGAAACGTGCCAGGCGGTGCCGGTCTTCGAGAACGTCAGCTCGACGTGGCGTTGGATCGTCAGCGGACCGGACGCTGCGGTCGCCTTCAGCATGAGATCGAAGTCGGTCGCGACGTACATCAACTCGCCCAGCGTGCCTTCGAGCGCCGAGAGATGCACGGGCGTGGCGGTCGTCGACAGCTTCGTCACCTTGCCGACGCTCAGGTCGGTGAGCGCGGGCTGGTCGGCGCCGATCACCGCCGGTTTCAGGCTGGTGTCGAACAAGGCCGGATACGCGGTGGCGAGCGTGCCGGTCTTGAGGGGTGCGAAGATCGCATCGTCGATGTACGCCTGCGAGGTTCCGAGCACCGCCTTACCCGTCGCGGTGTCGATCGCGTTGGTCGGCCCTGCGCTCTGGATGTCGACGGAGCCGACCTTCAACACCGAAGTCTTGACGTCGAGCACCTTTGGGCGCGTGGTGGTGGTCTCAGCCGACTCGGCCTTGTGTTTGCTCCCCCCGCTGCACGCGGCGACGAGCACCACGAGTGCGAGAGCAACCGTGTAGGTCCCGGTACGAACCCGGTGAAAGGGATGAAGCACGGGTGACATCTTCGCGCCCACGCGGCGCTACGCTCGGTATCGACCTGGAGGTCGGCTCGTGGGGAAGCGCAAATTCTTCGAGAAGTTCACCACTCCGGTGGACGTGCAGGATCGCGAGAAGTTGGCCACGTGGTGCACCGCGCGGGGCGTCTCGCCCCTCGATGCGCTCGAACTGCGCCGCCCGGTGCAGATCGCGGGGGAGATCCGCTCGGTGCGGATCGTTCCCCGGGCCGGCAACGCGTCGCTCGAGGCGTCGGTGCACGACGGGCGCGGCACCGTGACCGCGGTGTTCCTCGGCCGGCGCAAGATCACGGGACTCTCTCCCGGACGTCGGGTCTTGCTCGAGGGTGTCGTCACCGGACCCGGACGGCACGGCAGCGAATCGCTGATGTACAACCCGGTGTACCAGCTGCTCTGACGCAGCTGCCGGCCGGCACGGCGGTAGGGAGAGCTCAGCCGCCCGTGAGGATCTGACGAACGTCGTCCTCGCTGTCGCTGGTCACCATCGCAAGCACCTCGTCGCCCGACTCGAAGACCGTGTCGCCGCGCGGCATCACGACGTGCTCGCCTCGTACGACCGCGACGATCGTGGCGTCGCGCGGGATGTCGAGGTCGCGGATCGCGTGGTCGACGACGGGCGCGTTCTCGGCGAGGGTCACCTCGACGAGCCGGACGTTGCCACCCTCGAACTGCAGGATGCGCACGAGGCGCCCGACGGACACGGCCTCCTCGACCAGCGCGGTGATGAGGTGCGGGGTCGACACCGAGAGGTCGACGCCCCAGTTCTCGTTGAACAGCCACTCGTTCTTCGGGTGGTTCACCCGGGCGACGACCCGCGGCACGCCGAACTCCTGCTTGGCGAGCAGCGAGATGACGAGGTTGTCCTCGTCGTCGCCGGTCGCGGCGACGATGACGTCACAGCTCTCGAGCCCGGCGGTGCGCAAGGAGGCGACCTCGCACGCGTCGGCGACGATCCACTCGACCGCGTCGGCCGCGTGGGGCTGGACCCGCTGCACCACGTCTGGGCTCTGCTCGATGAGCATCACCTCGTGGCCGGTGGTCGCAAGCTCGTTCGCGATGAACACCCCGACATTGCCCGCACCCGCGATTGCGACCCGCATCAGTCGCCGCCTCCCGATTCGATGTGCTGTTGCAATTCCTCGAGGCCGTCCATCTCGGAGACGAACACGAGCACATCGCCTTCTTGGCCGATGAGGTCGGCCGTCACCACCTGGGCCTTGCCGAAGCGGGTGACCGCGGTGAGCCAGAACCGGCCGGGCCGGTTGAGCTTGGCCAGCTTCTGACCGATGGCTTTCGCCGGGATCGTCCGCTCGACAAGGCCGATGCGGCCCGTGGGATCGACCCAGTCGTGGTGCGTCTCTCCGGGCAGGAGTCGGCGGAGCACCTGGTCGGTGGTCCACGCGACCGTCGCCACCGTCGGGATGCCCAGCCGTTGGTAGATGAGCGCCCGGCGGGGGTCGTAGATGCGGGCGACGACGTGCTCGATGTTGTAGGTCTCCCGCGCGATCCGCGCGCACAGGATGTTGGAGTTGTCGCCGTTCGTCACAGAGGCGAAAGCTCCGGCCTCGTCGATACCGGCCTGGGCGAGATGGTCGCGGTCGAAGCCGAAGCCGACGACGGTCTTGCCGGCGAAGTTCTTTCCGAGACGACGAAAGGCACGGGCGTTCTTGTCGACGACGGCGACCGAGTGGCCGGCGAGTTCGAGCGCGCCCGCCAGCTCGCTGCCGACCCGACCACATCCGATGACCACGACGTGCAAGATCGGCCTCCCCGTCCACGCTCCGACGGCGGATGCTACGGCGTCGATCGTGACCGAAGTGAAACCGGGTACGGGGTTTCCCCTTCCGACGATGGCATGCTGGCGGCGGGACGACAGCGGGCGTGGACGGGACGACGGTGCTCGACAGCTTCAAACGCGTGCTCGTGGGGCGCCCCCTGGCGACCTCCGAGCAGGAACATCAACGCATCATCAAGACGATCGCGCTCGCGGTCTTCTCCTCTGATGCCATCTCCTCGACCGCGTACGCGACGCAGGAGATCCTGCTCGTCGTCGCGGTCGGTGGGTCGAGCCTGACGCTCGGGCTCTCGAAGCTCGTACCGATCTCGATCGTCGTCGCGGTACTGCTTGCCATCGTCGTCACGTCGTACCGGCAGACGATCTTCGCGTACCCGAGTGGCGGCGGTTCGTACGTCGTCAGTCGCGAGAATCTCGGCGCGGGCGCGTCGATGGTCGCGGGCGCGTCGCTGCTCGTCGACTACATCCTCACGGTCGCGGTGTCGATCTGCGCGGGCGTGCGCGCGATCACCTCGATTCCCGCGCTCCACGCGCTCACGAACGAACGCGTGCTGTTGTGCCTCGCCGCAATCGCACTCATCACCGTTGCGAACC
>JBEPUZ010000076.1:0-17898 GCA_041691275.1 Actinomycetota bacterium | reverse complement strand
CACCCCGAAACCCAAAATTCCTAACTACCGAAGAAATACCGACTCAGGTCACTAGTTCGTGACGGGCGAGTCCGCGAGCACTGCGCCGATGCGCAACAACTCCGGTGTGGCCGAACCGAGCGTGAACTCGTACCGCTTCAGCCAGAGGAAGTACCGGTGGATCGGGAAGTCGACGTCGATGCTCACACCACCGTGGATGTGCAGCGCCGCGTGCGCGATGCGGTTACCGCCGTCGGCCGCCCAGAACTTCGCGGTCGCGACTTCGAGCGGGTCGTCCCGGCCTTCGTCGAGGTGCGATGCGGCCTGCAGCATCGTGAGCTCGATGGCCTGGTTGTCGATGTAGCAGTCGGCCATCCGTTGCCCGACGGCCTGGAATGTGCCGATCGCACGGTCGAACTGCTTGCGCTCGGTCGTGTAGTGCGCGGTGAGGTGCAGCGCCTTGTCGGCGACGCCCGACACGAGCGCGCACATTGCGACGGTCGTGCGATTCAGCGTGAACGCGAGGATCTCACTCCCCTGTTCGGGCGTGCCGATCAGCGCGTCGGCACCCACCTTCACGCCGTCAAGCTTCAGCTCGAAGATCGGCTCGTGGTTCATCGTCTCCTGGCGTTCCCGCGTGATGCCTGCCGCGTTCGCGGGAACGAGGAAGAGGCCGACGCCGTCGCCCAACTTGGCCGGGACGACGATGAGCTCGGCCGCCGACGCACCGGGAACGCCGCCCTTGGCCCCGTCGATCCGCCAGCCGTCACCGTCGGGGGTCGCGCTCGTGACCGGCGACTCCGGTTCGCTGCCGTACTCCACCAACGCGGCCGTCAGCAGCACCTCGCCCGCGACGACCTTCGAGAGCACGGCCTGCTGTGCGTCCGTGCCGTAGCGGGCGATGGGAAGCGCGGCGCTCACAAGCGTGGAGATGATCGGCAGTGGCGCGACGTTGCGACCGACCTCGCGCAACACCATGCAGAGATCGGCGAAGCCGAAACCGAGACCGCCGACGCTCTCCGGTAGCGCGATGCCGAGCAGGTTCGCCTTGGCGAACTCGTGCCACGTGTCGAGGTCGTACCAGTCGTCGGAACGGTCGCGCTCCTTCAGGTGCTGAAGGTCCATGCGGTCTTCGAGAATGCGCGCCGCGAGCCCGGCGAGCTCCTGCTGTTCTTCACTCAGTGAAAAATCCATGTGTCTGTCTCTCCGGACTCAGCGGGGGCTTCCGGGCATGTTGAGCCCGAAGATCGAAATCAGGTCGCGTTGCATCTCGTTGGTACCGCCACCGAAGGTGAGGATGTGCATTCCGCGCACCATGCGCTCGACGCGTCCGCGCACCACCGCGCCCGGAGACTTGCCCTGTAGCGGGGCCTGGTCGCGCATGACTTCCATCAACAGGCGGCCGGCTTCCATGTAGAACTCGGTGCCGTACACCTTGATCGCCGACGCGTCGGCGGGGTTCAGCGCTTCGCCCTGCTGCGCGAGCCAGGCAATCTTCCAATTCGCCAACTTCAGGTACTCGAGCTTGGCGTACACGCGCGCCAGGTTGATCTGGACCCATTCCTGGTCGATCACGCGCCGGCCGTCGGCGAGCAACGTCTGCTGCGCCCAGTTGCGGACGTCGTCGAGTTGGCGCTCGACGATCCCGGACGAGCACAACGTGACGCGCTCGTGGTTCAGCTGGTTCGTGATCAGCGACCAGCCCTGATTCTCCTCGCCGACCAGGTTGCCAACGGGAACCCGCACGTCTTCGTAGTAGGTGATGTTCGTATTGGTGTTGCCGAAGTTGTCGATCGCCTTGTACGAGAAGCCGGGTGTGTCGGTCGGCACGATGATGATCGAGATGCCCTTGTGCTTCTTGGCCTCGGTACTCGTACGCACTGCGAGCCAGACATAGTCGGAGCCACTCGCGAGGCTGGTGAAGACCTTCTGCCCGTTGATGATGTACTCGTCGCCGTCGCGCTCGGCCTTGGTCTTGAGCGACGCGAGGTCGGTGCCGGCGTCGGATTCCGTGTAGCCAATCGCGAAGTGGATCTCTCCCTTCAGGATCTTGTCGACATAGAACTGCTTCTGCTCCTCGGAGCCGTAACGCATGATCGTCGGCGCAACCGAGTTGATGGTGAGCATCGGCACCGGTGCACCCGCGCGCATCGACTCGTCGAAGAAGACGAATTGCTCGACGGGAGTCATGCCCCGGCCGCCCCACTCCTTGGGCCAGCCGACCCCGGCCCAGCCGTCGGCGCACATCTGCTTCCAGACGTCCTTCGACACCTGGCCGATGCCCTCGCCCTTGCGCAGGTCGTCTTCGACCTCGGGCGTCAAAAGGTTGTCGTAGTACGCGCGCAGCTCGTCGCGCAGCGCCTCTTGCTCCTTGCTCAACCCGACGTACATCTGGCCTCCGCGACGTGCTCGACTTCTCGACCCAATGGTCGACGATAGAACGTGTTCCATCTTCGCCCCCCGACCCCGGGTATGTCGAACGAAGTGCGATACGGGCGGCACCTTCGGCCCGTCGCACCGGCCCGGACGCTCGGTCCCGGGCCCGCACCAGGTCGCAGCGGGTGCCACCGCCGTCGGGCGCAGCCGCGCCAGACTGGGCGCCCATGAAGCGTGCGCTCGCGTTCTTTCTGGCGCTCGTGGTGGTGGCGGGCGTCATTGTCGGGGTCGTGCTCTCCCGGACCCATACCGACAAGCTGACGCTGCCGAGCCGCGAGGTGGACACGTTCCTGCACTCGTGGGGCCGCGGCGACACCGCCGACATGGCCACGTTGCTCGACCGCGCCCCGGGCGACCTCGAGACCCTCGCGACGAGCCTCGTGCAGGCGGTCCCCGGGAGCACCGCCGTGTACACCCGCACCGGCCTGTCGGGAACGGCGACCGACGCGACCGCGACGTATCGAGCCGTGGTCACGTTGAAGGATCTCGGTCCCGTCGAATGGAACGGCGTGCTCCCGCTCCTACACACGAAGGAGACCGGCTGGCGCATCACGTGGAACCCGAACGACCTCTATCCCGCGATCGGCGCCGGCCGGCACCTGACGGTGAAGAAGACGTGGCCGGCCCGGGCGTCGATCCTCGCCGCGAACGGCGCCGTGCTCGCGGGGTCACAGGCCGCGGTGCAGGTCGGGCTCGAACCCGACCACATCACGACCCCGGCCGACCTCGCAGCGGTGAAGGCGGCGATGAAGTCGCTGCTCGCGGTCGAGGCCGCAACCATCGACCAGATCCTCCTCGGCGGTAAGGCGCACCCGAACCAGTTCTTCCGAGTCGTCACCATTCCCCGTGACGCGAACTACCAGCACATCCACGACACGCTGGTCCCGATTCCCGGCATCATCTTCCGCGCTGCGACCGGCGTGAGCTCCACCGACGACGCGCTGGCGGACCAGATCCTGGGCACGGTCGGCGACATCACCGCCGACGGGCTGAAGAAGCTGGGCGCGCCCTACAAGGCGGGCGACCAGGTCGGTCAGTCCGGCCTCGAAGCGGTGTACGAGAAGCAGCTCGCCGGTGCGCCCCGGCGCGACGTGGTGATCGTCGACACGAACTCGGACACCGTGCGCGTGGTGAAGTCGTTCCCGGGACGCGCCGGGCAGGCGGTGCGCCTCACCATCGACCCCGGTATTCAAAAGGCGGCCGAGACCGCGCTCGCCGGCGTCGTCCAGAACTCCGCTCTCGTCGCGATCGACACGACCACCGGCGCGATCCGGGCCGTCGTTTCGCGGCCGTACAACGGTTTCGCCCGCGCGCTGTCGGGCCAGTACCCGCCCGGCTCGACGTTCAAGGTCATCACGTCGACCGCGCTGCTGACCGCCGGGAGCAACGCGGCGACACCGGCGCCGTGCCCGGCGAAGATCACGGTCGGCGGAGAATCGTTCACCAACTTCGAGGGCGAGGCGCCCGGCGCGATCGATCTCGCGACCGCGTTCGCGAAGTCGTGCAACAACGCGTTCATCGGTCTGGCCGACAAGCTTCCGCCGACCGCGCTCGGCACCGCGGCGACGGCCTTCGGCTTCAACTCGCACTGGACGCTCGGCGTCGACGTCGCCGGCGGTTCGTACCCGACGCCGCGTGACAGCGCCGAGCGAGCCGCGTCGGCGATCGGGCAGGGTCGCGTGTTGGCGAGCCCGGTGGAGATGGCGTCGGTCGCGGCCGCGGTCGCGTCGGGTCGATGGCGGGCACCGACGCTCGTCACCACTCCGGCGCGCGCGGCGAACCCCGTCGGCCCGCCCCTCGACTCCGTGATCGTCTCGACGCTGCGTTCGTTCATGGCGAGCGTCGTGCGGGCCGGGGGAACCGCGGGTGGCGCCGGGCTCCCGACCGACTCGTTCGGGAAGACCGGAACCGCCGAGTTCGGTTCGGGCACCCCGCCGCCGACGCACGCGTGGTTCATCGGATACCGGGGCATCCTCGCGTACGCGGTGATCGTCGAGGGTGGCGGTGTCGGCGGCGCCGTGGCTGCGCCGCTCGCGGCCGGCTTCCTCCGGGCCCTGCCGTCGTGACCAGGCCTTTGGCCGGTAGCCTGACACGGTGACGGCATCGGGGATCAAGGTCGCGATCGTGTCCGGCGCGCTCGTGCTCGCGCTCGGCGCGCTCGGCGCGTGCGGCTCGTCGAGTGGCAACAGTCTGGCCGCGAGCCCGACGACGACGACCGCACCGACGACGGTGTCGACCACCGTCGCCCCCGCGCCGACCACAACGGTCGCCCAGGCGAAGCCCTACGACCCGACCAAGCCAATCGACCTGAGCGGGACGCCGGGAGTCACGCCCGCCGAGCAACAGCGAGCGGAGACGCTCGTGCGCCAGACGATTGTCGACCTCCGCCGCTACGAGTATCCGGCTGCGGCCGAAGCGGCCGGGTACCGGTCGATCGGCGATGCCATCACCGGCGACGAGCACTACATCAAGTGGTCCGACGTCGACGACGGGCACATCCTCGACCCCACCCGGCCCGAATCACTCGTCTATGAGAATCGTGACGGCAAGCAGCGGGTCGTCGCGGCGATGTACATGCTTCCGTTCGGTAGCCGGTTCACCGACACGCCCGATGTCGGCGGACCGCTCACGCAGTGGCACATCCACGCGGACCTGTGCCTGACGAACGACCCCGTGCACAAGACGCTGTCGGGCGCCACGTCGGTGAACGGGCAATGCCCGACCGGTTCGTCGAAGGCCGGCGAGATGCCGATGCTGCACGTCTGGGTCGTCCCCAATCCGTGCGGGCCCTTCGCCGCGCTCGAAGGCATCGGCGCGGGCCAGGTGCCGGCGGGACAGACCCGCCTCTGCGACACCGCCCACGGCGAAGCCCCCACCAACTAGCCCCCCGAATACTCCACCAACTGCTGTCGGAGTTCGACCAACTGTTGTCGGACTTTTCCGCGCATGGCGCGGATAACTCCGACAACTGTTGGTGGAGTATTCGGGGGTTTTGCTTAGGGGGCGGTGGGTTCGAGGACGCGCGGGCGGAGGCCCATCGCTTCGAGCATGGCCCGATCGGAGGCGTGGTCGGCGCACGGCGTCGTCGACGTGAGCATCATGTTGCGCTCGCTCGTGAAGATCGAGTTCGCGCCGGCGAGGAAGCACAGCGCCTGATCGGAGAAGCTCATGAGGTGACGGCCCGCGGCGATGCGCACCACCGACGCCGGCATCAGCACCCGGGCCGCGGCGATCATGCGCACGGTCTCGTCGATCTCGACGTCGGCCGCGTGCTCGAGTGGCGTACCCGGCACCCGTGACAGCACGTTGATCGGCACCGACTCCGGATGCGGATCCAGGGTGGCGAGGCGCTGCAGGAACGAGATGCGATCCGACACCGACTCGCCCATGCCGATGATCCCTCCGCAGCACACCGTGATGCTCGTCGTGCGCAGGTTGTCGATGGTCTCGAGTCGCTCCTGATACGTACGGGTCGTGATGACGGAGGGGTAGTACTCCGGCGACGTGTCGAGGTTGTGGTTGTACGCGTAGAGGCCGGCGTCTTCGAGCTTGGCGGCCTGCTCGGCGCTCAGCATGCCGAGTGTCGTGCACACCTCGAGGCCGAGGCCGTTCACCTGGCGCACCATCTCGAGCACCCGGTCGAACTGCGCGTTGTCCTTGACGTCGCGCCACGCCGCACCCATGCAGAACCGCGTCACACCTTGCGCCTTGGCGCGCTTGGCCGTGCGCACGACCTCGTCGACCTGCATCAGCGGCTCGGGCTTGACGCCACTGTCGTTGTGCACCGACTGCGAGCAGTAGCCGCAGTCTTCCGGACACGCACCCGTCTTGATCGACAAGAGCTGGTTCACCTGCACGACGTCGACGTCGTGGAACTGCCGATGCACAGCGCCCGCCTCGCGAATCAACTCCATGAGCGGGAGCTCGAACAGCACCCGTACCTCGTCGATCGTCCAGTCGTTGCGCACTGCGTCGCTCATCTCCGCGAGGTTATTCGCCCGGACTCGGGGCGCTCGATTCTCGCCCGGGCACGCCCTCGGGCATCAGCACCGACGGGTCGATCCGGCCGGTCAAGAGCCCGCCCTTGAACCCGCCGTCACAGTCCAGCTGGTGGCCGGTGACGAACGACGCCCGCGGGCTGTTCAGGAACACCATCGGCCAGGCCTGTTCCTCGGCCACCGCGTGGCGGCCGAGCGGCACCGGGAAGTCGTCCATGTACTGCTTGCCGATCGCCTTCTCGAATTCGGCCATCATCGGCGTGTCGGTCGGACCCGGGTTCACGCAGTTCAACCGGATCCCGTCGCGCGCGAGGTCGAAGGAACGGTAGGCCGTGTAGAGATTGATGGCCTCCTTCGACAATCCGTAGGCGTTTTGCAACTCCTCGGGGTGCGCGTCGCACCAGGTACGCGCCGCGGCGAAGTCGGGAGTCGTCACCAGCCCCAGCAACAACTGCATGTTCTGCATCCACCCGATACCCGCGGTCGACGCGATGCACGCGATCGAGGAACCCGGGATCATCAGGGCCAGCACCGACTCTGTGATCTGACGGAGCCCGAGGAAGTTGACAAGCATCACGTCGATCGGCGGAAATGTGTTCGCAAGACCCGCGCAGTTGAAGAGCCCGTTGACGATCTTGCCGATCTTGCGGACCGCGCTGTCGACTTGTTCGGGCTCGCGCAGATCGGTCTGCGTGAAGCTCGCGAGACCGGTGAGCTCGGGCTTGTTGATGTCGATGGCGTGCACCTCGGCCCCGAGCTCGACGAGGATCCGCGCGGTCGCCTCGCCCATTCCCGACGCCGCACCCGTGACGATCAGGCGTTTGCCTGCGTACCGGAGCACGTCGTCCATCGCTCAGTCCTCCAAGAAGATGGCCCGCTCGGGACAGTTCTCGGCTCCGATACGGGCCTGCTCGGCGAGCGCACCGTCGACCTCGGTCACGAGGAGCTCACAGTGCCCGAAGTCGTCGGGCGCGAACACGTCGGGGGCCAGCGCATAACAGCGTCCGTGGCCGACGCAGAGCTCGAGATCCACACGCACCCTCACCTGCGACTCCGTTCCGTCGTTCCACATGCCGTCGTTCCACATGCCGTCGTTCCACATGCCGTCGTTCCCCATGCAGCCGTCCCACCACGCAGCCGTCCCACCGGAACGCGTCGCACCGGCACGCGTCCGGCGGAGATCCTATGCTCCGCCCAATGCGGCTCCGCATCCAGGCAATTCCCGTTCTCGTCGCGCTCGTCGCCGTCGTCGCAGCTGCGTGCAGCAGCAGCGGTGCCAACAAGTCCGATGCTCCGGCGACATCCACCGCGCCCTCCGGACCGACGACCACGACGGTCGCGCCCTATCGGCTCGACGACTCGCTGCGGATGGATCAGATCCAGGTGCTCGGTTCGCACAACAGCTATCACGGCCGTCCGTACCCGCAGGTGCTCGCGGCGCTCTACAAGTCGACGCCGGCGCTGGCCCGCACGCTCGACTACTCCCACGGTCCGTTGCCGGGTCAGTTCGACATCGGTGTGCGTCAGATCGAGCTCGACGTCTGGTCGGACCCCGTCGGCGGGAAATACGCCAAGCCGTCGTTCCCCATCGCGCAGGGTGTGAAGATCCCGGACAACCCGGTGATGAACGAACCCGGACTCAAGGTCATTCACCAGGCCGACGTCGACACGAACTCGACGTGCCTCACGTTCGTGCTCTGCATCCAACTCGTGAAGACGTGGTCGGATGCGCACCCGAGTCACGTGCCGATCGACATCCACGTCGAGATGAAGGACGACGCGCCGAGCACCCAACTCTTCGTCGAGCTGGAGAAGGAAATCCTGTCGGTGTTCGACCTCAATGAGATCATCACGCCCGACGACGTGCGCGGCGACGCAGCGACGCTCGGCGCGGCGGTGCGCGCCCACGGTTGGCCGACGTTGGGAAAGGTCCGCGGGAAGGTGTTCTTCACGCTCGACAACGAAGGCGACTACCGCACCGCGTATCTTGCCGGTCATCCATCGCTGCGGGGACGCCTCGCGTTCACACCTTCGGCCCCCGGACAAGACGATGCCGCGTTCGCGAAGTTGAACGATCCCGTCGCCGACCTGCCCAAGATCAAGGCCGCGCTCGCCGCGCACATGATCGTGCGCACGCGCTCCGATGCCGACACGTCAGAGGCCCGGGCCAACGACCACAGCCACGAACAGGCCGCGCTGAGCGGCGGCGCCCAGATCGTCAGCACCGACTACGAGGTGCCCGACCCCAAGCTCGCCAATGGCTACACCACCAAGATTCCGGATGGCACGCCGGCGCGCTGCGATCCCGTCACCGGCCCTCCCGGCTGCAAGCCGACCGACGTCGAGGACCCCGCTCGCCTCACTGTCAAAGTCCCCTAGGCAAAGTCCCCTCGGCAGAGTCCGCTAGGCCAGTTCGAACGACCAGTCGCGGGTCTCGACGATCTCGCGCACCCGCCGGACGAACGCGCCCGCGTAGGCACCGTCGACGCAACGATGGTCGAACGCGCACGCGAGACGGCCGATCGGCGCGATCGCGAGCCGACCCCCGTCGTCGGTGATCACCTGCTTCGACACACCGTCGGTCGCAAGGATCCCCACCTGCGGACGGTTGATGACCGGGAACGAGATCCACGTGCCCGACGCACCCGGATTCGTGATCGTGAACGTCCCGCCCACGAGATCGTCGGGTCCGAGCTTGCGGGCCCGGGCCCGGGCGGCGACATCACGGATGGACGCGGCCAGCGCGCGCAGCCGTAACCCGTCGGCGTCGCGCACGACGGGTACGACAAGGCCCTGGAACTCGAGGTCGACCGCTATACCGAGATGGACGGATCGATGCGCCACCGTCGACAGACCGTCGTCGGTGGTCGTCGCGTTCATCAGGGGGTACTCGCGCAGTGCGTCGATCGCTGCGCGGGCCACGAAGGGCAGGGCTGTGATGCGCTCGGAGCGACGGGCGGCCTCGATCGCCGAGTAGTCGGCCGCGGCGACGACGAGCGCGTGCGCGTTCGTACGTTTGGAAGCGATGAGCCCGACCGCGGTCCGCCGCCGGACCGTGTTGAAGGGAACGGTCTCGTCTCCGGAGCCGACGGGCCCTGAAGGCCCGGCGGGCACGTCGGCGCGCGTGACGCGCCCGCCGGTGCCCCGGCCTGCGAGCACGGCCGGATCGACCCCGCGCTCCCGAGTGAGGTTGCGTACCGCAGGCGACAGGAAACCGCTCGCGTCGCGCTCTGGCCGCCGGCGCCAAGGGAGTTCCACGCTCTCCGTCACCCACATCAGCGTACGGGGCAGGTCGAGCGTGCGTAGCGATTCGACCGCCGGGCTCGCCGGGTATTCGGACACTTAGCGCATCCAGCCTCGACTCGCCTTCCACCCGGCGGGCCCGAGGCCCAAGGGCCGTCACAACCGACGGCCTTTCGGCGCGCGACGGGATGGAGTCCCCCGTACGCTTGCCACATGGCCCTGACGGTGGACCGTCAACTGCTCGACGAAGCCCGTGAAGACTTCGGCCTCGCGCTGGTCTCCCGGTTCTGCGACGACCGCGAGATCGCGCTCCGCCAACAGAACCGCGCCTTCTTCCAGATCTCGGGCGCCGGGCACGAAGCCCTGCTGCTCGGCCTCGCGCGGTCGCTGCGCCCCGCGTACGACTGGTTCTTCCCCTACTACCGCGACCGAGCGCTCGCGCTGGCGCTCGGCGTCACGCCGGTCGAGATGATGATGCAGGCCGTGGGCGCGGCGGCCGACCCCGCGTCGGGCGGCCGTCAGATGCCGTGCCACTGGGGATCCGCGCGCCTCAACATCGTCAGCCAGACCTCGGTCACTGCGAGCCAGTGCCTGCCCGCGGTCGGCTGCTCGGAGGCCGCGCGCTACATCGGTCGCCGCCCGCATCTCCCCGGGTGCAAGGCATACGGCGACGAGCTGACGTACGTCTCGTTGGGCGAGGGTGCGACGTCGGAGGGCGAGTTCTGGGAGGCGCTCAACACCGCCACCCGGCTGCACCTCCCCGTGCTCTTCGTCGTCGCCGACAACGGATACGCGATCTCGGTGCGGTCGACCGATCAGCACCCCGCGCCGATCTCGGAGATGGTGCGCGGCATCCGCGGCCTCCACGTCGTGAAGATGGACGGCCGCGACTACTTCGAGGTTCGGCGCAAGGGTGCGAACGCGATCGCGCACGTGCGCGCGGGCGCGGGGCCGTGTCTCGTGCACGCGCTCGTCACCCGTCCGTACTCGCACTCGCTCTCGGACGACCAGAAGAAGTACCGCGCGCCCGAGGAGCTCGACGACGAGCGCGAGCACGATCCGGTCACCGTGCTCGAAGCGCGCCTCGTCGCGATGGGCGCGCTCACACCCGAGATCGCAGAGCGCATGCGCGCCGACGCCAAGGAGACGGTACGGGCGGCCGCGGAGTCGGTGCTCGAGCTGGCCCGTCCGGCTCCGATCTCGGTGGTCGACCACGTCGTCGGGGCGCCGCCTGTCACCACCGAACCCGACGATCCGCCGGCCGGTGAAGACGTCGTGACGTTCGGCGAGGCGATCCGACTCACGTTGCACGAGCAGATGGCGCTCGATGAGCGCATCCGGGTGTTCGGCGAAGACGTCGCCGACGCCGACCCGCACGTCATCGACGAAGTGCCCGGGAAGGGTGGCGTCTTCGGCATCACCTTCGGCTTGCAACGGGCGTTCGGCGACGCTCGTTGCTTCAACACGCCGCTCGCGGAAGCGAACATCATCGGACGCGGGGTCGGTCAGGCGATGCGGGGACTGCGGCCCTGCGCAGAGATCCAGTTCTTCGACTACGTCTGGCCCGCGATGAATCAGATTCGATCGGAAGCCGCAACGACCCGCTGGCGTTCGAACGGCGCGTTCACGTGCCCATTGGTCATCCGCATCCCGATCGGCGGTTATCTGCAGGGCGGCGCGCTGTACCACAGCCAGTCGGGCGAATCGATCTTCGCGCACGTCCCGGGACTCCTCATCGCGTTCCCGTCCCGTGCGCGCGACGCGGCCGGTCTCCTGCGCACGGCGTTCCGTTGCGAAGACCCGGTGCTGTTCCTCGAGCACAAGCACCTCTACCGCCAGGGCTACAACCGCGACCCGATGCCACCGGCCGACTGGCTCCTTCCGTTCGGCAAAGGTGCGTACGTGACGCGCGGCAACAGAGCGACGGTCGTCACGTGGGGCGCCACGGTGCATCGGGCCCAGGTCGCGGCCAAAGAGCTCGGCGCCGACGGCGGAATCGAGATCATCGACCTCCGCACGATCTCACCGTGGGATCGGGAGATCGTCGCGGAGTCGGTGCGCAAGACAGGTCGGGTGCTCGTCGTGCACGAGGACACGCTTACGTGCGGATTCGGCGCCGAGATCGCGGCGTTCGTGGCCGACGAGTGCTTCGAGTACCTCGACGCTCCCGTCTGGCGCCTCGCCGCCACCGACACTTTCTGCGCGTACGAGCCCGCGCTCGAGAGTGCGATCCTCCCGCAGGCGGCCGACATCGAACGCGACCTGCGCGCGCTTCTCGCGTACTGACCGGACCGCTGACCCACCGCGGGCCGAACCCCGCCTGCGGACGGCTTCGCCCCGCCGCTATTGGAGCTGGAGCAGCATCGCGTCGCGGTCCGGACCGAGCACCGGCGGTCCGGGCCGATTCTCCCGGTCCTGATAGGCGGCGAAGACCTCGTTCACGATCTCGGGGTCGGCCATCAGCGCGTCGGGTGTCACGAGCAGATTGAACCAGCGCAGGAAGGCACGGAACACGATTGGCGACGTGCGCATCGCAGGCAGGAGACCGTCACGGAAGACCGCCTGCATGAACGCGCGCGGATCGTCGTCGGCGAGGTCTTCGTGCATGGCCCGGGCCTCGCTGTCCTGCAGCACCGCGGAGCGGAACCACGGCACGAGCTCGCGTTCGGTGAAGGCGGCGAACTCGCGCGCCAGCGCGTCGGGATCGTCGCCGTGCGCGCGGAGCGCGTCGGCGAGCCCGAACGCGTGCACGAACGCGAGACTGCAGCCGCGGCCGTAGAGCGGGTTCGTGCACAGTGACGCGTCGCCGACGGCAACGAAGCCGTGCACGAGCGGGTCGCCCTGCGCGTCGAGCAGCGGCCGGTAGCGATTGCGCAATCCGGCCATGACGTGCACGTCGGTGATGGGATCGGCGACGCCGTCGACCCGCCACGGCTCGATGGCGAGCAGCGAGCGCGCGACCGTCTCGAATCCCTCTTCCGAGGCAAGCGCGCGCCGGAGCTCCTCGTCGTGGCTCTCGATCGCGTAGGTGATCGAGAAGGTGCGGTTGTCGCCCAGGAAGATCGCGTACTTGAGGTAGCCGAGGTCGGCCGCGGTCGGACCGGTGTACGGCGGCGCCTCCCGACCGTCGTGCACGCGGTAGAAGCGGGAGAAGTAGACGATGCCGCTCTCGTGGAGCTCCTCGGCGACGGGTGCCGCGCCGATCGCGGCGAGCCAGTCGGCCGACGACGAGCGCGGACCCCGGGCGTCGACCACGAGGTCGGCCGGCTGACCGTCGACGCCGACCACGGTCGGAACGGCTCCGGGCCGGGCGTCGAGCATCGTGGCGGCGACGCCGTGGCCGAGCGTGACGCCCGGTTCGCCCAGCGCGAGCCGGCGTAGCACCCACTCGAACGTGGTGCGCCGACACGCCAAAGCGACCAGCTCTTCGTCGCCGTCGCGGTGTGAGCGATCGGACAGTGTCTCGGGGAGGTTGGCGGTGAACTCGATCTCGCTCGCGCCGGCCGCGAACAGCGCGTCGAGCACGTCGGGCGCGCGATCGTGCAGGAGGTTGCGGAGCCGGGCGAGGAACGCGTGCGAGTGGCGGACCTGGGGCGCACCGGTGCGTTGCCAGGCGAACGCGGCGTCGGGATCGGGCGGCATCGGCGTGTCATCCCGTTCGAACACGGTGACTTCGTGCCCGTCGCGCGCGCACGCGAGCGCGGTGCCGAGACCGGCGATCCCGCCCCCCACAACGATGATTCGCACCGGTCCTCCCCCGCCACGTGCATCCGGTCCGGCCCGAGGGTACCGTCCGCCCTCGTGACGACGGGCGTCGTGGCCATTCACGCATACTTCACCGCCATCCGGACCCGCGACGTCGATGCCCTCGCCGCGCTGTTCACCGACGACGCCGAGCTCGTCAGTGCCGCGGGTACGTTCTCGGGCCGCGACGCGATCGTTGCCTTCTACCGCGACCTGGCGTTCCAGGTCACCGACCTTTGGCCCGATCCCGGCCCGCTGATCGTCGACGGCGACCGGGTCGCGGTCGAGATCGAGCTCCACATGGGCGGGGCCGTCACGCTCGTCGGCGACGTGTTCACCCTCGAGCGCGGCCGGATTGCCCGGGTCGCGATCTACAACGGTCCCCAGCTCCCCGACCAGTAGCTCCCGCAGTATTCCTCATCGGCGGCAATCAGGGACAGGCACACGGTGTGGCCCCGCACCGCGGGCACCCACCTGCGTACCGTTCGGCGGCATCGTCGAGCGAGAGGTCGAGCTGGTCGGCGAGCGACGCCAACCATGCGAGCAGGTCGCCGATCTCGTGGAGCTGCTGCTCGCGGCTTCCCTTGCGCACGGCCTGCGCGAGCTCGCCGAGCTCCTCGGCCAGCCACGCGACCGTCGCGTCGACTCCGCGGGCTCGATCCCGGGTGCCGTACGTGCGCGCCATCAGCATCTGGAACTCGTCGAGCTGCATGCTTGCAGTCTGACGCAGAGACCTCAGTGGGCACGCGGATCGGTGACCCGGCCGAGGAACACGATCGCTCCCGTCGCCCGGTCGCGCACCGCGAACACGAAGGGTTTGTCGACCTTGACGGGAGTCACGACCTCGGCCGAGGTTGCTTTCGCCACGCCTGCGGTCGCCGCCGCGGCGACGGTCCCCTGCTCGTCGACGTGCACGAACGCTTCGTGGATCACCGAACTCAGGTACAGCTGGGCGCTCGACGTCATCGCCGAGAGGTCGGCCCGCTGGGCATCGAACACGTCCCGCACACCGAGACCGCCCAGCGCGGTGCGCAGGTTCTCGAAGCGGGCGCGGAACTCGAACTTCGGTAGATCGAGCGCCACATTCGTGGTCTTCATGCTCGACACGATCCTGTCGAGCGTCGCCCGGTTGAACGTCTTCTCGAACTGCGCGAGATCGTCGGGAACAACGACATCCATCTCGAGCGCACCGCCCTTGTACGGCAGCGCGATCGCGGTCCAACCGTCGCCGCGTGCGAGCCCGAGCTCTTCGGTCTGATGCATCGTCGGCACCGCGGCACTCGACCCGCCGGCGAGCTGGAACGGCTTGTCGCTGGTGAGCTTCGGATCGAAGCCGTGCTCCCACTTCGCGTCGAGATACACCGCATCGGTCAGCACGAGCTCGGCCTGGTCGAGGGCGTCGGGCGTGATCAGTGTGGGAATCTTGGCGTGCGTCCGTTCCGAGACCCACGCGTTGATCGTCGCCGCGGCCTTCTTGGTGTCGGTGAAGTCGATGCGCGCGATCGGCGCCGCGTAGTCGCGCGTCAACGTGCCCGCGAAGCCGTCGAGCAGCGTCAGCTCCCGTTGGACCCAGGCTTGGTCGACCTCGGAGAGGGTGACATCCCCGCCGGTACGCATCGCGAGCGTTCGGACCAGCCCACCAATCGCGGAGTGGAGCTCGGTCGCAGGAACTCGGATCCCGAGCGCCGCGACGATCTGCTCCTGCGTCGCTCCCTTCGCGCCCGCGGCGACCATGCCCAGAACGGTCGCGATGCTCGAGGGTGCGATCGCGACATTGCCCGGCTGCACCGCGACCTTGGCGTACAGCGCGAGCCCGAAGGCTTCCTCGCCCCGGGCCGCGGCCCGTACCTCGGTCAGCCCCGGGAGCGGCCCGGGTTCGCCCTGGCGGGCGAGGAGAACGTTCGGATCGGACGGAGGCAGGCTCGACGTCGTGGTCGCCGGCGCCGCGGACGAGCCCCCGGAGCCGCAGGAGGCCGCAACCGTGGCCGCCACCACCACGAGGGCGACGAGGAACGCAGATCGACGCATTCTGGTGAGACGAGCGCCCGGGCGGGAAAGTTCCCGCGGCGAGCTCTCCGGAGCCCGGGTCAGGACGGCAGATCGCGGAACGGGGTGTCCTTACCCGGGCGGGGTTCGCTCGGGAGACCGAGCACCCGTTCGCCGATGACGTTGCGCTGGATCTGCTCGGTGCCGCCCCCGATCCGGCTGCTCCACTGGCCCAGGAACTGCTGCTGCCAATAGCCGTGCTGGATCGCGTCGGCGTCGTAGAGCATCGCCTGGGCGCCCTGCAGCTCCAGCACGAGGTTGCCGTCGTGCTCCAGTCGCCGCGAAGCCGCGAGCTTGAGCACCGAGGCTTCGGGACCGAGCCCGCCGTCCTTGCGGCTGCGGGCCCGCAGACCCAGCCACTTGATGAGCTGGGTGCGCGTGTAGCTCCGCGCCAGCCCCTGGCGCAGGGTGGCGTCGTTGCCGGCACCGCACCGGTGCGCGAGCGCGACGAGGTCGCCGAAGCCGACCCGTCCGCCGCCACCGATCATGGCCCGCTCGTTCGAGAGCATCGTGTTCGCGGCGCGCCATCCGTTCCCGGGCTCGCCGAGACGCATCGCGTCGGGGATACGCACGTCGGTGAGGAAGACCTCGTTGAAGTGCGAAGCGCCGTTGATCTGCCGCAACGGGCGCACGTCGATGCCGGGTGTGCGCATGTCGAGCAGGAACGCGGTGATCCCCTTGTGCTTCGGCGCGTCGAGGTCGCTGCGTGCGAGAAGGATTCCCCAGTCGCTGTAGTGCGCGCCCGATGTCCACACCTTCTGACCGTTGATCGTCCACTCGTCGCCGTCGCGCTCGGCGCGCGTGCGCAGGCCGGCGAGGTCGGAGCCGGCGCCGGGCTCGGAGAACAACTGGCACCACACGTCGTCGCCCCGCAACATCGCGGGCAGGAAGCGTTCCTGCTGCTCCGGCGTTCCCCACGCGATGATCGTGGGTCCGGCCATCGCGATGCCGACCGCGAATACACCGGTCGCCACGTTGTAGCGAGACTGCTCTTCGTTGAAGATGCGGGCCTGCCAGCCCGGACCGCCGCGGCCACCCGCCGCGACCGGCCAGGTGATGCCGGCCCAGCCGCCGTCGAAGACCACGCCCTGCCATTCCTTGCACGCGGCGACGTGCTTGTCGTCGGCATCGGGGTCGCCGTCGCCGGGCATGTACGAGTGATCGGATTGCTCACCGGCTTCGCGCCGCTTCGCGTGCGCGTCGAGCCACGCCCGTACCTCGACCCGGAACGCCTTTTCGTCTTCGGTCTCTTCGAAATCCACGCTCAGCCGCCCAAGACACTGCCGTAGTCGGGTCCGCCCCGGAGTTGATGACCGCCGTCGATCCCGAGCATCTGCCCGGTGACCCACGTCGACTCCGGACCGGCGAGGTAACGCACTGCCGCGGCGATGTCGTCGACGGTGCCGACGCGCGCGATTGGCATGTTCTCGTTGTAGCTCTCGAGGATCGGACCGCCCGCGGTGATGAACGTCATCAGGTCGGTGTCGACGATGCCGGGCTGTACCGCGTTCACACGGATCCCGTGCTCGCCGAGCTCGTCGGCCGCACAGCGGACGAGCATCTCGATGCCGGCCTTGCTCGCGCAGTACGCGCTCATGAACCGGTGGGTCGTGTGACCTGCGATCGACGACATGCCGATGATCGAACCGCCGCCACCGCGGATCATTGCCGCGCCCGCGTGCTTGATGCAGAGGAACGTGCCCGTGAGGTTCAGGTCGAGGGTTGCGCGCCAACCGTCGACGTCGGAGGCGACGATCGGACCGCCGTGCAGCGAACCGCCGGCACACGCGAACAACACGTCGAGCTTGCCCGTCGGTTCGCTCGCGGCCCCGATCGCGCGCTCGACGTCGGCTTCGTCGGTGACGTCGCACACGACATACCGCACCGTCGCGCCCGGCGCGGCGGTGGCACCGATCTCGGCGACCGCTCCTGCGAGGCGCGTCTCGGTGCGGCCCGCGATCGTGACGTGGGCGCCGTCGGCCGCGAAGCGCTGCGCGCAGCCGAGCCCGATCCCGCTACCACCGCCCGTGACCAGCGCGGCCATCCCCTCCATGCCGGGCACCGCGCGCGGCCTCAGGAGAGATCGACGATGGAGATCGCCTGCTTCGGGCAGACCCGGACGGCTTCTTCGCACTTGGCCCGCAGATCGTCGGCCGGCTCCTCTTGGAGCACGTACAAGAAGTCGTCCTCGCGGACTTCGAACACCTCGGGCGCGGCGGCCATGCACAGGGCATTGCTCTCGCACTTGTCGAAGTCGACGACAACCCGGAAGCTCATGAGCATCCTCCCGTTGACCAGCTGACGGCGGCACCGTAGCGCAGACGGGGCCCGGCCCGGCCCGGCCGGCGCGGTGTGGCGACAGGCCTACCGAGGTTCGGCGACAGGCCTACCGAGGTTCGGCGACAGGCCTACCGAGGTCCGGCGACGCGGCGGGCCAGCTTCTCGAGTCGAC
>JBEPUZ010000075.1:0-17921 GCA_041691275.1 Actinomycetota bacterium | reverse complement strand
ACGCGATCCTGTAACGCCCACCAGGTGACGAGACCCAACTCCTCCGCGCCGACGCTGAGCGACATCTTGGAATGGCCTCGCACGCGATCGGTGAACGTGATCGGCACCTGGGCGATGCGTCCGCCGTGCTGCCACACGCGGTAGCAGAGCTCGATCTGGAAGCCGTAACCCTTGGAGCGGGTGTTGGCGAAGTCGGCCGTCTTCAACATGTCGGACCGAAAGGCTCGGTAGCCGGAGGTGGCGTCACGGATCGGGATGCCGAGCACGAGCGTCGCGTAGCGGTTGCCCCACTTCGAGATCGTGCGCCGGTACCACGGCCAGTGCGGGATCGAACCTCCGGGCACGTACCGCGAGCCGATCGCACCGTCGGCACCGCGCTCGATCTCGAGCAACAGGTGCGGTAGCGCGGCGGGATCGTGCGACAGGTCGGCGTCGATCTGGACGACCACGTCGTAGCCGCGGTCGAGACCTGCAGTGAAGCCGGCGCGCACTGCGTCGCCGATGCCCATCTTGCGGGGTCGGTGCAGGACCTCGATCTGCCCGAGCCGCTCACCGACCTCGAGCGCGAGTCGAGCGGTGCCGTCGGGACTGTTGTCGTCGACGACGAGGATGTCGGCGTCGGGGACCGCGACCCGTGCGCGCTGCAGGAACTCGACGATGTTCTCCGATTCCTGATACGTCGGAGTCACGACGAGCGTCTTCACAGAGCCAGAAATCTACCTTGCGCTCACCGAAGGGTGCGGGAGTCAGTGGCACTTGCGGTAGAGCTGGTACCGGTCGAGATACGTGCCGACCTGACAAAAGTCGCGGGCGAGGACCTTGGTCGAAGCATCCGACCCGAAGTTGCGGGAGTCGTTCGGCTCGGTCCAGTCCTGCCAGATCGACGAGAGGATCACGATGTCGGCGGACTCCAGATCCTGGGGCATGCGGGAGTCGTTCGCGTTGGCCACGCCCGGATCCATCTCGATGAAGTACGTGGCCGGCACAAGGTCCGGAAGCATGTAGTAGAGGTACGCGTCGCTGTAGGGCGTCTTGCGGAGGTCGACCGGCCCCACGAAGAGTCGCTCGCCGGGCTTGGAGATCTTTGCCGCCGCCGCGATGACCTGGTCGGCCGCCTCGGCCCGGTCGGGCTTGCCGTAATAGAAGACGCGCCCGTCGTGCTCGATCTTGTACGACGCGCGGTGGATGCCGAACGTCTGCAGCGAGTAGTCGGTGTACGTGCGGATCGTGAAGGCGGGGATGACGAACACCAACACCGCGAGGATGAGCGCGACTGCGCCCAACGCCAACCGCCGGGGCTCGACCTTCGGCGCCCGCCGGCGCCCGAGCTCGTAGAGCGCGATCGGTACCCACGCGAACACGACGCAACTCACCCAGGCGAAGTGCCCCGAGTCGACGCGTTGCATGGCCTGCGGGAGGATCCCGAGCCCGAACAGGCCCATGATCAACAGCGTCCGGGCCCGCACCGACGCAGGATCGAGGCGCGTCGCCCGCCAACCCTGCACGAGCACGAACGCGATCGCGCCGAGCAGCCCGAAGAACCACAAGAAGAGCTGATGCGGGCCGGCGAGCGCGGGAAAGTGCCACGGGAGCTGGGCCAGCGCGCCGGCCCTCTGGAGGAACCCGTCGAAGTGCCCCCACGACGGCGGAACCGGGAGGCTGCGCCCGCCCCGCAGCTTGAACACCGGGTCGATCACCATGCCCTGGAACGAGTGACCCGGACCCGCGGTTGCGATCTGGATCAGGAAGGGCGCGACACCGAGCGCGAAACCGGCGACGACGCGCTTGATCCGCGCCCGGTCCATGCCGCGCACGAGCGCGATCGACGAGATGCCGACGCCGAGCACCAGGTCGGGCCGGTAGAGCACCGCGAGGCCGAGCAGGAGTCCCGACGCCACGGCCCACCGCTGGGCCCGACGCCGGTCGACCGTTGCGCGCGCCTCGACCCCGGCCGCGAGCCCGCACACCGCGAGCCCGACCCCGCCGACCCATGCGAGCGCAGTGAGTCCGAAGGGAATGATGATGAGCCCGGAGGTCACCGCCGCACCGACGGCCAACGTCCGGCCCCAGCGGCGCGCGAGCGCGTAGATCCCGAACACGATCGCGAGCTGTTGCAACAGGCCGACGCTGCGTTCGGTCCAGAGCGACACGCCGAACACCTTGAACACGCCCGACAGCGCCCAGAGGCTGCCCGGTCCGTAGAGGTGCAGGAAGTCGCGGTTGGGGAGCGCGCCCTTCAGGACCTGTTCCGGAAAGACGAGCATGAAGCCCTCTTCCATCGGGGGCCCGGGCGAGCGCAGCAGTCCGCGCAGGGGGATCGCGAACACGAGCGCGACGATTGTCAGCGCGATTGCGTTGCGCCGGCCTCCCGGACCTCGCCAGGGAGGTTGGCGGATACCCGGGAGCGCGGACGCGTCGGCGACGGGCTCGGCTCGGGGCACCCGGGCAAGTTAGGCGCGTGGCGGGATCGGGGCCCGGACACCCGGCACCTCGGCTCCGCGTCGCGCGCGCGCCGTTCGACCCCGTTCAGGAGCGGCGAGGACGAGTAGCGTCGTCCGCCGTGAACGCCACCGCCGCCAACGTTGTTGTCACGGGCGCCTCGGGCTGGCTCGGGCAGAACCTCGTGCGGGCGCTGGCCGCTCAGCCGGAGCGGCGCCGTATCCGTTGTCTCGTGCACGAGGCGGCCGACGCCGGCCTGCTCGAGGTCGTCGACGCGAGGATCGAGGTCGTCGCCGGCGACGTGCGCGATCCGTCGGCGATCGACCGGCTCTTCGGCGATGTCAGTGGCGCGACGGTGCTCCACGCCGCCGCGGTGATCCACCCCGCCCGCGCGGTGCGCGAGCTCTTCGACGTGAACGTCGGCGGAACCCAACTGGTGCTCGACCGGGCCCGGCGCAACGGGGCGACCCGCTTCGTGCACGTGTCGTCGAACTCGCCGTTCGGCGCGAACGCGACGAACCTCGACGTCTTCGACGAAGACTCGCCGTTCGCGCCGTACATGGCGTACGGGCGTTCGAAGCTGGAAGCGGAGCATCTCGTACAGCGCAGCTTCGAGCGCGGCGACCTGGCGACGGTCGTCATCCGGCCGCCGTGGTTCTACGGTCCGTTCCAGCCCGAGCGTCAGACCCAGTTCCTCGCCGCGGTCCGCCGCGGTCGATTCCCGCTCGTCGGGCCGGGAACGCAGCGGCGTTCGATGGTCTACACCGGCAATCTCGTGCAGGGCGCGCTGCTGGCCGAGACGGTGCAAGCCGCGGTCGGCAACGCGTACTGGATCGCCGATGCCGAGCCGTACGAGCTGCGTGAGATCCTGGCGACGGTCGGGCGCGCGTTGGAAGCCGAGGGGCTCACCGCATCCAAGCGGCGACCGATACCGATCCCGCGTGTCGCGGGAGTGGTCGCGGAGAAGCTCGACGGCGCGATCCAGGCGAGTGGCCGCTATGTGCAGGCTTTGCACGTGTTGGGGGAGTTGAAGGACACGATCGCGTGCGACATCTCCCGAGCCCGCAAAGACCTCGGCTACGAGCCCATGGTCGCGTTGCTCGACGGGATGCGCGCCAGCGTGCGTTGGTGTCTCGCGCGCGGCGACCAGCTCTGATGGCCCGGTCCGTCCTCGTCACCGGAGGGAGCGGGTACTTCGGATCGATCCTCGCCGAGCTCGCGCTCGCGCGTGGTGACGCGGTACGCATCTTCGACCTGAACGAGCCCGGCCCCACGTTGGCCGGCGCTGAGTTCGTCGCCGGCGACGTGCGCGACCGCGATGCGGTCAACGCAGCTTGTGCAGGCATCGACGTCGTGTTGCACAACGTCGCCCAGGTGCCGCTGGCCAAGGACCGGGAACTGTTCGACGCGGTGAACGTCGGCGGCACGGCAAACGTGCTCGTCGCGGCGCGTGCCGCGGGCGTGGCCAAGGTCGTGCACACTTCGTCGAGCGCGGTGTTCGGGATTCCCGAGCACAACCCCGTGACGGAGGACTCGCCGTGCCGTCCGCTCGAGGCGTACGGCCGGGCCAAGCTGCGCGCCGAGCTCCTGTGTCACGACGCGGTCGCGTCGGGGCTCGACGTCTCGATCATCCGTCCCCGCACGGTGCTCGGGCACGGGCGGCTCGGGGTCATCGCCCTGTTGTTCGAGTTCGTCGCCGATGGTGCACCCGTGTTCGTGCTCGGGAACGGTCACAACAAGTATCAGCTCGTGCACTCGAACGATCTGGCCGACGCGTGCCTGCGCGCGGGTGACCGCCCCGGCGCCGGCGTTTACAACATCGGCGCACTCGAGTTCGGCACGATGCGGGAGACGCTGCAGGCACTCGTCGAGCACGCGCAGACCGGTTCGCGCGTGCGTTCGCTGCCGGTCGCGCCCGCCCGGTTCGCGATGCACGGCCTCGCGAACCTCGGTCTCGCTCCGTTCGCGCCGTACCACTGGCTGCTGTACAGCGAGTCGTTGTACTTCGACGCTACCCGTGCCCGCACCGCGCTCGGCTGGGAGCCGCGCCACTCGAACGCGTCGATGGTGATCGAGTCGTACGAGTGGTTTCTCGCGCACCGCAACGACTCGGACGACTCGGTCCGGTCGCATCATCAGTCGCCGGTTCGGCCCGGCCTGGTGCGGGCGCTCAAGCTGCTTCCGTGACCTCGGTCGCGTGCCGGTGCCCTCGTATACTCCCGGTTCCGTGGATCCCGCACTCGAAGTCGACCCGGGCGTCGGCGATCCCGCCGATCCCGCCGATCCCGCGGATCCTGTAGTAGAGATCCCCTTGCCGTCGCGGTCGGAGCGGCTGCGCGAGAGCAGGCGACGCGAGGGTCGCGAGCGCCGCTTACGGGGTCCGAGCCTCCTGCTTTTCGCGGCGTTGCTGGTCGTGCTCGCGCTCCCGCTCGTCGTCGCGCTGGTGCAGCTCCGGCGTCCGCACTGGTATCCGCTGCTCGACATGGCGCAGACCGAGATCCGCGTCCGCGACATCAGCGCCGGTCATCCGCCCCTGATCGGACTGGCCGGCCGCATCGGACCCTTCGGCCCCAACGGTGGCAGCCACCCGGGCCCGCTGAGCTTTTACGCGCTCTGGCCGGTGTGGAAGCTCTTCGGCGGCACGTCGTACGGGCTCTTCGCGTCGACGGTCGCGCTCGACGTCATTGCCATGGGGCTCTCGCTCTGGATGGGTCTGCGCCGGGGCGGGCGGGGACTCATGCTCGCGATCGCGGCGACCCTCGCGGTCCTCACCCGCGCGTACGGCGCGTTTCTGCTCACGCTCCCGTGGAACCCTTACCTCCCCGTGCTGTGGTGGTTCGTGTTCCTGCTCGCGGTCTGGTCGGTGTTCGCCGACGATCTCGCGATGTTGCCCGTGGCCGTGTTCGCAGGTTCGTTCTGCATGCAGACGCACATCTCGTACCTCGGCCTGATCGGTGGGCTCGTCGCGGTCGGCGTGGTGGTGGTCGCGAGGTCGGCGTTCAAGAACCGCGGCGACGCCGAACGCCGGCGCTCGCTGTGGCGATGGGGCGGCTTCAGCGTCGCGCTCGGCATTGTCTTGTGGATCCCGCCGGTCATCGACCAGTTCGCGCACTCGCCCGGCAACCTCGGCATCATCCGCGACTACTTCAGCAGCCCTCCCGACGCGACGGTCGGCCTGCACCGCGGCATCGGCGTGCTGCTCGCGCAACTCGATCCGTGGAAGTTGCTCACACGCACCCTGGTCCACGACGGCGGTGCCCTCGAGGTCAGCGGGTCGCGCATTCCCGGCGTGGTGCTGCTCGCGGTGTTCGGCCTGTCCGTGATCGCGGCGTGGCGGCTTCGGCACCGCGCGATCCTGTTGCTCGACTCGGTGCTCGCCGTCGCGCTGGTGCTCGGTTTGGTGTCGTCGATCCGCATCTTCGGGACCGTGTGGTTCTACCTGCTGCTGTGGGCGTGGGGTCTCGTCGCGCTGCTGCTCTTCGTGATTGGTTGGACCACGGTCGAGGTGTTCCGCGCCCGACCCCGGCGCGAGGGATCGCGCAACCTGGTGCCGATCGGTGCGGCCGCGCTGCTCGCGATCATGGTCGCGGCCACCGCGGTGTTCGCGTTCCAGGCGTCGGGCGTCACCGTGCAGACGCCCCGCCTCAACAACACGCTCGGCGCGCTGATCGCGCCCACGTCGGCCGCACTCGACAAGATCCAGCAGGGCGGCGAGAAAGGGCCGTACCTCGTGACATGGCTCCCCGACGCGGAGGCGATCGGCTCGGCCGGCTTCGGGCTCCTCGACGAGCTGCTGCGGCGGGGGTACAACGTGCGGGCGGGGGAGGCGTTCCGGCCGGGTTCGACCCGCTACCACGTGATCGACGCGCGCACGCCGTCGCTCGAGGTGCATCTCGCGACCGGGCCCGACATCGCGAACTGGCGCAACGACTCCCGCTTCAAGCAGGTTGCCTACGCCGATCCGCGCACTGACGTGCAGCGTGCGCAGTTCGACGATCTGCACGCGCAGGTAGTCGGTCAGCTGCAGCGCGGTGGGCTGTCCAATCTGGTGCCGCAGGTCGACAGCAACCTGTTCATGCTCGCGCTCGCGCCCGGAGTGCCGAAGGCGGCCAAGGCGTCGATCACGCAGATGCTCGACCTCAGCATGCCGATGGCCGTGTTCATCGGGCCGCCGACGACCGGCTGACGGTGGTCGAAACGAGCCCACGGTGGTTCCGCCCCGCACTTGCGATCGTGGTCGTCGCTGCGCTCGTGCTGCGCGTCGTGTATGTGCTCGTGTACAAGCGCGACTTCGACCCGCACGGTGACGCGTACTTCTACCACGCCGGCGCGAACCTGCTCGCCGAGGGCAAGGGTTTCATCCAGCCCCAGTTCTACGCGGCCGGCGTGCACCGGGAGGCCGCGGAACATCCGCCGCTGTACCTCATGTACCTCGCGATCCCGTCGGTGCTCGGTATGAAGAGCGTGCTGACCCACATGCTCTGGTCGTGCGTGCTCGGCACCGGCACCGTGTGGGTCGTCGGGCTGCTCGGGCGGGCGGTGGGTGGCGCCCGCGTCGGCATCGTCGCGGCTGTGCTCGCGGCGACCTATCCGAACATCTGGGCGCCCGACGGCCAGCTGCAAGCCGAGACGCTGTCGATGTTCGCGGCTGCAGTCGCGCTCCTGCTCGCGTACCGCTACTGGCAACGCCCGAGCGGGCGTCGGCTCGCGCTGGTCGGCCTGGCCTGCGGGCTCGGCGCGATGGCGCGCTCCGAGCTCCTGCTCCTCATCCCCTTCGTCGTGGTCCCGCTCGCCTGGGCGACCCGCGATCGCACCGCACGCAGGAGGATCGGATGGCTCGCGGCGTCGGTCGCGGCGGCGTTGATCGTGATCGCGCCGTGGACGATCTACAACTCGACCCGCTTCGCCCATCCGGTGCTGATCAGCGCGCAGTTCGACCCGCTCCTCTCGTCGGCCAACTGCGACACGACGTACTACGGCGAGCTACAGGGCTACTTCGACATCAACTGCTCGATTGCGATCGCCGAGAAGGCGGGATTGACGCTGAAGGACGACGAGTCGCAGGAAGACGTCGTGTACCACCGCGCTGCAGTCGACTACATCAAGGGGAATCTGAGCCGGCTCCCCACCGTCGAAGCCGTACGCCTGCTGCGCATCGTCGGGCTCTATCAGCCGTCGCGCTACGTGCACGCCGACTGGTACGTCGAAGGCCGCCGGCCCTACTGGATCACGTGGTCAGGGCTCTACAGCTTCTGGGTGATGGCGCTGCTGTCGATCGGGGGAGCGGTGATCTTGCGCAGACGCGCGAAATCTCCGCCGCTCTATCCCTTGCTCGCGCCGATCGCGGCCGTCATCGTCACGGTGGTGGTGACCTACGCGAGCACGCGGTTTCGCACGACCGCGGAGCCGTCGCTCGTCGTGCTCGCCGCCCTGGCGCTCGACGCGGCGTGGATCAGGTTCGGGAAGGGTTACGTATCGGCGAGGAACTGATCGCTGTTCCGCGCGACGACGGCCATGATCGGGCCCTGCGGGTTCACTCCGGGTGCTTCTGGCAACAACGAAGCGTCGTTCACGCGGAGGTTGTCGTAGCCCCAGACCCGGCCGAAGCTGTCGGCGCCGGTGCGGGCGCGGTTCTCACCGATGCGTACCGTCGACGTGAGGTGCACCGTCATCAGGTTGGCGCGGTTGCGGGTGAGCGCGTCCCACCACTGCACGAGGTCGTCGAGGCTTCGTGCCACCACGCCACCCGTCACCGACGGATACAGCTCGGTCGCGCCCGCCGCGAGCATCACCTCGCCGAGGTGCACGAGCGCCCGGGCGAGCCGACTCATGTCGCCTTCGGTCAGCTGGTATGTGACAAGGGGTGACCGGAAGCCGGGCAATGCGAGCACCCGACCGGAACCCTCGCTGCGGATCGCCGCGTAGTACACCGCGACGTTCTCCCAGTTCGCGAGCGCGTCCGAATAGTCGCCGTCGGAGTCGGCCAGGGCCAGCGCCACGTGACCGCGCCGGCTCGCGGAGCCGCCGATCGTCAGGCCGGGCGCGAACTCGGTGACCCGGTGCATCGGGACGTCGCCGTGGTCGATCGGAGTGTCGAACCGGGCCGCGACCTTGACTGTCGGGTGCATCTTGAGGCCGCGGCCGATGTTGTGGCGGATGCCGCTGCGTTGCAGAAGCGCCGGCGTCTGCGTCGCGCCCGCGCACACGAAGACGTGCGCGGCGCGGACGAGCAGCAGGCGGGTCGATCCGTCGGGCCGGGTCTGTTCGCACGACACGCCGACGATCCGCGAGCCGCGGCGCACGAGTCGACTCACGCGACAGTCGGCGATGATGCGGGCTCCGGCTTCCACCGCGGCCGGCAGCATGGTGCGCGCCATTGTCTGTTTGACTGCGCGCCCGTTCGGCTCGTAACGGAACACGCGCGCGAACTCGACCGAGCGCCAACCGAGCTTGGTGGCGCCCCGCTCGAGCACCGCCGACGAGGCCGGCGGCGCACCGGGGAGGCGTGACACCCCGAGCTCGCGCTCGATCCGCTCTGCGTAGTGGTCGAGGACCGCAGGCGTGAACTCCTCGATCTGGTACTCGCGCTGCCACTCGGCCGCGAGATCTTCGGGCAAACGGTGGTAGAGGCCACTGTTGATCTCGGTGCTGCCGCCGACGCAGCGGCCCTCGGCGTACGCGATCGCAGGCCGGCCGAGCGCGGCGCAGGATCCGCCGTGGCGGTACTTCGCGACCATCTCCGGGAGCGAGAACGGTTCCAGCGCGTCGGGATCGACCCACGGGCCCTCTTCGAGAATCGTCACCGACCGGCCCGCGCGGGCGAGCGTCGCCGCGGTGACCGCGCCCCCGGCGCCCGACCCGATGATCACGACATCGGTGTCGATCGTCTCCGGCTCGGGGCTCACGCTGTTTCCACGATGACGGTGGGCTCCGGGACGATTTCGTTCTCGGCGAACAACACCAGTGATTCGAGCAGCCGGACGTACTGGCGGATCGGATCGATGCTGCTCTGCTTCCAACGCGCGACGCGCGTACGCAGCCGCTGTGCGTCGAGGCGGCCCGACCGGTGTTCCAGCCAGGACGTGGCTCCGAGCACGATCGACTCGGCGGCCACACCGGCCCGCAGGTGCTCCGGCATCGATTGCAACGTGGTCGAGACGTACGACTCGACAGCCACGCGGGAGGCGGCATCGAGGTCGGGTTGCATGAGCGTGCCCACGACTTGGCGCTCGAACCAAAGCACGATCCGAGCCTACCCAGCAGTCGACGCAAGAACGGGTTGCTCGCGCCCAACTCGCCCGCGCGGTCGCCCGTGTGGTCGCCCGTGTGCTCGTACGTGTCGGGCGATTCCGACGATCGCCACCGCCGCGAGCACGAGGAGCGCGGGCTCGGCCGCGATCCGGAAGCGCTGCTGGCCGTACGTCGAAGCCGCGACGATCGTGACGGTGAGCGCCGTCGCCGCGAGCGGCCAGAGCAGACGTCGGCGCCGGCGTAGCGCGACCGCGCCCGCGATCGCGAACGGGAGCAGCCCCCAGTACATGTAGGTGCCGCGCCGCTGCCAGGAACGAGGCCGGCCTTCGAGCGACTCGAAGTCGATCTGCTGATTCGGTGCGTACAACCCCCATGTCCGCATCACGCGGACCGCGGCGACCTTCGGCAACGAACCGACGTGATGACGGGCGTAGCTCACGCCGGCCCGCGTGTCGGTGTTCGACGACCGGGCTTCGTCGAAGTGCGGATCGGCGATGTCGAACCCTCCGAAGCACGCTTGGGCCTGGGGCAGAGCGGGCGCGGCGCCGCCGGACAGTGACGAGCCGGACTGGGACGAGCCGGACTGGGACGAGCCGGACTGTGAAGTAAAGGTCTCCCGCCAGAGACCGATCTGCGAGCCGTTGTACGTCGCGTCGCAGTTGGCGCCGTCGATCAGTGTCGCCACGTTGTTCGACACCGGCACGAACGCGTGGAGCTTCACCGCATTGCGGATCGTCCACGGTGCAACGACGGCCATCGCGATTCCGAGCGCGATTGCGATGCGCGAGATCCGGGCCCGGGTGGTGAGCGGGCGCAGGAACACTCCGAGAGGGATCGTGATCACGATGCCGAGCAGGATCCCTTCTGCACGCGTGAGCGTCGCCAACCCGATCGCGAGCCCGAGGAGCGCGAAGCGCGCAGGCCGGGGCTCGTCGTAGGCGCGGTACGCCGCCAGCAGGATCGCGGCGGCGAGCGCGACATAGAGCGACTCGGCCATCAGCGTCGCTTCGGTGAGGAAGAGCATCGGGTAGACCGCCGCGAGCGCGGCCGCTACCAGCCCCACCGCCCCCGATCCGACCCGCCGCCCGAGCAGGCCCACGAGCACGACTGTGGTCGTGCCGACGAAGGCCGAGAAGATGCGCTGCTGGTCGACCGAGTGCGCGCCGAGCCGGGCGGGCACCGACAGCACCGCGGCGAACAGCGGCGGATATTCGGCCGTCGGGCGCCGGAGATGCAGGAGCACGTTGTCGAACGGACGGATGTATCCGCCGCCGTGTGCCAGGTGCTCGGCGAGGAGGTGGTACGCGCTCGCGTCGCCGAGGGCGGGCACCGTCGGCGCGACCACGACGATGAACACGATCCGGATGACGAGCGCCGCAATCGCGATCGTCCCGAGCCCGAGCGCGAACTGTGATCGCGCCCGGGTCATACGAACGAGGTGTCCTCGTCCAGCTCTTCTTCGGGCCACGCGCCTGCGATCGTGGTTTGGAAGTTGCACCAGCCGTTCCCGCCGCCGACCGGGTCGTCGACCCGCAACACCGCGTCGCGGATCTGGTGGAGCCGGCGGGCCGCGGTGGCGTCGGTGCAGTCGTCGAAGTGTTCTCCGTCGACGTGCGCGGCACCGCGCCATTCGCCGTGATGATGGCCGTCGAGCCCGAAGTAGAGGCCACCGCCGAGATGGAAGCCCGTGTCGCCGAGCGCCTCGACCGTGATCGGACGGGCGCTGCCGTCGGCCATCGTGAAGTGCAACGTGCCGCCGAGGATGCGGCGATTGACGGGATCGAAGTGCAGCTCGGGCTGCACGGCTGCGAACAGCTCGGTCCGACCGTCGGCGTGCTCGATCCCGCCTTCGACCATCGACTCCTCGTATCCGAATCCGCGCATCAGCCGGTGCTGATGGTGGATTGCGTAGAGCGTGCCGTCGGGCCGCTCGAGCAGCATCGGACTCCACGAGAACCGGAACGACATGCCCGCGGGCAGCTCGCCGCCGCGTGCCGCGCCCTCGACGTCGGTCGGGGGGAGGCCCACGTCCTGGCGCACACCCCACGAGTGGTCGCGGGTGGAGAACCACGAGTCGGTCGTGATCTCGGTGCGTATGCCGTCGACCTCGACCCACCCCGACGCGGTCCCGATCTGGTGGTACCGCAACACCTCGATGTCGAGCCGCGTCCCGCCCCGCGAGCGCCGGCGGTCGCGGCGCTCCAGCACCGGAGGCACCGCGGCCTCGAAGTTCCATTCGAACGCGACCGGCTGCACCTCGTTGGCAACGCACGAGAAACGCACGTGCCGGTAGGGCTCCACGACCTCGTAGTCGATCGGGCCGACCCCCACCCGGTTGCGGTCGTCGCTCAGCCGCCGGCTGGCGCGGACGTTCCACTGCTCCTTGCCCCGCGACACGCCTGCGTACGCGTCGAGCACGTTGCGGTTCGTGTACTTGCCCAGTCCGAACGCGACCTGGAGGGAACCGTCACGCGCCGCCGCCATCGCGCAGATCTTCTCGGTCCAGGCGCGGTCGGTCTGGGCGACGTGCGCGTGGGTCTCGACGATCTGGTGACTCAGGTGCTCGTCGGTGGCGACGAGGATGCCGTCGTCGGCGCTCATGCAGCTCCTTCGTGCGGTTTCGGACCGGGCCGGCGCGCGGTCGTCCCATGTGACAGAAACGTACGATTTTGTAAGATCCGGCCGCGCATGACAACTCTCGCGCGCCGGAGGTGCGATCCTCTCGTCTCGACGACCGGGGGGACGTGAGATGACAGAGCCGCTGGTGCACCCCGACTGGGTGCGCCGCCTGAACCTGTTCGGAGACGCGGTTGGCGACCCGCGCCTCCTGGCCGGGCTCGACGCCGACGAGCTGCTCGCAACCGCGCGTGCGTCGACCGGACTCGACGACCTCGGCGAAACCGAGTGGCCGGGCTGGACCGACACCTACCGCCGCATGCTCACGGCGATCGACAGTGAAGCGCAGCTGCACACCCTCGGGCGGGTCGTGACGCGCGCCGAGGTCCTCAAGGTCTTGCAGACCTGGCTGCGGCTCCAGCGCGAGTGGACAGCGCGCCCCGCGATCGCCGTGGAGCCGATCGACGCGCCGTTGTTCGTGGTCGGTCCGCCCCGAACCGGTACCACGATCCTGTTCGAGCTGCTCGCGCTCGATCCGAACCTGCGGGCACCGTTCGCGTGGGAGGCGTTGCACCCGCTGGCGGAAGAAGGCGACGCCGAGCGCCGGCGCGAGTTGTCGGAGTCGGAGCAGGAATTCTGGGCGGACGTGCACCCCGACTTCATGACCATGCACGAGCTCGCGAGCGATCTTCCCTGCGAATGCGTGAACTTCCTGGCCTACGACTTCGCGGGCCCGTACTACAGCATGATGTTCGACACCCCGAGCTTCACCGGCTGGCAGCTCGAGAACCTCGACACCCTCGACCGCGTGTACCGGTTGCATCGCCGGATGTTGCAGACGTTTCAGAACGATTCGCACGCAGGCCTCGAGCATGGTCGTATGCCGCGGCGCTGGTTGCTCAAGTCGCCCGGGCACCTCTCGACGCTCGCGGCGTTGTTCGCGCAGTACCCCGACGCGCGCGTCATCCATACACATCGTGATCCGCGGATGTTCATCGGTTCACTCGTGAGCCTGCTCGCGGTGGTGCGCTTCACGCGGAGCGACCGCGACGAGCGCGCGGTGCTCGGTCCGATGATGGAGCTGACGTACCAGCTCTTCCTCGAGCAGGCGATCGCGCAGCGCACCGACGGCACGATCCCGAACGACCAGATCGTCGACACGCATTTCCTCGAGTTGATGGCCGATCCCGTCGCGATGTTGCGACGCGTCTACGAGCAGCTCGGCTACGCCTGGCCGAACGGTCACGATCGGGCGATCACCGACTACCTCGCCGCGAAGCCGAAGGCCAAGCACGGCGCGCATACGTACGACTACGCCGACCTGGGTCTCGACGCCGCGCACATCCGGGACACGTTCGCGCATTACGTGTCGCACTACGGGATTACCGAGGAGTAGTTCCAGGGCCGCCCGGTACTCCGAGATTCCTCGGCGATTCCCGGGAACCGGCGGGCCCCGCGCGTCGTCGGACTCTCCAGTTCAACGAACTCGGAGGGGCTCATGTCGCACGGATTCCGGCGTTTCCTGACCCGCACACTCGTCGTCGTCGCCGTTCCCTCGGTGGTGGTCGCGTTGGCCGTTCCCGCGGGCGCGTGCGGAGGACTGGTGGGCGAGAACGGGACGATCAAGCTCACCCGAACGACGACGCTCGCGGCATACCACGCCGGTGTCGAGCGCTACGTGACGTCGTTCGAGTTCAGCGGTCAGGGCAAGGAGGTCGGGTCGATCACGCCTCTGCCCGGGATCCCGACCAAGGTCGAGCGGGGCGGGAGCTGGACGCTCCAACGCCTCGAACGGGAAGTCGCGCCGCCCGCCGACGAGGGATTCGCCACGAGCGCGAAGTCGGTGTCGACGCCGACCGCGGAGGTGATACTGCAGACGAAGATCGACGCGCTCGACATCACGATCCTGAAGGGCGGTGGCGCCGAGGTCGGGAAGTGGGCCGTCGACCATGGCTTCCTGCTGACGCCCGACGCGCCCGCGATGCTCGATTTCTACGGACGTCGCAGCCCGATCTTCATGGCCGCCCGTTTCGATGCGACCCGCGCGCAGCAGCTCGGTCAGAACACCGGCGACGGCACCCCGATCATGCTGACGATCCCGGTGAAGGAACCGTGGGTCCCGCTGCACATACTCAGCCTCGGTCTCGACAAGGCCGCGGTCGTCGACGCCGACGTCTTCCTGCTCACCGACAACCAACCGAAGCTCCTGGCCGGAGGCAGCGGGCTCAGTCTCGATCGAAACGAATCGGCATCGCCCGAGCTGTTGCGTGATCTGCGCACCGACAAGGGGATGAGCTGGGTTCCCGCGCACATGTGGTTCACGTTCCTTCGTCTCGACATCCCTGCGAACCGGCTCGACTACGACCTCGCGATCTCCGATCAGCCGAACGCGGTGCCGCGCGTGATCGACACCGGCATCACCGCGACCGCGGCGCGCGCGGTGGTCGCGCCCGAACCCGGGTGGGCCGTTTGGCCGATCGTGGCCGGTGGTATCGCCGCCGCGCTCGCGTTCGGGGTGGTGGTGTTCGGCGCCGACCGGCGCCGAATCCGCCGGTCGCGTCCGCAGTTCCCCGGACTCCCGACGTGAGGTGGATCTTCGCGCTCGTGGTCGCGCTGGCCGTAGGGGGCGCGACTGCGGCCGGCGGGTACGCGATGAACACCGACGCGCACGCGGCCACCAACCCGCCGCTCGGCCCCGGCCTCGTCACCGTCGACGTCGGCATCCACTACAGCCATTTCTCCATCTCCACGCTGCACGTGCGGACGGGCACCGTCGTGCGGTTCCTCGTGCACAACGACGACCCGATCCATCACGAGTTCATCGTCGGCGACGCCGCGGTGCACCTCCGTCACGAGGCCGGCACCGAGGCGAGTCATCCGCCGGTGCCGGGTGAGGTCTCGGTTCTGCCGAACGACGTCGGGGAAACCTTCTACCGCTTCGATCAGCCCGGTCGCTTCGAGTTCGCCTGCCATCTCCCCGGCCATCTCGCCTACGGGATGAGCGGCTGGGTGACCGTCGGCTGACGACTTCCGCCGTTCTGGTCATGTAGCGGTCAGGTTCGTGTAGCACGGCCGACACGCGCACGACCAGGACGCGTCATGCGGGGCGAACGGAGTGGCAACAAGTGCCTCGTACGTTGCCCTCCATGATCACTACCTTGCGAGTGCGGCTCAAGGACCGGGAGCGCCAAAAGGCGTTCTGGGCGTATTTCGGTGGAAAGATGATCGGCCTCGGCATCGTGGTGCTGGCGCTGTGGGCGGTCACTTGGTACTTCAGCACCAAAGCGGGCGCGACGATGCTCGGCCAGACGGCGCCGGCCACAACGGCGACCGACATCGTCAATCCCCTCAACACCGCGTGGACGCTGGTCACCGCGTTCCTCGTGTTCTTCATGCAAGCCGGGTTCATGTTCTTGGAGGCGGGGTTCGCGAGGACCCGTGAAGTCTCCAACGTCATGATCTCGTGTATTGCCGACACCTGTTTGTGCGCACTGCTGTTCTGGGCGTTCGGTTTCGCGTTCATGTTCGGTAACGGCAACAAGTGGATCGGGCACTCGTACTTCTTCCTGCACGGCGCGCCGACGACCTACGGGTCGACCGGTGTGGCGTTCCTGGCGTTCTTCTTGTTCCAGTACGCCTTCGCCGACACCTGCAGCACTGTCACTACGGGTTCGATGGTCGGACGGACCGCCTTCGGTGGCGACCTGCTGTACAGCGTCGCCGTCAGCGGGTTCATCTACCCGATCCTGGGACACTGGGTGTGGGGTCCGGGCGGCTGGCTCGCAACCTGGAAGACGCCGTTCCACGACTTCGCGGGCTCGACGGTCGTGCACTCGATCGGTGGGATGGTCGCTCTCGCCGGTGCGATTGCGCTCGGTCCGCGCCTCGGGCGCAAGTTCAAGCGCGACGGTGGTGGCATGCCACCCGGCCACGACATGACGATCGCCGCGGTTGGTGGTGTGATCCTGTGGTTCGGTTGGTACGGCTTCAACCCCGGTTCGACCCTCTCCGCAATGGACTTGCAGGGCATCGGCAGAGTTGCGGCGAACACCACCCTTGCCGCTGCGGCCGCGGGACTCGTGGCGATGTTCTTCGTGTATCCACGATCCCATAAGTGGGACACGGGTATCTCGATCAACGGGTTCTTAGCGGGACTCGTCGCCATCACGTGTCCGTGTTATTGGGTCTCGCCATTCGGTGCGATCTGTATCGGCGCAATTGCCGGCGTTGTCGTTGTCCTCGGTGTCGACCTACTCGAGTGGCTCCGGATCGACGACCCGATCGGTGCCTGGCCGGTTCACGGTTTGTGCGGAATCTGGGGCACGTTAAGTCTCGGGTTCTTCGCCTCCGGTCAGTTCGGCGCTTCGACTCCGACCGGTGCGGACAACTCGGCGCCCGTCACGGGACTGTTCTACGGCGGCGGCTGGACTCAGTTGAAGTACCAGTTCCTCGGCAGTCTGATCATCTGTGCGTGCACTTTTGGCATCGCGTTGATCATCATGTACGCGCTGAAGGCTGCCGGTGTGCTGCGGATCTCCGCAGAGCACGAGCTCGAGGGTCTCGACATCGTCGAGCACGGAGCGCCCGCCTATCACCCGGAGTTCGCCTACATGGGCTACTCACCGATTCCGGGTGGTAAATCTGGTGGCGTCTCCATTCCCAAGAGAGATGGAGCTCCGTCGATCAGTGTCGGCGAATAGGAGAGCCACATGCTGCTCATCACCGCCATCATCAAAGCGCACCGCGTCGAAGCAGTGACGGAGGCACTAAAAGACGCAGGTGTCACAGGTATGACCATCAGCGACGTCCAGGGATTCGGGAGGCAGCGCGGCCACACCGAGGTCTACCGGGGCTCGGAGTACAACGTCGACTTCCTGCCGAAGGTTCGGGTCGACGTGCTGTGCGACAACGGCGAGGCCGACAAGATCACCGACGTCGTCGCCGACGCCGCCCGCACCGGCAAGATCGGTGACGGGAAGATCTGGGTCACCGAAGTCGCCCGAGTGGTCCGTATTCGTACCGGGGAGACGGGAGAGGACGCACTCTGATCCCGGAGTAGTGATGCCGACGGCGCCCGAGCTTCGACGACGAAGCCCGGGCGCCGTTTCGCGTGTCCGCTGGTTGGCCGGTCTCAGAAGTCGCGACGCATGCAGACGCGCCGCTCCGGGTCCAAGCCGTGTTCGGCTTCGCGGGTCCGCCGGAGTCGCAGCTGCGGGCCGGCCTCGGCCTCGGCCAGGATCCGGAAACCGTGCATCGCGTAGAACGGGGCGTTCCATGGCACATCGCGGAACGTCGTGAGCGTCATGGCCTGGTAGCGCTCGTGCGCGGCCCACGCGCAGATGTGCTCGAGCAACCGGGTCCCGACACCGCGCCGCCCCGCTTCAGGGCGGACGCTGAGTTGCTCCAAGTGTGCGAGGTCGTCGAGGACCTCGACGTACCCGTAGCCCACAGGCGTGTCGTTGTTGCTCGTGATCAGCCAGATCCGACTTGCGTACAGATACTCGGTGAGCATCTCGACGGTGTCGGGATCGTCGGCCGCGACGGCAGCGAGGCCGATATCGGCGAACAGCGCACCCGCGGCGCGCTCGATATCGCGCAGCGTCTCAAGCTCCTCG
>JBEPUZ010000074.1:0-17910 GCA_041691275.1 Actinomycetota bacterium | reverse complement strand
TCGTCCGCACCTCCATGGCTCCCTCGGGCTCCGCTGCGCTGCGCTTCGTCCGCACCTCCATGGCTCCCTCGGGCTCCGCTGCGCTGCGCTTCGTCCGCACTCCTTCACGCGCGGCGCTCGTAGCCGTCGTTGTCGCGCTGGTGTTGGCGGGGTGTGGCGGCAGCACGTCGAAGGACACGGGCGCGCTCGACACGATCAAGGTCCCGACCGACATCACGGTGACGAGCACCGCGTTCGTGAACAACGGCGCGATCCCGAGGGCGAACAGCTGCGACGGAACCGGGACCGCGCCGACCATCAGCTGGGGCGCGGTACCCGCCTTGACGAAATCCGTCGCGGTCGTGGTCGACGATCCCGACGCGAACCACTTCCTGCACTGGCTGGTCATCCAACTGCCCGCCAAGCCCGGGAGCGTCCCCGACCATGCCGCCAACGTCAGCGAGCTCGACAACACCGGTGGGACGCGCGGCTGGACGCCGCCCTGCCCACCCACCGGGAGCACGCACCACTACCACTTCACCGTCTACGCCTTGAACGACTACATCTGCTCGGACAACGACGACACATCGAACGGACCTGATTGCTCCGCGCCGAGCTCGATCCAGGCCCTGCCCCAGATCGAAGGCGACGCGATCGCAAGAGGCGTGCTCGTCGGCACCTACACCCGATGAGCAGCCCGGACACCCGCTGACTGGCACAGGCGGCGCGTAGGCTGCGACCCGATGACGACACCGAAGAAGCGCGGCCCCAAAGGCGGCACTTCCACCTCGAACTTCGGTGTCGGCAAGCGCGAGAGCCACGACGCCTCCGCGTTCTACGAGCGCTTCGAGGCGCCCACCGTCTCCGGCGACGACACGGTTCCCCATCCGTACGTGCTCGCGGAGCCGTTCGTCGAGGGCGACGCCGCCCACATGGACTCGATCCTCGACAACTCGGTCGCGCTCGTCGTCACGTCACCGCCGTACTTCGCGGGCAAGCAGTACGAGGAAGAGCTCGCGCGCGAAGGCGTCCCCGCCTCTTATCTCGAGTACCTCGACATGCTCCGAGCCGTGTTCGCCGAATGCGTGCGCAAGCTCGAGCCGGGCGGGCGCATCGCGGTCAACGTCGCGAATCTGGGCCGCAAGCCGTACCGCAGTCTGTCCGCCGACGTGATCCGCATCCTGCAGGACGATCTCAAGTTGCTCCTGCGCGGCGAGATCATCTGGCGCAAGGGCGAAGGCGCCGCGGGGAACTGTGCCTGGGGCTCGTTCCGCAAAGCGGCCAACCCGGTCGTGCGCGACATCACCGAGCGCGTGATCATCGCGAGCAAGGGCCGCTTCGATCGGGCCAAGGGCCGCCCCGAACGGGAGAACCTCGGCCTGCCGTCGGCGAGCACGATCGATGCCGACGAGTTCATGGCTGCCACGCTCGACGTCTGGGACATTCCGCCCGAGAGCGCGCGTCGCGTCTCGCATCCGGCGCCGTTTCCGATCGAGCTCCCGGAGCGTCTGATCCGGCTGTACACCTACGAAGGCGACCTCGTGCTCGATCCATTCATGGGGTCGGGCTCGACACTGGTCGCGGCGGCGCGTCTCGATCGCCGTTTTGCGGGTTACGACCTCGACCCGACCTACGTCGACATCGCGCGCCTGCGCGTGCGCGACGAGGGCGGCGCCACACCCGCGCCCGTCGTCGAACGCGAGACGTCGGTCCCCTTGCCCGACGACGACAGCGCCGACTTCCAGGCCCGCGCGTCGCGCGAGGGCAAGGCCGCGCAGGCCCTCGCCGAAGAGCTGCTGAAGGAGACCGGCTTCACCATCGTCGCCAAGAACCAGCGGGTGCGGGGCACCGGTGTCGTGATCAACTTCATCGCCACCGACGCTGACGACATCGAGTGGTACTTCGACGTTTCCGGCGCGTTCACGAGCACGCGTGGCGGTCTGTTGCGCACCGACACGGTGTGGAAGTCGCTCGGACGCGCGCATGTACTCGCCCAGAACGTCAAAGGGCCGATCGTGTTCCTCACGTCGCACGCGCCCCGACCGGGCAGCGAGGGCGACGTCGCCATCCGCAAGTCCGAGGACATCGTGTTCGACGTGATCGAGATGCGATCGACCGCCGGCTACGAGCGGTTGCGCAAGTACGCGGCAGGTGGGCACACGTAGTGGCCGATCTCCGGACGACGATCACCGAGGTCGTCACCGGGTTGGGAATGCTCGGCTTCGACGATGTCGAAAGCGCGCTCGTGGCCGCGCCCGCCGCGCTGGTAAACGTCACGCCCACCGACTACGAGTCGTTGCTGCGGGCGTGGAAGGAACGCCAACACCCCGACATCTTCACCGCCGCGCTCATGAACGGGCGCGCGTTCCTCGCCGCGCGAGACGGGCTCCGAGGTCGCGCGCCGTTGGTCGTCGAGTGGAAGGGGGCGCATCGTTCCCCCGGCGACGAGGTCGTCCCCGCCGATCTCCTCATCGACCACGTGTACTTCGTCAGCTGCAAGTACCTCTCGAAGATCGTCGTCAACGCGTCGCCCCATCACCTCTTCGTGCGTCAACTCGCGGGCGGTCACGGCCGGCGCGGTGCCGACTGGTTCGACGAGGTCGCGGGCGCCGAGCACCGGGCCCTCTACCGAGGCGTCCGCACCGCCCTCGCCGACGAGCGACACCTGCCCGAGCTCCTCGAGACCGCCGACAAGCAGGTCCGGCGCGACCTCGGGCGTCGGCTCCGCGACGGCTGGCCCGCGGAGACGTTGGGCGCCTACGAGACGATGGTCGGCCGCGTCGCCGAGATGTCAGCCCAGCGTTGGCGCGACGCGATCGGGAACGACGCCGAGTCGATGTTGTGGCGGCTGCTCCGGATCGGGAGCGCGCCCTACTTCGTGCTCGGCGCGGCTGCGAACGGCTTTCTGCGGCTCCGGATCGCGACACCCTGGGACTGGCGCCGCCAATTCGAGCTCCGCGCCTTCGAAGTCGAACCCCGCTCTGGGGGTCAACCGATGGTGACGTGGCGTGCCGTCGTGCGCGAACGCCACACGCGCGCGGAACGCACCGTCGAAGGACACGTCGAGGTGCGGTGGAGCCACGGCCGGTTCTCGGGACCACCGGAAGCCAAGGTGTACCTCGACACACCCCACGCGTCGGTGCCCGGCTACTTCCCGCTGGCGTAGCGCCGTTCAGCTCTCGGTGCTGTAGAGGTCGTTGTCGACGCCGGCGAGACTGCGCAACGATCTCGAGAGAGACCGCGCGTCGGCGTCGACGTCGCCACGAAACTCGATGCCGGGCCGTAGCGCGGTACCGACGCGCTGGCCGACCAGGATCAAGACGAACACGCCGACGAACGCGACCACCGCTATCGGACCCGCGCCGTAGCTCGCGTGCGCGGCCGCGGCGCGGTGCCCTACGAGTAATCCCGCACCCGCGACGAGTACGAAGCCGCGCCCGATCTCGCGGCCACCCGCGGCCGTGCGACCGAGCTGTCCGAAGCACGCGCACGGGACGCTCTGCTGGATCGCCCGCACGAGCGCGGCGAGAAAGCCGACGCACGCCACCAGCATTCCGCAGGCGAAGACGAATCCGATCAGACCGCGGGTCGCGACCACCCCCACTGCGACGATCGCCTCGTACGCGGCGATCAGCGAGGCCAGTCGGAGGGTGAGCCTCCGCTTCCCGACCAGCGCGGGTTCGAGCCGTTCGAGCGTCAGCGCGATCACCCGCGGGCGTTGGAACTTCCGGGCGGCCGCGGTCTCGACGATCACGCCCAGCGCAAGCGCGACCCCCGCGTCGATCTGCGTCCACACCGAGGCACTCATTCGCGACGATTGTGGCCGCTCGAGCGGCCTGCGCCCGTACAGAACCCGATCAGAGCGACGGCTGGTTCGCGCCTCTAGGCTCCGCCTCGCGACGAATTCCGGCGGTGACGTGCGTCTTCCAGGTGTGGAGGCAACAGCGACGACGGATCGGGACGCCTTCCTCGACCGTTACCGCCGCACCGCGCCCGCGGTGTACGCATACCTGTACAAGACGTGCTCGGGGGACGGGACGCGGGCGGAAGACCTGCTGCAAGAGACTTTCTCCGCTGCCCTCCGGACGTGGAAGGCGGGCAGATCCGATGACGTCACGCTGCCCTGGCTGCTGACCGTCGCCCGCAACAAGTCGATCGATGCGTTCCGCAAGCTCGACCGCGAGACCCGGAGCCTCGAACGATTCGCCCGACAGCGCCGGTCCGACGCTTCGTTCGTCACCGGCGCCGATTCCGAAACAGTGCTGGCGACCATCCAGCGGCTGCCGGCGATGCAGCGGGCCGTGATCGCCCTGCGTTTCGTCGACGATCTCCCCCTCGCCGAGGTCGCCAAGCTGCTCGGCAAACGCGCCGGCGCCATCGATTCGCTGCAACGACGCGCACTCACCGCGCTCCGGACGATGTTGGAGGAGCCCGACGATGATCGATGACATCGTGCGCAACGCGTTGAACGAGGCGGATGCCGCCCTGCCCACCGGACTCCTCGAGCGCGTGAGTGCGCACTTAGCCGACGAGTTCGACACCGTCCGGGAACCTGCGCCGACCGCAGCGAAGCGGCCCCGAGCACGGGCGAGCGTGTTGGTCGCAATCGCGCTCGTGGTCGCGGTTGTCCTGGGCGTGGGCGTCTTCGCGGCCACGCGCGACCGCTCGCCACGACCGGCCGTCGAGGTGCGGCCCACTCCTTCGACGACGACAGCACCCGCGCTCTCTGACCGCGCGACCGCAGCCGCGCTCGCCGACGAGCTCCTCGACCGGGCCACGCTGCCACCGGGCGCCCGCGTCTCGACTACAGCGACTCCCTCGATCCTGGCCGGCCCCGCGACGTCGCCGCGCGCGGCGACGTTGGTCGACCACCATCGTCAGTTCGCGGTGCCGACACCGGCTCCGGACGTCGCCGCGTACCTGCAGAGTCACCCGAGTCCGGGAACGTCATCGGGCGGAGCGAACGGCTCGGTGACAGCCGGGAACACGATCGCCTATTTCGTGGAACAGCCGGTCGCGAACATCACTGGCGATCTCATCGTGTCCGCGGAGATCGAATACTCGGTGACGGCAGCCGATGCGGCCACGTCGATCCTGCGCGTCGACGCGATCGTCATCTGGGGACCGCGCCATCCGCACATCCCTGCGCGAGACATCGTCGTGGTCGCGTCTCGTGAGCTCGCGAGCGATCCTCACCGACTCACGACAATTGTCGTAGTCGCCCCGCCCATGGTTGCCCAGCTGGTCGCTGCCTTCGAGAAATCGACGGTGGAGGTCGGCATCCGGCACTGCCCCGCCGCGTTCGGCAACCCGGACGTGTACACGCTGAGCTTTGCCCCGTCACGTACGGCCCGACCCGACGTCGTCGTATCGATCGACGACACCGGCTGCGCCGACGCCGAGGTGCGCGTCGACGGCCGCGCCGCGCCGACGTTGACGGGCGGTGAGCTCGTCGCCGTCTCGAAGCCGCTGTTCACCCACGGCTGACCCGACCTGTCGTACGGTCTCGCAACGACACGGCGGGTCGGTCCATACGACCGACCCGCCGTCATCGCGTCTCTCAGTTCGGGTGCTCAGGTCAGCCGAGACCGTTCTGCGACAAGAAGTCCTTGGCGACCGCCGAGGGATCCTGCTTGTCGTTGAAGATCTTCAGCGCCATCGTGTTGTACGCCTTGGTCGTGAGCTTCGCGTTCACCGAGTCGATGACCGTTTGGAGCGCAGGACTGTCGACCGACGAACGCCACACGGCGATGGCATCGTCGGCAGGCTGCAGACCTTTGTCGTCGGTGAGCAACTGGAAGTCGGGGTCGATCACGCTGCTTCCCGTGAAGAGCAGGCCGACCTGGATGCTGTTGTCCTGCAACGCCTTCACGGTGATCGGACCACCTGCGTCGAGCTTCTTCACCGACTTGAACTTCAGGTTGTACAGCTGCTGCTCGGTGTCACCGAGGCACAGCGGGCGCGTCGCACACTCGGCGGGACCGCCGAACGTGAGCTTTGACGCGACCGCAGTGAGGTCGGACACCTTGCTCAGGTTGTACTGGGTCGCGGTTTTCTTCGTCACGTAGAAGCCGTTGGCGTCGAGTGCGGTCGACGCGCTCGACACCTTGACCGCGCTGCCGATCTTCGCCTTCAGCGCGGTGTTCACCGCCGAAGCGTCCGCGGTAGGCGCACCCTTCAGGTACGTGAGCAGCGTGCCCTGGTATTCGCCGTAGAGGTCGATCGTGCCCTTCTCCAGCGCGGGATACGTGACCTCGGTCGGACCGAGGTTCGTGTATGACACCGAGAAGTTCTTCGCGGCGAGTGCCTGTCCGTACAGCTGCGAGAGCAGTTGTGCACCCGCGAAGTCCTTCTGACCGACAATGACCTTCGTCTTCGCGGTACTGGCGGAGGTCGAGGTCGTCGACGACGTCTTACTGCTGCTCCCACACGCGGCGAGAATCAGAGTCAATGCAACCAACATTGCGCCCAGCGCGAGGCCGGGGAAACGCGGTCGGGCGTTCCGACGCATGGATGTGCTCCTTCATATTTGGCGTATTGGGCGTATCCGGCGTGATGCCGTTATGACTTCATTGGAATTCAGGAAAGCGTGCGCTGCACCCTAGGCGGCAGGGGGAAGCACGACCACGACCCGACGGCGGCGATTGCGCCGTTCCCGCAAGCCTGGCGACACCACCGCGCGTTGCACCACTGCAAGCGCGAGGTCGGCGACAACCGCGAGCAACGCCACGAGCACGGCACCGCCGAAGACCGCGACGTTGTCGTTGGTGTTCAGACCGATGTAGATGGGCGTCGCCAACGTGTCGACACCGGTAAAAGAGGCCAAGGTGGCCGTCGCCACTATCCCGACCATGGCGGTTCGGATACCCGCCATGATCAGTGGCATCGCCACAGGTATCTCGACACGGCGCAGGATCTCGCCCTCCGAGAGCCCCATCCCCCGCGCCGCGTCGACGAGCTCGTCACCGACTTCGCGCACGCCGATGTAGCTGTTCGTCAGCATCGGCGGGATGCCGAGGAGCACCAAGGGCACGAACGCCACGAAGGAACCCGTCCACCCGAACCCCGTCGGACTCGTGATGCCGAAGATCTGTACTGCGAGTACGAGCAAGGCGTAGATCGGGATCGCGCGTCCGATGTTCGCGATGTTGATCGCGACCACCCCGCCGACCCGGCGATGCCCGAGCCACGCACCGAGCGGCACCGCGATCGCAGTCGACACGACCAACGACGAGATCGAGATCCGCACGTGGTTCGCGAGCAGGTGCGGCACCCCGTCGCCACCGCGCCACTGGTCGGCGGCCGTGAGCCAGTGCCACACCTCGATGAGGAAATGCAGGAAATGCACCGGTCGCCTCTACCGACCCGCCCGGGTGCGCCACGGCGAGACGAGCCGCTCGACCCGCACGAGGATCAGGTCGGCTACGACGGCGAGCGCGACCGAAAGGACGATGCCGACGACGAGGGGGGTGTGGAAGTCGCGCTGGTAGCCGTCCTGGATGAAACGGCCGAGGCCGCCCTGGTCGACGATGAACGTGACGGTGACGAGCCCGATCGTCGAGACCGTCGCGAGCCGGATCCCGGCGACGATGGCGGGCAACGCCAGCGGTAGCTCCACCCGGAGGAGGCGACGGACTGGCGTGTACCCCATCCCGTCGGCGGCATCCAAGACTTCGCCCGGCACTCCACGCAGGCCTTCGAGCGTGTTTCGCACCAGGATCGCCAGGCTGTAGAGCGTCAGCGCGATGACGGCGGGCGTACGTCCCGTTCCCGTCGTCGGGAGCAGCAGAGCGAGCAGCGCGACCGACGGAATCGTGTAGATCGCGTTCACGACCGGGATCACGGCCGCGGCCACGGAACGACGCCGCGCGGCCAGGATCGCGAGCGGGAGCGCGATGACGATCCCGAGGAACACCGAGATCGCGGTGAGCGCCATGTGCTCTCGCAGGTACGCGTAGATCTCGTGTTGGTGGGCGGGAATCCACGACCACCAGACCCACGAGTTCGGGCCGTTCGCCAGCACTGCCGCGAGCAAGGGACCGATGGTACCGTCCCTCCCCAGTGATCCGGCTGGAGTCTGTGCGCAAGCAATATGCGAACGGGCTCCTCGCGGTCGACGACCTCAGCCTCGAGGTTCCCGACGGCGAGGTTTGCATTCTCGTCGGCCCTTCCGGATGCGGGAAGACGACGATCCTGCGCATGATCAACCGGCTGATCGAGCCGACCGGCGGGCGCATCCTCGTTGACGGTGACGACATCATGAAGGTCGACGTGGTCGAGCTGCGCCGCCGCATCGGCTACGTGATCCAACAGGTCGGGTTGTTCCCGCACCAGACCGTCGGCACCAACGTGGCGACGGTGCCCCGCTTGTTGGGATGGGACAAGAAGCGCACCGAAGCGCGCGTCGACGAGTTGCTCACGATCGTCGGGCTTCCCGCCGACGAGTACCGCAACCGGTACCCGAGCGAGCTCTCGGGCGGCCAGCGCCAGCGTGTCGGAGTCGCCCGCGCCCTCGCAGCCGATCCTCCGATCATGTTGATGGACGAACCCTTCGGTGCGATCGACCCCGTGACCCGCACACAACTGCAGGACGAGTTCCTGCGCCTGCAGCAGACGTTGCGCAAGACGATCGTGTTCGTGACTCACGACATCGACGAAGCCGTGAAGATGGGCGACCGGATCGCGATCCTGCAGGTCGGCGGCCACCTGGCGCAGTACGACCCGCCCGACCGCCTGCTCGCGGCGCCGGCAAACGATTTCGTCGCCGATTTCGTCGGACGCGATCGCGCGCTCAAACGATTGCGCATCACGCACGTCGATCTCACGGCGCTGCACACGCCTCCGACCGCGACCGATCTGGTCGCGGCCAAGGCGGCGCTGGAAGGCGCTCCCCTCGTCGTCCTCGTCGATAGAGCCGCGAACGCAGCGGATGGCGGCGGCATCACCGTGTTGACACGAGCGAACGACGTTCCGGTCGCAGTTCCCGAGGTCGGCCACGACCGTCCCCTCCAGGACGCGCTCGCACTCATGCTCGAGCGCCACAGCGCATGGGTCGCGGTGACCGAGGACGGCCGCTACCGCGGGCTGCTCGGCATCGACGACTTCTGGAACGGCACCGACCGCGGAAACGCAAGCAACGGAACGGGAGACTGATCGTGGACCTCAAGCTCGAGCTGATCGTGGTTCCCGTCGCCGACGTCGACGTCTCGAAGGCGTTCTACATGGACCAGGTGGGATTCGGTCTGCACGTCGACCACCAGGCCGGCGACTTCCGCGTCGTACAGCTCGAGCCACCCGGATCGTCGTGCTCGATCGCGTTGATGAAGAACTTCGACGCCGCCGGATCACTGGGTGGACTGCATCTCGTCGTGACCGACATCGAAGCCGCGCGCACCGAGCTCGTGGGGCGCGGGCTCGAGGCGAGCGACCTCTACCACTTCACCGAGACCGGCCAGACCGACGGACCCGATCCCGAGCGCCAGGACTACAACACATTCTTCTCGTTCGACGATCCCGACGGCAACGGCTGGCTCGTGCAAGAGGTCCGTGCTTCCTCGTAGCCGTCGAGCGCAACCGCCGACCGACTCCGAATAGCGTTCATCGCGATGACGCTGCGCGGCTCGCGGATCGTGGTGACGGGCGCGGCCGGGCGGGTCGGATTTCCGATCGCGCGCGACCTGGCGAAGGAGGAGCTCGGCAACATCGTCGTTCGCCGCCGACCCGCCACCGCCCGCAGAAGACGTCACCGGTGGATTCTGGAACGCGGCGCGGGCCGGCGAGCTCGACGCGGCTCGCTTCTTGTTCGAGCGGGGCGCCGACGTCAACTGGATTGCGCCGTGGTCGGGCGAGACACCGCTTGACGCGGCCCGGCACGCCGAGCAGCCCGCGATGATCGAGTGGCTCGTCGCGCACGGGTCGCGGCCGGGCAGGCCGCCTTTCCGATCGAGCGCGACGTGATCACGGACGCTGCGTTGCGTGCTGTTGAAGCGACGTCAGGCCGCCCCAGCAGAACACGGCCAGCACGTCGTTAGCTTGCTGCTCGGTGACCTCGGCCTGGCGGCTGCGCCACGCGAGTGCGACGGCTTCGGCCGCACCCTGCACCGCCGCGGCTGCGAGCCACTCACTCCCGGAATCGATCGTCGGCTCGACAGTGTGGATGGCTTCCGCGATCACGGCGCGCATGCGATCCCGGAGCCGGTCGTAGGCGCCGTGCGTGCCGGGGTCGCTCAACTGGAACGTGCCCGGGTCGCTGGAGAACTGCCGGAGCCAGAGCGCGAGACCCTTCCGGGTCGCCTCGAAGGGACTGCCGGCCAGGTCGGTCGTGTCGAGCAGGCGCCGCAGTTCGGCGACGTAGATCGCGCCCTGGCGATCAACGAGCGCCTCGAACAGGGCGTCCTTCGAGGTGAAGTGCTTGTAGAGCAGCCCTTTGGCGATGCCGGCGGCCCCGGCGACGTCGTCCATGCGGGTCGCCTCGAAGCCCTTCTCGGTGAAGACCCGGCCTGCCGCCGCGAGAATCGCGGTGCGACGATCGTCCTTGCTCAAGCGCTCGGTGGCCACCGGTTCCTGCTTCCTTGACAGCTGGTGACCCATCGGTCAGCATAACGAGCATAGAAGGTGACTCACCGGTCACCCCCGCCCGAGGAACAGGAGCGAAGATGACCGCGACCGACCTCGCCGTTGAGCAGAAGTCGACCGTCTGGGCGTCGTTGCTCGCCCGGTTGAACCAGCAATCGGTGACGAAGCACTTCGACGCCTACGCCGACGTGACGTGGGACGACGAACGATTCCGCATCGACCCCGACGACCCAGTGTGGAAGCTCGGCTCTGACAACCCGCTCGCGAGCACGGCCTGGTACCGCGCCCTGCCGGCGTCGACGCAGTCACGGCTCGGCCTGCACATCATCGCCAGCCAGATGAAGACGGGGCTGCAGTTCGAGAGCATCCTGAAGCGGGGCCTGCTCGAGTTCGCGTCGGAGCTCCCGAACGGCACTCCCGAGTTCCGGTACGCGTACCACGAGGTCATCGAAGAGGCCCAGCACAGCCTCATGTTCCAGGAGTTCGTCAACCGGGCCGGCTTCGACGTCGGCGGCATGCCCGCGATCATCAAGCTCGCCTCGCGACGGGTCATGCGCCTCGGCCGGGTGTTCCCGACGCTCTTCTTCATGTTCGTCCTCGGCGGCGAAGACCCGATCGACCACGTGCAACGCGAAGCCCTTCGCAGTGATGATCCGGTACATCCGCTGCTCGAACGGATCATGCGTATCCACGTCACCGAAGAGGCGCGTCATCTCTCGTTCGCACGGCACTACCTCAAGAACAACGTGCCCGAACTGAGTCCTCGGCGGCGGCGCGCACTTGCAATAGAGACGCCGCTGATACTCGGCGTGATGTCGCAGCTCATGCTGCGTCCGTCGTCCGAGATCGTGAAGACCTACGGAATCCCGAAGGCGGTGCTCCGCGAAGCTTACGGGAAGAACCCGGCGCATCACGCCGCGGTGCGCACGTCACTGCGAAAGGTTCGCCTGCTCGCGAGCGAGCTCGGCCTCGTCACTCCCGTCACCAAGCAGATCTGGAAGGCATTCGGGATCTGGGAGGAGATCTGAGATCAGCCGCGCGCTGACGTCGCCCCCGGATCGAACGCGCTCCCGGGGAGCGTGAGGGGCAGACTCGTCGACGTCGCGATCCCGGGATCGGCCGCGCACACGTACGGGATCGCGTTCACGACGCGCATCGTGGTGGCGACCATTCCTTCGTGTGTGAACGTCTCGGCGGCGCCGAGTTGTAACTCGCAGCTCAGGCTCGGTTCTCCGTCGATCGCGATCCGGTAGGTGCCATCGCGCGCGGTCGGCCAATCGGGTGCAAGATCGGGGGCCATGCGGTTGACGTGCTCGATCACGATCGCGTCGCGCCCGTCGACCACGCCGATGGTCTCGAAGCGCACCGCGCCTACGGTCCCGGCTTCGATCGTTCCCGCGGCGACATCGAGGCGCCGTTCCGTCACGCGTTTCGCGTACGTCTCGCGGATCTCGCTCAGCACCACCCCGAGTTGATCGGCGACGAGTTGCACCGGCGGCCCCCACGCACTCGTCTGCACGCCGGGCAGCTCCATCAGGCAGCGATGCTCGAAGGGCTTACCGAAGCCGAAGACTTCGAACATCGTGAACGCAACGGGGTACTGCTCGTACCCGAAGATCTCCTGCGTCCGTATCGAGCGGATGCGGTTCGACATCGTCGCCAGCGTGAGCACGAGATGGTCGCCGGCAAAGCCGGGCTCGATACCGCTCACGTACAACGACGCGCGCCCTATACGACACGCATGCTCGAGACGCGCGACCTCACTGGCATCGAAGCCCGGCGGATAGAGGAGACCGGGAACCGAGGTGGTTACCACGTTCATTCCTGCCGCGAGCATCCGGCAGAGATCGTCGACGGCCTCGGTCGGACGTGATTCGCCCGACGCCGCGTAACAGACGCAGTCCGGTCCGAGCTCGAACAATGCGTCGGAGTCCGCAGTTGCCGGTAGTCCGATCGGAGCGATACCGGCGAGCTCCCCGGCGTCGCGACCGACCTTGTCGGGATCGTGGACCCACACACCGACGAGATCGAGATCCGGTCGGTCGGCGATCGCCGCGACCGCGATCGACCCGACGCCGCCGGTCGACCACACCACGACTCGATACCTGTTCATCGCGTCCACGACAACCATCCGATCTCCAGTCACCGAGCAGCCTTCGGAAACTGGCTACGCGATCAAACGGTACGGACCTGCGGGCGCGCCCGAGAAGCAGATCCCGCTCTCGTCATAGGGCGTCACGTCAGGCCCGAGAGGTGTGACACGCGTTCTTCGGGTCGTGCACCGCGGTGCCATTCGAGATGCACGGCATCATCCCTGCGAAGACGTCGGGCTGGAACTGCATGTCGTCGAGAATCAAGACGTGCAGCATGTAGAAGATCAACATGTTGACGTTGATACCGCTTTCGGCCGTGCAGGTCGAGTCGTCCTGGTTGAACGACGGGTCGGCGAGCATCGCGGGCGTGATACCGCCCCGGATGTGATGCGTGCCCATGCCGTTGATGTACGGCGTCGCCTCGCGCCAACCGTCGGCTTCCGCCGCCCCCTCGGTCGGCCACTGCAGGGCGTAGGCCTTGGCCAAGTCGAACTGGGCGGACATCGCGACGCAGTCCGCACTCGAGAGCGGCGCCTTGTGCGTGCCCACGTAGTAGTCCACGTTTCCGACGGCGGGACCCTGCGTGACCGGGATCTCCTCGGTCGACGTACACGACCACGGCGTCTTGCCCGAGTTCTCGCTCACGGCCGCAAGGTCGTGATACGTGCACGACGACAGCGCGATCACCACACCACGGCACCGACAATTCCCCAGGCGACCCCGTCCGAGACGACCCCGCATCGTTCCCCCGCACATCGGTACCGCTATGAGACGAATGGGCCAAAAAGTTAGGTATTCGCGTTCCCCCGGTCAAGGGCGCACACTCGACAGCACCGAGGGAGAGCGACATGCCTACGCTGTATGCACGACAGCCGGACGGGAGATCTGATGCGCGTCGAGATCGCCGGTCGGACTCGCTCGACCCTGCCCGAGAACGACGAACATCCGTACCGCACGGGCGCGTGGCGTCCGAACCTGGTCGAGTACGACGCGTTCGACCTCGACGTGATCGGCGAGATCCCCACCGACCTCGCCGGCGTCTACCTGCGGAACACCGAGAACCCTGTCCACGAAGCGATCGGTACGTACCATCCGTTCGACGGCGACGGCATGCTGCACTCGGTGCACTTCCACGACGGTCACGCCGACTATCGGAATCGCTTCGTGCGCACGGTCGGATTCGTTGCGGAAGCGGACGCCGGACGCTCGTTGTGGGCGGGTCTCGCGGAGTCACCGGCGCGGTCGGAGCGAACCGACGGCTGGGGTGCCCGGGGTCGGATGAAGGACGCGTCGAGCACCGACGTGGTGGTGCACGCCGGGCGCGCGCTCACGAGCTTCTATCAATGCGGTGACCTGTACTCGCTGTCCCCGCTCACGCTCGAGCAGCACGGGCGCGAGACGTGGAACGGTCGGTTCCCGACGGACGAAGGCGTCTCCGCGCACACGAAGGTCGACGAGCGCACCGGCGAGTTGCTGTTCTTCAGCTACTCGACCCGCGCCCCGTACCTTCACTACGGCGTCGTCAGTCCCGAACGGGAACTGGTCCACTACGTCGACGTGCCCCTGCCGGGCCCGCGGCTCCCGCACGACATGGCGTTCACCGAGCACTACGCCATCCTCAACGACTGCCCGCTCTTCTGGGATCCGGAGCTCCTCGAACGCGATCTCTACGCGGCGCGGTTCCACCCCGAGATGCCGACGCGGTTCGCGATCATTCCGCGTCGCGGCGGCACCGCCGAGATCAGGTGGTTCGAGGCCGACCCGACGTACGTGTTGCACTGGGTCAACGCCTGGGAAGAAGGCGACGAGATCGTACTCGACGGCTTCTTCGAAGGTGACCCTGCGCCCAAGCGACGCGCCGGCGGCGGGAAGCTCGAAGCCATGTTCCGGTTCCTCGCCCTCGATCGGATGCAGCCCCACCTGCATCGATGGCGGTTCAACCTGAAGACGGGCGCGACCACAGAAGCGCGGCTCTCCGACACCACCATGGAGTTCGGAATGCTGAACGCCGGTCATGCCGGACGTCCGTACCGTTTCACATACGCGATGACGGGTGTGCCGGGGTGGTTTCTCTTCGACGGCATCGTGAAGGCCGACGTGCAGAGCGGCACCGAAGTCGGCTATCGATTCGACGAAGGGGTGTTCGCGAGCGAGACCGCGTTCGCGCCACGCGTCGGCGGTACCGCCGAGGACGACGGCTATCTCGTCACGCTCGTGACCGACATGAACAACGACTGTTCGGAGTGCCAGGTGTTCGCGGCAACCGACGTGGCGGCCGGTCCGATTGCACGAGTCGCGCTCCCCGCGCGGATATCGAGCGGAACGCATTGCTGTTGGACCCCTGCGGATCAGCTCTCGGTGTCAGCGCGGTAGTGGAGCGCGAGGAGCTGTCGTACTGCCGGATCTGCGCCGCGGCCTGCGGCATCGTCGTCACCGTCGACGGTGACCGAGTCGTGCGCGTACGGGGCGACGACGAGCATCCGGTCTCCCGCGGATACGTGTGCTCCAAGGGACGAGGGCTCGCGGCGTGGCATCACGCGTCCGGCCGGCTCGATCGACCGCGGCTGGGGGACCGTGACGTCAGCTGGGACGAGCTGTTCACCGACCTTGCGCCGCGACTCGGAACGATCATCCACGCCGGCGGTCCTGACGCGATCGCGCTGTACCTCGCGACCGGGCTCGCCTACGACGCCGCAGGGCAGGTCGCCGCGGGCTCGTGGCTTCCCTCCATCGCCAGTCGTTCGTTCTTCACCGCGGTCACGGTCGATAACGCGCCGGCGCTCGTCGCCGCCGAGCTGGTCACGAGCCAACCAATGCTCAACCCGATCTGGGATCCGACCGGTCCGGGTCTCACGATCTTCGTCGGCAGCAACCCCGTTGTCTCCCACGGCTACGGCACGTCGCTGCCGGATCCGATTCGCTACCTACGCGGGTACCGCGCCGCGGGTGGCCGCGTGTGGGTGCTCGATCCTCGACGCACCGAGACCGCGGCGATCGCCGACGTCTACGTACCGGTACTGCCCGGCGCCGACATCGCAGTGCTCGCGGCCGTCGCGAACGCACTCCTCGAAGCAGGTGCCGATGAGCACGAGCTGCGCGAACACTGCGACGCCGAAGAGGTCGTCGCGCTCCGGCGAGCGCTTGCCGATTTCACGATCGAACGCGCCGCGCGCGTCGCCGACGTCGACCCCGCGCTGATCGAGCAGCTCGTCGACGAGGTTCGGGAGCACCCGGGCCGGGTGGCACTGCACTGCGGCACGGGGGTCACCATGTCGCGCGACGGCATTCTCGCGGAGTGGCTCCGTTGGGTAGTCCTCATCGCTTCGGGATCACTCGACCGCGCCGGCGGGATGCACTTCAACCGCGGCGTCGTGCATCGACTCCGTCCCCGGCGTCGCCGATCGAACCCATCGCCCCTTCCTGTCGCGCCGAGCCGGCCCGAGCTTCCGCGCGTCGTGGGGCAGCTCCCAGCCGTCGCGCTCGTCGACGAGATCGAGTCGGGGAACATCCGGGCGCTCTTCGTCACGGGCGGCAACCCGTTGAGCGCGTTCCCGCAGCCGGCCCGACTCCTTGCGGCCCTACGGACCCTCGACGTACTGGTCGTCGTCGATGTTGCCGAGAACCTGCTCACCGAGATCGCGACGCACGTGTTACCCGCGACTGGACAACTGGAACGGGCCGACATCACGCTCGCCGAGCTCACCGCGCTCCGATCGGGGATGCAGTCGACCGGTCCGGTCGTCGAGCCCGTCGCCGAGCGCCGACCGGTGTGGTGGATGTTCGCCATGTTGAACCGGGCGATGGGGAGGGATACCGCGGGAGTGACGCACCCCGACGATCTTCGCGACGAGGACTACCTCCGGGGCGTACTCGAGCACTCGACCCTCGACGCCGACGCCGTGTTCGCGGCCGGCCCTCGCGGTCTCGACACGCCCATCGAGCTCGGATGGGTTCGCGAAGAACTGCTGCCCGACGGTCGTTGGTCGATCGCACCGGCACGCTTGATCGAGCGGCTGGCCGAGTACTCCGATCCCGTTCCCGCGCCGTTCCTCCTAGCCCCGCGCCGGGAGATGGCGTGGAGCAACTCGGTCGCGTACGGCGCCAACGCGACCGGACCGGTAGTGCGCGTCAACCCAGGGGTCGACCGCGATGCGAACGGAAGCATCGGAGTCGAGTCGGAGTACGGGCGAGTCGAAGCGTCGTTCGTCACCGACCCGACCGTGCGCGCCGGCGTCGTGTCGATGACCCACGGTCACGCGGGCGCAAGTCCCGGCGACCTCACCAGCGGCGGCGACGATGTCGATCCGCTCACCGCGATGCCCCGGGTTTCCGGGCTCGAAGTCGAGATCAGCCGGTCACTCGCCGACTGAGCGCACCACGACGGCGACGTAAGCCTGATCGTGTTCCTCCGCGTGCGCGCCCCGAGGCGTACGCATGCTCCTGACCGCGAGACCGGCAGAACCCGCGAGCTCCCGAAAGCCGGCCTGGGTGTGCCAGTGCAGGAGCCACGGTCGGTCGTCGACGAGCATGCTCGTAGCCGTGACGTGCTCGTAGCGCATCGTCGTCGTCTGGCAGCGGCTCGATTCGTCGCGCGTTTCGGAGACGGCGGTGACGCGCATCTCCGCACCGTCGATACCCCGTTTCACCCGAGGCCGACCGAGCACGTCGTTCGGGGTCGGCTCCGGTACGAACAACGGAACGAGTGCGGCACCCTCAGGTTCGAGGTGTTCGCGAATCGCGACGAGTGCGTCTGATGCAGCGGCGTCGTCGGGCAGCAGGTTGAAGGTCGGTCCCGCGAAAAAGATCGAGCGGTATCTTCGGCCGAGCGCCATGGACTGCACGGCCTGTTCGTGAAGGACGACGTCGAGTCCACGTGCGGCCGCCGCGAGCCGGCATCGAGCGAGCATGTCGGGCGACGAATCCAGCCCATCCACCTCCAAGCCCTGCGACCGAAGGTCGAGCAGGGGGTCGCCGTCGCCGCAGCCGAGCTCGAGCGCCGGTTCTCCCCACCGCGCGACGAAGCGCGCGTACGGCTCGGGGTCGGGTACGGCGGACCGCAGCGGGGCGTAGAGCTCGGCCACCAGTCCGGTGTAGAACAACGACGGATCGATCGACGACATCCGATTCAGTGTCGCGGATGGGCAATGCGCCCGCGCATCGCGGTCGCCGGTCCAAAGCGGACGGCCCTATTGTTGGGCCTCGGAGACTCGGCGGGAGCCTTGGGCCCTACGATGTGTTGGGCCTCTGTCTCTTATACAAATCT
>JBEPUZ010000073.1:0-17968 GCA_041691275.1 Actinomycetota bacterium | reverse complement strand
ATCAAAGGCTAGGAAACCAAACCGAAGAGTCTCCACCCAACCCAGGGCGATTCAGACATCTCGATTACCTACGACGGTTGCGTAGTCGTCTCGGACAACTTCCGGGCGGCGGCCAAGCACTTTGCCGGTGCGGTGTATACGCCGCTTCCATCGCAACGCGGTTGGTTTCGCCTGAGCGTCGAGCAATCGCTCACCTTCGACAGTAAACGGCGCGCGACCCGCTTCACGCACTGGTGCGTTGAGTGCGGACGGTGGACGCAGATCGCGGGCGCGACGCCGGTCATGCTCGTAGACCCGCCTTGTCCGCTGCCCGATCAGTTCCTGAGAACCGATCAGGTCTTTGGCAGTGGCGACGAGCAGCATCCGCTCACTCTCATGGGTCCTGGCGTCGCGGCCGCGCTCAGAAACGCTCGAATGCGAGGGCTTGAACTCCGACCGATCGAACACCCGGACACGAACGAGTAGAGCGTCGTCCCGATCGGCAATTATGGCGTCGCGGCCGGACCCGAGTTAGCCCGCTGAGCGACCCACCAAAGTCCTACCAGGAGAGTGAGGACGACCAGGATCGTCCAGATGACCCCGCCGAGAATCGAGACACCAACAACGAGCGGAACGCCGAGCACGGTTCCCATGCCGATTGCGCGCTTCTTCATGAAGTCGCAACCGGGTAGATGGTGTTTCGATTCGGCCGGTTCGCCGCAGACTGGACAGCTACTCGACGCCTTCATCGCTTCCCACATCGACACGTGTTGTAGTTGTAGGTGGGCGTCCCGGCCAGGCTCTTTCACGGAATGCATGATGCCCGATTCTTCTTGTTGAATCGAATGCCGATTGGCAGTTCTGGCGTCTCGTCGGAACCGGACGCATGCGTATCTCGTCTGATGCAACAATGACGCTTGTGAGATCGGCCCTCGTTGCTGGCTGCATGAGCATCCTGGTCGTCGCAGGCTGCTCCGGTGAATCAAAGACCAGCGTCGTCACCGGATACATCGAACCATGCGTCGGCTCAGTCGCACGCGGCGCTCGGACGCCACCGTATGCAGCCGGAACGGTGACCGCTCTTCGGGGCAAGACCGGGCTTCGCAAGGTCGCAGACGGCTATCAGGAGGTTCTTCCAACTTCCGTGGCAAGACGCGTACACGTCAACGAGAACCAGCCGTTCCAGCTACAGCTTCCGCCGGGTGACTACGTGATCGTCGGTGCGTACGACGACCACGACAGCGGGACGACATCCTTGTCACTCACGCTGGCGCCGCGCACGACCCTGCATCGAAACTTGCCCGATATCTGCAAGTGAGATCGAGAGTCCGAGACGCCTGTCGCGAGCGCACAATGCCCGATCCGGCGTGATCTTGCGAGCGCCGAAAGGCAGTTCGGTGCGCCCGATCAGCAGCTGCTCGTGCGATTGGGGAGCGAGTCCCAGTCCGTGGGCATCGAGCCAGGCGGCCCGGCACTTGCACCCTTGAGATCGCCCGTGTGCGCATCCACGTCGTAGACAACCCACCCGACCGGCGTATCGCGCAATCGCGGCAGATCGCTCGGTGATCCTTCGACCTCGACGGCCCAGTAGTCGGTGCCGAACAACTTCGCTCGCACCTTCGCCCTACGAGGGGCGCCGTCACCGTGAACAAACCTCGCGATGACCGCAGCATGCGACACCGGCACACACCACTCGGACGTCGTCGGCGTTGTGGGGAGTGCCACGTGGCGACCACCCGACGCATCCTGCGACCAGGCGACTCCGACGACGATCGCAACGGTCAGAATCGCACCCGAAACGACCCACCAGCGATGAACCGCCACGCGCCCATATTGCCCGCTCTGGGACGGTTATGCGAGGGCAAGTCGATCCGGAGGGCGTTGTTCGGGGCGTAGCGTTGTCACGTGGTGAAGCCACCGAGGGCGACCGACGTTGAGCAACTTGAGGTGGCGCGCGTCGTGCTGGCCGGGATCGCTCGAGACGCTCGACTCCATGACGTGCTTGATGAGCTCGTCCCGTACCTCGAGTACGCGTTCCCGTTCCCAGCCAATGTGCTCGTCGAGATAGCGGCTGATGCTCTAACGCTCGCGGGGGCGACCCGGGCGACGCCGGTGTCGTTGACCGATGCTCACCGGCGATATCTCCCGGAATGGACTATCCGCGGGAACACCGCGCATAACAAGAGTCGGGTCGCCGTCGAACTCGCGGTCGCTCTGCACGGTGGGATTGTCCCGGACTACGACGCAGCCGCGTTCTGGTGGCGAGTCCAGGATCTCGACTTCTACGCCTTCCAGGCCGCGGCGATCATGATCAGAATCGCCGCCGAAAGGACGGGCCGGCCAGCCGCGGCGATCTGCGGGGAACTCGCATCATCCCGCAGGTTCGACCTCTGAGCTGGCTTCCATAAGCGTCCCAGAGCGGGCATTCTGTGCGCGATGGACGCGGGCCCGACAGAGGCACTGAACGGGCAGTTGATGGGCCTGCTGATTCGGATGGGCGACCGCGTCGATCTCCAGACGCAGGACTTCGTGCACGAGTTCATCGATCACAACGAGCAGGGACTCGCGCTGGAGACGCTCGCCGAGGCGTTGGGCGATGCAGGGGCGCGTGTTACGAACGATGAGCGAAGCGAGATGCTCGACCTCGCCAGACAAATGGAGATGGACGATTTCGTTCCGAACGCACTCGCCCGCTGCCCAGAAGACGCATAGGAGCATCGATCGGGTACTCGCCGTGTTGGGGCGAGATCGGGCAATATGTGCGGGTGACCGATGGAACCGACCGGGCCCGTCGAACGTCGTAGTCCTATGGCATATCGACCAGTCTGCGTGCCCGCGAGCGCCATCACCGTGTTGACGTTCGCCGCGATCGCGGTGGGTTGTGGTGGCTCGACAACAACCGTTTCGCAGCGCCAGCCAGCCGCGACAACAACGGTAACTCCGATCGTGAAGGTGAAGGCCAAGGCCGACCCGACTCCGAAATGCGTGCCCGAGAAGCTCGTGGTTGCGTACTACCTCAGACCCGACGGCGCGAGGAGTGCTACGCCAAGCCCTGGAGCGGCAACCGTCCTGAGAGGAGACCTTGGCGGCCAAGAGTTGCTCGTGCCAAAAGGCTTCAATCCACTCACCGCCAACGCCTACACGTTGTACTTGTTTGGGTTTCCACCAAGACCGCACGATCCCGCCGCACTGGCGCAGTGGAACGCCCAGTTTCGTCACTATCGCGGTTCCGCCCCCGCTGGCTTGACGAGTTGTCCGGGCATAAAAAACGGTGCTTTCCCGCTCCACAACGCTCCGTAGCCCGCAGACACAACCCAGCGTCCACGCCATAACTGCCATCGATCGGTATTAGCCGCGCGGCGTTCGATCGGGCAGCCTGTACGCGTGGCTACGTCAGATTGGGAAGAGGTCCGCAAGTACGTCGAACCGATCGTGAGCGAGATCGATCAGCCCCAAGCGGAACTCGTGCGGATCGAGGTCGTTCTCCTCGGCGACGGTCAAGAATCGGTTCGTTCCGAGTTCGCGTATGCGAATCCGAGCGCGGAGCGAAACGCTGCTCTTCTGCGCCATGCCGCGGTGCTGTTGCAGGGGCACGCCGATTCCATCGAGCGGCGGGGACGTACATGACTGCCGATCGGGGACGCTTCGGCCGGGACACGGACCGCACAGAACGCGCGTGAGGTTGCCCATGTCGTGCGCCTCATCGCGGCCGCTTTCCCCCTTCTGTTGCCGGGGCGGTACGAGGTGATCTGTCGTGGCCGCCAACGGCAGGTGGTGCGGATGCCTCGTGGGTGCAGAGCGATCCGAGGTTTCGGTCGGTGCAGTCCTGCTGCGCAGACTTGGTGTGCAGACTCTTGTTGAGTGGTCGGTGGTAGCGGACGCGAGATGTGCTCGTCGTCGCGTGCATGTCCGGGCAGCTTTCGACACCCGCACCGCGCCTCGATCAGCAGTGCCGGCACGGACTCGGGACGACCAGGCGGACGAGGTCTGACTCGTCTCCAAATTTCTTTGGGGCCGCGCCAGATTTTTTGACGCGTTTGGGTCCGCTGGCGCGCTTATCCGTCTTGTTGGGCTCGCGAGACGGAGGTCGTGGTGGACGAGGCAGGTCGGGTGTTGGTGTTGAGTGTCCCGGAGGCGGCGCGGCTGCTCGGCATTTCGCGCACGCATGCCTACGGGCTGGTAGCGCGAGGCGAGCTCGCGCATGTGCGGCTGGGCCGTCGGATTGTCGTGCCCTGGCACGCGATCGACACGCTCCTGCGGGCGCCGACGGATGGCCCGGCGGCGGCGTGAATGCCGGCATGGTCGTCGTGATCAACGGCGACGGCAGGGTCGAGCTGCGGGTGGATGCCGGGTCGGCCGAGGTGCGGCGTGAGATCGGTGTGGCGCCGTGGTCGGTGCTCGAGGTGCTCGCGCTCGGCGGAGCCGTCGACGACTCGGGTCGGTGGATGACCTACGGCAACGCCCGTGATCTCGCAGCCAGTTTGGGGATCGGGAAGGACCGGGCGGCTGCCGCGCTCTCGAAACTCCGCCGAGCTGGACTCATCGCCGCGCATGTCGAGCGCGACGAGCGATCGGCCCGGTTCGCCCGCAGCCGTTACGAAGTCCGGATCGCGGTGCTGCACGGCACGCATACGGCGCCTTCCGCGTCGATCGCCGAACCCGTTCGCCCTTCCCCCGCGGCGACTCGTGCGCGTCCCGTCCTCGCGGCCGACGACACGCCGAACCTGTTCGATGAGCACTCATGATCAGCAAGCAAATCCCACGCCGCTCGACAAGCGCGCTCGTCGCCTCTCTGCCGATCCGCGATAACTGCACCTGGCGCCCCGTTGCACGTCGAATCACGACCCGAAATGTTTGGCACACCGATGCATCGTCGATGCAGGACACGGCCCCGCCGGTCGCGTCAACCCGTCGGAAACTGCCGTGCTGAGTTGCAGCAAGCTCGGCGCCGGCCAAGAGGGCTACTACCTCGACTCCGTCGCCCAAGGCGTCGAGGACTACTACCTCGGCCACGGCGAAACACCGGGCCGGTGGATGGGCTCCGCCTCCGTACTGCTCGGCCTCGAGGGTGACGTCGACGCGCCAGGCCTGCGGGCTGTGCTCGAAGGCCGCAGCCCGGTGGACGGGACCCGGTTGATCCAGGCCCGCAAGGACCGGGTCCCGGGTTTCGATCTCACGTTCTCGGCACCGAAGTCCGTGTCCGTGATCTACGGACTCGGAGATCCCGACACCGTCCGCGCAGTGCGCGCCGCGCACGACCGGGCCGTCGACGCCGCGCTCGGCTGGCTCGAACGCGAAGCATGCATGTCCCGGCGAGGGATCGACGGCGTCGAACACATCGCCGCCGACGGCTTCGTCGCGGCGGGGTTCGTGCACCGAACGAGCCGCGCCGGGGATCCGCAACTCCACACCCATGTCCTCGTCGCGAACCTGACCCGTTGCGACGACGGCCGGTGGCGCACATTGCATGGCGGTCCGATCTTCTGGCAGGCCCGCACCGCCGGCTACCTCTACAAGGCCCAACTCCGTCACGAACTCAACGCCCATCTCGGTGTCGAATGGGGTCCGGTCCACAAAGGCGCGGGTGAGATCATCGGCATCCCGGCCGAGCTGTGCGCGGTGTTCTCGACCCGACGGCGCGAGATCCAAGACGAGCTCGACGCCCGCGGGAACCACTCGCCCCGCGCGGCGCGGGTCGCGGCGCTCGAGACCCGCCAGGCCAAGGACTACGGCGTCGACATCGGCGCGTTACGCGACCGGTGGCACGACCAGGCCCTCGAAGCCGGCCACGCCCCCGAAACCCTCACCGCGATCGGCCAAGAACTGCCCGTCCCGATCACCGCGGCCGACGAACACGCAGCGACCGACGTGTTGTTGGGGGCGCACGGCCTCACCGAGCAGTCGACGACGTTCGATCGCCGGGCTCTGCTGCGTGGCTGGTGCGAACAACTCCCCGCCGGCGCAACCATCGCCACGATCGAGGCACTCGCCGACCGAACCCTTGCCGACGGACGCGTGGTCGCCCTCCAAGACCGCGACCCCTACCCGAAGTACTCGACCGCCGAGCTCGTCGCGCTCGAACACCGCCTCGTCGACACGGCCCTCGACGCCGTCGATGCTGGCGCCGGTGTTGTCGCCGAGCTTCATCTCCGCAGGGCGCTCGACGCCCGGCCCGAGCTTTCACCCGAACAAGTAGCGGCGGTCGCGGCGATCACCACCTCGGGCAACGGGATCGATGTCATCGTCGCCGCGGCCGGGACCGGCAAGACGTTCTCGCTCGACGCCGCCGCGGACGCGTGGCGTCACGGCGGCTACCACGTCATCGGTGCCGCGCTCGCCGCGACCGCCGCCGCGCAACTCCAAACCCAAACCGGTATCGGCTCCGACACCATCGCGCTCCGGACACTCCAACTCGCGAACGGGACCCTCCGGTTCGACCCGCGGACGGTGGTGGTGATCGACGAAGCCGCGATGGCCTCCACCCGCGGCCTCGTCCCACTTTTGGACGCGGCACACGACGCGGGCGCGAAGGTGGTCATGGTCGGCGATCCCCACCAGCTCGACGCGATCGACGCCGGTGGTCTCCTCAACGGGCTCGCTTTCCGGCTCCCGCCCATTGCCCTCACCGAGAACCGCCGCCAACAACACGTCTGGGAACGTGAAGCGCTCGCCGATCTGCGTGCCGGGCGGGTCGCTGACGCGTTCGACGGCTACAACGCCCACGACCGGGTCCTCGTCGCGGACACTGCGATCGACGTCCGCAACCAGATGGCCGCCGACTGGCACGCCGCCACCCTCGCCGGTGATCACGTCGTCATGCTCGCCGAACGCCGCTACGACGTCGACGACCTCAACCAACGCGGCCGGCGACACCTCACCCGCAACGGCACCATCACCGGACCTGCTCTCCACATCGACGACCTCACCTTCCAGGCCGGTGACCGTGTCCTGTGCGTACGCAACGACCGCCGTATCGGGGTCCGCAACGGGACCATCGGCACCGTCACCGACCTCGACGCCGAGAACCGCTCGATCACGATCCGCACCGACGACGGTGCGACGCACGAACTCCCGGCCCGTTACCTCGACGCCGGCCACGTCCGCTACGGGTACGCGCTCACCATCCACAAAAGCCAAGGCATCACCGTCGATCGTTGCCTCGTCCTCGCCAGCGACACCCTCGACCGCCAAGCCGGCTACACCGCGCTCTCACGCGGCCGTACCGACAACCGCATCTACCTCGTCGCCCAACCACCAGCCGATCCCGAGGCCCACCACCTCGAACGCGACACCCCCGACCCGAGCGCACAACTCGCAGCCGCGCTCCAACCCGACCGACGCGAACGACTCGCGATCGATCACCACATCGAAACCAACCCCCTCCGCGAAGACCTCAAGCTCCTCTACCGAAGCCGCGCCCGTATCGACGACGGCCGATTAGCGATCCCCGACCGCAAGGCCGACATCCGGGCGCTCGAACGCGAACGCCAGGACCAGATCAACGCCCTCGACAGCGCGCAACACGTCCTCGAACGCAAGCGACCCGTCCGCCACCGCCGCGAGCACGACATCGCACGCCTCGCCGCCGAACGCGCCCACGACCAAGCCACCACGGCAATCCGCCGGATCGACCACGCGCTTGAACAAGCCCACCACGACCAACATGCGCGCGAGACTCACAACCGAAACAGCCTCGACGAAGTCTTCGTCATCGACCGCGCCATCCGCGACCGACTCGACAAGCTCGTCGAGAGCATCGCCCACGAACCGCCCGCCTACCTCCAACAACTCGGCCTCAGACCCACCGACCCGCCAGGCCGGCGCCAATGGAACAACATCGTCCGAGACGTCGAGACCTACCGCATCGAACACGACATCACCGACGCGCGCCGTCCGTTTGGCGTCTGTCCAACAGAACACGTCGCAGGCGCCGCCTGGCACCAGGCAGCGGCGACCTTCGCCCGCGATGCGGATCAACTCGACGTCGCGCGCGACTCCCTCGGGCGCGGTCAACAATGTGACCGCGGCATCGAGATCGAGCTATGACCGGCAGGTACTGCGGATCGAATGCGAGGAACTACGCAGGCTTGCGACGGCGCGCAGGCGACGTGTCGCCGAGAATCAATCGGGCGACGGTGTCGGCCGCTTCCTCTTGCATGGCGGGATTCACGTGCGAGTAGGTGTCGAGGGTGATCGCGATGCTCGCGTGCCCCAAACGCTCGCTCACGACCTTCGCGGGTATGCCCGCGCTCAGCGCCGCGGTCGCGTAGCTGTGTCGCAGATCGTGCAGCCGGATCCTGGGCAACCCCGCGTCGCGGCCCAGGATCCGAAACCAGCTCGTGAAGCGCTGCGGATGGATCGGGCTCCCGTCTTCGCGGCTGAACACGAGTCCGCCGTTCTGCCACAGCGCTCCCGCCGCGAGCTGTTCCTCCTGCTGACGTACGCGGTGCGCCTTGAGGGCCTCGACGGTTGCGCGATCGAGCGCGATGGATCGTCGGCCCTTCGCTGTCTTCGGCTCCGAGAACTCGACGCGGTCGTACCGCACGACGGTCAGATTTCGGACGACGGATACCCGGCCGCGCGACAGATCGACGTGGTCCCACGAGAGGCCGAGAACCTCCCCTCGCCGCATCCCAGTCGTCACGATGAGGAGCCACGCTGCAAACAATCGATCTGAACGAGCATGATCGAGGAACTCGCGCAGCTGCTCGGGAGTCCAGACTTTCATCTCCGGCGTCCGCGGCTGGGGTGGTGTCGCGAGCGAAACCGGGTTGCGTGGGAGGTGACCCCAGCGAACGGCGTCCTCGAGCGCCTTGTGCAGCATGGTGTGCACGTGTTTCACCGTCTTCGGGGACAGGCCGGGTGTCGACGCGTCGCCGTTGCAGCGGCCCGACTCGAGCAGGTCCGCGTAGAAGGCGTTGAGTCGTGCCGGTGTCACATTCGGGAGAAGCGTCCGGCCGAGCGTCGGGCGGACGTAGTTGCGGAATGAGCGGTTGTAGTGCTCCCACGTCGTCGGCCGCACGCTCGCACGGATCCCCGGAAACCACTCCTCGTCCAAGAAGCGAGTCAGCGTCAGTTTCGACGGCTCCACGAACATGCCGCGGCGAACTTCGTCCCGGACCTCCGCGAACGCGCGCTCGGCCTCCTTGCGCGTTCTGAAGCCACCTCGCGACATCTGTCTACGCGCGCCGTCAGGACCGGGCTCGAGCTCGATCCAGAAGTACCAAGACGCGCCGCGCTTTTTGAAATGGCCCTTCACAACCAGTGCAACGTAGCGCCGTTAGCATGGCGTTAGCAACGCCCATTTTTGACCGTCCGTGCAGTAGGCCTGAGTCCGCTCAGTCCCGAAAAACCCTTTGCCAGCCGCTTGTGCGAACGGGGAGACTCGAACTCCCACCTCTTTCGAGACCGGGACCTAAACCCGGCGCGTCTGCCAATTCCGCCACGCTCGCGAGGACCCATCTTCGCGCCCGGGGAGTGGACTGTGCTCCGGGGATAATCTCCGGTCCTCGCATCGTGGTGGAGGTTTCGCAATGGGCAAGCAGATTCCGATCGTCGACTACCTGGCCATCGACGATGGTCCGCCGCATCTCGTGGCCTGGGAGGCGGTCGGCTCCGGGGCGCTCTACTTCGACCGACGCAACGCCGACGCCAAGGGCGGCGGCACCGAGTTCCGGCGCAAGAAGCTCGCAACCAAGGGTGTCGTCCGTTCGTTCACGATCGTGAACCGCGGCGTCCCCGGTGTGCCCGTTCCCTACGTGTCGGTGCTCGTCGATCTCGAAGGCGGCGGCACCGTCAAGGCGAATCTCTCGAACATCCCGCCCGACCCCGATCACGTCAAGCTCGGCATGGCCGTGAAGATGTTGACATTCGCGGCGGGCACCGACGACGACGGCACCGAGGCGATCGCATTCGCCTTCGAGCCGACCTCCTGACTTCCGATCTCTGAAAGGCGCACCGACATGAGTGGCGACAACACCGACAATGTCTGGATCCTCGGCACGCACATGACCAAGTTCGGTCGGCACGGCGACAAGGATCTCATCGATCTCGCGAGCGAGTCCGCGCTCGGCGCGATGAAAGACGCCGACGTCACCATCCACGACATGGAAGTGCTCGGCTGCGGCAGCCTCTTCAACGCGATGGCCGGAGTCGGACAGCAGTTGCAGAAGCAGATCGGCCAGACCGGCATCCCCGTCTACAACGTCGCCAACGCGTGCGCGACCGGTGCGACCGCGCTGCGCACGGTGCTGCTCACCATCAAGGCGGGCGAGGCCGACATGGGTCTCGCCGTCGGCGTGGAGCAGATGGGCAAGGGCGGTCTGCTCGGTGCGGGCGGCAAGGGCGACCGCGGGCGCAAGGTCTATGAGCCGAGCGGTCGTTACGGCTCGGTCATGCAGGTCGAGGGCGTGCTCGGCACGGGCCTGATGCCGGGCGTGTTCGCGCAGGCGGGCATGGAGTACGCATACGAGAACGGTAGCGTCGACTTCGAGCAGTTCGCCAAGGTCGCGGAGAAGAACCACGCGCACTCCACGTTGAACCCGCTCGCGCATTACCAGAAGCAGTTCACGCTCGACGAGGTCATGGCGGCCGAGATGATGAGCTACCCGAACACGTTGCTCATGTGCTGCCCGAATACCGACGGGTCGGCCGCGGTCGTGCTGGTCAGTGAAGAGAAGCTGCGCACGTTGTCGAAGGAGCAGCAGCGACGCGCGGTGAAGATCAGCGCGTCGACGCTCACCACCGACCCCTGGACCGAGCACGCGCAGGTGCAGCCCGACGTCAACACCCTCACCCGGAACGCGGCCAAGCAGGCGTACGAGGCCGCCGGCGTCGGTCCGGAGGATCTCGACCTGGTGGAGTTGCACGACTGCTTCGCCACCGCCGAGCTCATCCACTACGACAACCTGCAGCTCTGCGCGCCGGGCGAAGCCGGGAAGTTCATCGACGAGCGCGGGCCCTGGCGCGACGGCAAGACCCCCGTCAACGTCAGCGGTGGGCTCATCTCGAAGGGTCACCCGATCGGTGCGACCGGGATTGCGAACGTGTACGAGGTGTCGACGCACCTGCGCGGCGAGGCGGGCGACCGCCAGATCGAAGGCGCCAAGGTCGGGCTCACGCATGTGATCGGCCTCGGCTCCGCCTGCGCCGTCCACATCCTCGAAAAAGCCGCCGTCTAGAACGTCCGAGACCCCGAAAGCTCCACCAACTGTTGAGCGAGAAAACCGCCCGGCGGGCGGAAAAGTCGCACAACTGTTGGTGGAGTTGACGGGTTAGACGGTGGTCCAGCCGCCGTCGACGCAGACGACCTGGCCGGTGAGGAAGCTGCTGGCGTCGCTCGCGAGGAAAAGCAGGGCGCCGTCGAGCTCGTGCTCCTCGCCGCCACGCCCCATCGGGGTGCGTTGACGCATCCAACGCTCCGCGTTCTCGTCGCCGAACATGAGTCCCTCGGTCATCTCGCTGCGGAACCAGCCGGGTGCGAGACAGTTCACCCGCACTCCTCGCCGGGCCCACTGCGCACCGAGCTCGCGGGTCAGGTTCACCAGCCCACCCTTCGACGCCGCGTAGCCCGCCTCGGGGATCTGCCCGACGCCGACGAGACCCCAGATCGACGCGACGTTGACGATTGCCCCGCCGGTCTCCAGACCGACCATCGCCCGGGCGCATTCACGGGCCAGCTCGAACGGTGCGACGAGGTTGATCCGCAGCGTCGCCGAGAACTTGTCGGTCGTCTCGTCGAACGCGGGCGTGGGCAGGCTCGTACCGGCGTTGTTCACCAGGACGTCGACCCGGCCGTAGTGCGCGAGCGTCGCCGCGACCAACGACTCCGCGGCGCCGTCGAGGGCGAGGTCGCACGCGACGACGTGCGCGTCCCGCAGCTCCAGGGCGAGCTGCTCGAGCCGCTCGGCGCGGCGGGCGGCGAGCACCACGCGGGCTCCGGCCGCGTCGAGCACCCGGGCGAAACGAGCCCCGAGCCCCGCACTCGCGCCGGTGACGATCACGACCTTGTCGTCGAGGCGGAACGGTGCGAACGGGTCGAGGGTCACGCCCGTGAATCTAAACGCTGCCGGCGTCGGCACCTGCGGGTTTCAAGCCGCCCCGGACGGGTACCTGAGCCCCGTGCCCGATCGTCCGCCGCTTCTCCCGACCCCCCGCGGGGACATCAGCGAGGCCATTATCGACGCACTCGGCGACGGGCCCGGGCCGTTGCGGCTGCCGCGCCTCGACGCCGTCGACTTGCTCGACGACCACGACGTGCAGCTCGCGCTCTGGTGTTGCTACGAGCTGCACTACTCGTCGTTCGCAGATGTCGACGACGCGTGGGAATGGGAACCCGCGCTCCTCGCCGCACGCCGGGAGCTGGAGCGGCGATTCGTCGAACGCATCGTCGACGAGATCGGTCCCGTCCCCGAGACCGGTGTCGCCGAGCTCGCGCCCGCGTTGCTCGATCTGACCACGGGCGGCGGCCCGTCGCTGTCGGGCTTCCTCTACGAGCGGGGCACGCGCCTGCAGATGCGCGAGTTCCTCGTCCACCGCTCGATCTACCAGCGCAAGGAAGCGGACCCGCACACGTGGGCGATTCCGCGGATGCGGGGTCGGGCCAAGGCCGCGATGGTGACGATCCAGAAGGACGAATACGGCGACGGCGTGACCGAAGCGATGCACGCCGAGCTCTTCGCGACGACGATGTGCGCCTTCGGCCTCGATCCCACCCTCGGTGCCTATATCGACGTCGTGCCCGGAACGACGCTGGCGACGGACAACCTCGTGTCGATGTTCGGGTTGCACCGCGCCTGGCGCGCCGCGTGCGTCGGGCACCTCGCGTTGTTCGAGATGACGTCGGTCGGCCCGATGGGTCGGTATGCCAAGACCCTCGCCCGCTTGGGTGTCCCGGAAGTTGCGCGGCGCTTCTACGACGTGCATGTCAGCGCCGATACCGTGCACCAGCACGTCGCGCTCGACGACATGGTCGCAGGCCTCGTCGATCAGGAGCCGGCGCTCGCGGGGCAAGTGTTGTTCGGCGCTCGCGCTCTCGCCGAGATCGAAGGCCGGTTCGCCGCGCACCTGCTCGGCCGTTGGGATGTGGGCGCTTCGTCGCTGCTCCGCGCACCGATGCCGCAACAGATCGCGTCGTAGCCGCGAGTTCCGACGTTGTAGCGTCGCCGCCCATGGCGAGCGACGACATCCGACCGTTCCGTGTCGACGTCCCGCAGGACGTCCTCGACGACCTGAAGGACCGACTGGCGCGCACGCGCTGGCCCGACCAGATCTCCGGCAGCGGCTGGGGTTACGGCACCGATCTCGCGTACCTCCGGGATCTCTGCGACTCCTGGCAGAAGACCTTCGACTGGCGCGCGCAGGAAGACCGGTTCAATCGCTGGCCGCATTTCCTCACCGACATCGACGGGCAACAGATCCACTTCATCCACGCGCGCTCCGACAACCCCGACGCGTTGCCGTTGATCATCACGCACGGATGGCCGGGTTCGGTCGCCGAGTTCCTCGACGTGATCGAACCGCTGCGCGCCGACTTCCACGTGGTCGCGCCGTCGTTGCCCGGCTACGGATGGTCGGGTCCGACGACCGAACCGGGTTGGGACGTGCATCGCGTCGCGGAGGCCTGGAAGACGTTGATGGCGCGGCTCGGCTACGACCGTTACGGCGCGCAGGGCGGCGACTGGGGCGCGATGGTGTCGGCGCGTCTCGCGGTGATCGATGCTGACCACATGATCGGTCTGCACTCCAACATGCTCTTGGCGTTTCCCGCCGACGCGAGCGGCATCGCGCTCGACGACGACGAGATCGCCGACATCGGCGCGGCCGGGGCGTTCATGACCACCGGCGCCGCGTATCAGGAGATCCAGGGCAAGAACCCGCAGACGTTGGGCTACGGGCTCACCGATTCGCCCGCGGGCCTCGCGGGTTGGATCGTCGAGAAGTTCCTCGTCTGGACCGATAACGACGGGAGCCCGGAAGACGCGGTCACGCGCGACCAACTGCTCACCAACCTCACCCTGTATTGGGTGACGAACACGATCAATTCCTCGATCCGTCTCTACTGTGAGTCGCAGCGGACGGGCCATTTCGGCCCTACCGCCGACTACGTGACCGTGCCGACGGCGACGGCCGTGTTCCCGGCCGAGATCTTCCGGATCCCTAGGGGCTATGCGGAATCGGGCTTCAACCTGGTGCGGTACACCCGTTTCGACCGGGGCGGGCACTTTGCCGCTCTCGAAGAGCCCGATCTCTTGGTGCAAGATGTACGGGAATTCTTCTCGTCCCTGTCCTCGTAGGCGTGAGGTGACGGTATGCACGATCTCGTGATCAAGGGTGGTTCGGTCGTCGACGGGACCGGCGCCCCGGCCCGCAGCGCCGACGTCGCCATCACCGGTGGCGTCATCACCGAGGTCGGTGCGGTCGACGGTGCTTCGCGCGAGACCGTCGACGCCGACGGCGCGCTCGTCACGCCGGGCTTCGTCGACGTGCACACGCACTTCGACGGGCAGGTCACCTGGGACCCGATGCTCACCCCGACGTGCTGGCACGGCGTCACCACGATCGTCATGGGCAACTGCGGCGTCGGCTTCGCGCCGGTGCGTCCCGACAAGCACGCGTGGCTCATTGGTCTGATGGAAGGCGTCGAGGACATCCCCGGCGCCGCGCTTTCCGAAGGCATCCAGTGGGGATGGGAGCACTACCCCGAGTACCTCGACGCAGTGGATCGCGCGCCGAAGATGCTCGACGTCGGCGCCCAGGTGCCGCACGGCGCGGTGCGCGGTTACGTGATGGGCGACCGCGGCGCGCAGAACGAGCCCGCGACCCCCGACGACATCGAGGCGATGGCGCGCATCGTGCGCGAAGGCATCGAGGCCGGCGCGCTCGGCTTCTCGACGAGCCGCACGATCGCGCACATGGCGATTGACGGAAATCCGGTGCCGGGAACGTTCGCGGCGGAAGACGAGTTGTTCGGTATCGGTCGGGTACTCGGTGAGCTCGGCACCGGCGTGTTCGAGCTCGCGCCCGCCGGCGCGCTCGGTGAGGACCTCGCTGCGCCCGAGCTCGAGATGTCGTGGATGCGCAAGCTGTCGGCGGCGATCAAGCGTCCGGTCACGTTCGCGCTCACGCAGAACGACCACGACCCAGACTCGTGGAAGCTGATGCTCGATCTGTGCGCGCAGGCGGTGTCCGAAGGTGCGCAGGTGCGACCGCAGGTTGCCGGTCGTCCTGTCAGCCTGTTGCTCGGTCTGCAGACGTTCCACCCGTTCGCGTACTGCCCGTCGTGGGCGCCGATCGGCGGGGCGACGCTCGCGGAGAAGGTCGCGGCGATGCGTGACCCGGCGTTCAGGGAGAAGCTGCTGGCCGAGGTCGATGACGCGATCGCGCCGATGCGCCAGTTCCTCGATCCCGAGCGCGCCTTCCCGATGGGGGCCACGCCCGACTACGAGCCCGCACCGGAGAACAGCGTCGCCGGTATCGCCCGCCGCGAGAACCGTCCCGCAATGGACGTGTTCTACGACGCGCTGCTCGCCGACGACGGTCTCGGTCTGGTGCTGCGTCCGTTGCTCAACTACACGAACTTCTCGCTCGACGCGGTGCGCGACATGCTGTTGCACCCGAGCAGCGCGTGGGGTCTCGGCGACGGCGGTGCCCACTGCGGCACCACGTGTGACGCGAGCACGCCCACGTACATGCTCGCCCACTGGGCCCGCGACCGCCCGCACGACCGGCTGCCGCTCGAGTGGATTGTGAAGAAGATGACGGCCGACACCGCGTCGTTGTACGGCCTCGGCGACCGCGGCGTGTTGCAGCCGGGCAAGATCGCCGACGTCAACGTGATCGACTTCGATCACGTGCAGCTCGACCGCCCGGTGATGGTGCACGACCTACCCGGTGATGCGCGCCGCTTCGTGCAACGGGCGCGGGGCTACCTCACGACTGTGAAGTCCGGAGAGGTCATCTTGTGCGACGGCGACGACCAGGGCGCCCGCCCCGGTCAGTTGCTGCGCGGCGCTCGCTGAAGTTCGGCTCGCTGAAGTTCGGCTCGCTAGCCGACGCCGGGTTTCCAGATCATCAACACCAAGAAGATGACGACCGTGACGTTGAGCGTCATGCCCGCGGCGGCCATCTTCTTGCCGATCGCCTGCAACTCGATCGCCTGCGGCGGCGGACCACCCGCGGGTGGCGGCCCCTGCTCCATCTCGGCGAGGAGTGCGTTGATCCGCTTGTGCCCGGGGATCAGGACGGAATGGGAGATCCCGATCGCCACGACGTAGATCACGAGCGAGAGCCAGATCCACGTCTGCGAGAACTTCCAGGCCTTGTCGCTCGCCAGCACGAGCAGGATCCCGAAGATCGGGATCGCGTAGATGAACTTCTCGGCGATGTTCGAGACGAAGAAGTTCGCCTCCGAGACTGCCCGGCCGGTCGGACCCGGGCGCTTCTGCGACTGCGAGGCGTAGATGCCGTTGAGTACGACGGCGCCAAGGCCCACGATCGCAGTCAGGATGTGCAATACGAGCAGGGTCTTGTAGATCCCCGAAGTGGTGTTCGCCAGCATGGGCGCGATGCTGGCACACCGGCCGGCCTTCGCGCATCACGGCCGGTGCTCCCGCGTCCCGTCGGGCCGCCGTCGGGCCGGCCGCGCGTCATGATTCGGGGATGACTACCGGAGAACGTCCCGCTCGCGTCGGTCTCCTGGCGCCGATGCCGTCGGAATTCCAGCCGCTCGCGAAGGCGCTGTCGTTACTGCGCACCGACGCCGGATGGACCGGTGCGGCCGGTTCGATCGAGCTCGTCGCCGCCAAGACCGGCATCGGCACCCGCCTCGCGGCGCAGGCGACCGAGCGCCTCCTCGACCTCGGCGCGATCGACCACGTCATGGTCGTCGGCATCGCGGGCGGGATGGGCGCGAGCAAGGTCGGTGACCTCGTCTTCCCCGAAGTCGTCGTCGACAAGGCATCGGGCACCGAGTTTCGGCCGTCGCCGTTGGGTGGGGAGCAATCTCGCGGCCGGCTGGTCACGCACGACGACTTCGACATGCAACCGGCCGAGCGCGACGCGCTCGTCGCCGACGGATACATCGCGGTCGACATGGAGACGGCGGCGGTCGCCGCGGTGTGTGAACGACGCGCCGTACCGTGGTCGGCGATCCGGTCGATCAGTGATCTCGTCGGCGTCACGCCCGCCGACGTCATCGACCTCGCGAACCCGGACGGCACGCCCAACGTCGGCGCCTCGATCCGCTACCTGCTCACGAAGCCGTGGCGCATTCCTCGACTCGTCCGGCTCGGTCTGGACGCACGCAGCGCGGCCAACGGCGCCGCGGCCGCGGCGGCGCGCTCGCTCCGTACCGCGGCTGCGCGCCCCTGACCCGAGCTATTGCTTGCGGGTGAGGTCGAGCGAGAACGGATGGGTCGTGTCGCTGTCGGTCGCGGTCTGCACGTCGATGTTCACGCTCCCGCACTGCCCCGGTGGTGCGCATGTTGCCGAGAACACGACGACGTCGGCGGACACCACGGTCTTGGTCGTCGCGGTGATCTGACCCGTCACACACGTAGTTCGGTTCAGACCGTTGGCGCCCAAGGAGTATGCGATGGTCTCGTCGGCGTTGGCAGCGGCCGGCGTCGACTTCTGCGTGGTCACCAGCGCGGCCTGGAACACGCCGCATGCGGTCTTGCGCGTGGTGGCCGACAACGACGGGAGCACGTCCCGCGACACGAAGCGCGCGATCGTCAACTCGGACTCGGCCGGCGAGACCTGGGCGGCGGCCTCGGACTTCGGTTTGCGGGCCGACACGATGAGGATGTCGATCAACACGCCGGCGACGAGGGCGAGCACCGTGATGCTCACCACCATCTCGACGATCGCGTACCCGCGCCGGTCGTGCGGGCCTCGGATTCGACGCACGATCATCCTCGCTCGGTAGCCGTTCGTGCAGATGTCCCGCGCGAATTGATCGGCACCTCACCGGAGGACTCAACCCCCAATC
>JBEPUZ010000072.1:0-17980 GCA_041691275.1 Actinomycetota bacterium | reverse complement strand
GGGTCAGTGCTCTCTCGTCAAGACGACCACAGCCCGGCCCGCGACCGGGATGGGCTTGTCCGGGCGCACCTCGGCATCGGGCTTGATCTCGCCGCTCGTGTCGAGGACGGTTTGCCACCGGTCACCCCATTGCACCGGGACGGCCCAGTCGAGGCGCTGGTCGTGCGCATTGAACATCACGAGGAACGAGTCGTCGATGACCGGTCGGCCACGCGGATCGCGCTCACGGATCGTGTCGCCGTTCAGGAACAGGCCGACCGATCGCGCGAATCCCGAGTCCCAGTCGGCGTCGTCCATTTCGGTGCCGTCGGGACGGAACCAACCGATGTCGACCGTGCCCCGGATGGGCCGGCCCTGGAACCAATGGCGACGCCGGAACACGGGGTGGTCGCGGCGCAGCGCGATCACCTGGCGCACGAACGCGTGCAGTCCTTCGTCGACCGACTCCCAGTCGAACCAGGAGATCTCGTCGTCCTGGCAGTAGGCGTTGTTGTTGCCGCCCTGCGTGCGCCCGATCTCGTCGCCGCCTAACAGCATCGGCACGCCCTGGGAGAGCAACAACGTGACGAGGAAATTGCGCTGCTGTAACCGGCGGCAGGCGACGACGTCGTCATCGTCGGTCGGGCCTTCGACGCCACAGTTCCACGAACGGTTGTGACTCTCGCCGTCGTTGTTGTCCTCGCCGTTCGCGTCGTTGTGCTTCTCGTTGTACGACACGAGGTCGGCGAGCGTGAAGCCATCGTGCGCGGTGATGAAGTTGATGCTCGCGACCGGGCGCCGGGTGTCGGCCTGGTAGAGGTCGGAGCTCCCTGTCAACCGCGACGCGAGCTCGGGCAACGTCGCGGCTTCGCCCCGCCAGAAGTCGCGCACGGTGTCGCGGTACTTGCCGTTCCACTCCGACCACACCGGCGGGAAGTTGCCGACCTGGTAGCCGCCGTCGCCGATGTCCCACGGTTCGGCGATGAGCTTGACCTGACTCACTACGGGGTCCTGTTGGATGAGGTCGAAGAACGCGGAGAGCCGGTCGACCTCATGGAACTGCCGGGCGAGCGTGGCCGCGAGGTCGAAGCGGAAGCCGTCGACGTGCATCTCGCTCACCCAGTAGCGCAGAGAGTCCATGATGAGTTGCAAGCTGCGCGGGTGGCGGACGTTCAGGCTGTTCCCGGTGCCCGTCGTGTCGTAGTAGTGCCGCTCGTCGTCGGGTACGAGCCGGTAGTACGCGGCGTTGTCGATGCCCTTGAACGACAGCACGGGCCCCAGGTGGTTCCCTTCGGCGGTGTGGTTGTAGACGACGTCGAGGATCACCTCGATCCCCGAGTCGTGCAGGGCCCGGACCATCGCCTTGAACTCCTGCACCTGCTCGCCGCCGCCACCCGACGCGTAGCCGTTGTGCGGGGCGAAGAACCCGATCGAGTTGTAGCCCCAGTAGTTGCGCAGGCCGCGTTCCAACAGGTGCGAGTCGTGCACGAACTGGTGCACGGGGAGCAGTTCGACGGTCGTGACCCCGAGGTCGCGCAGATAGTCGATCGCGACCGGGTGACCGAGACCGGCGTAGGTGCCGCGCAGCGCTTCGGGAATGCCCGGATGCCGCGCGGTGAAGCCTTTGGTGTGCACCTCGTAGATGACCGACTCGTGGAGCGCGATGCCGGGCGGCCGGTCGTTGCCCCAGTCGAAGAACGGGTTGTGCACGACGCTCTTGGGCACGTGCGGCGCGCTGTCGTCGTCGTTGCGGGAGTCCTCGTCGTTGAAGTCGTAGCCGAAGCACGCCCGGTTCCAGTCGACCTCGCCGTCGATCGCCTTCGCGTACGGGTCGAGGAGCAGCTTGGAAGGATTGCAGCGAATGCCGACGCCGGGATCCCACGGGCCGTGGACCCGGTATCCGTAACGCTGACCGGGGCCGACCGCGGGCAGGTACGTGTGCCAGCAGTAGGCATCGACCTCTTCGATATCGACGTTCGTCTCGGTACCGTCGTCGTCGAACAGGCAGAGCTGCACGCGTTCTGCGACCTCGGAGAACAGGACGAAGTTGGTCCCGGCGCCGTCGTAGGTCGCGCCGAGCGGGTATGCGCGTCCGGGCCAGGTCTCGTGCGTGGTCATCGTGCTCCTCGAACAGCTGCGAGTGGGTCGGCTCCGGTCGCCGACGTCCACGCTCGGGCATTCCTTCTCGGCTACCCACCGGCCCTCTCGGCTACCCACCGGAAGGCGGCGGCAATCGACGCGTCGCCGGTAGCGTCCGCCGATGAGCGGTATCCCGATTGCCGACTACGCCATGCTCTCCGACCGGCACTCGGCCGCGCTCGTGAGTCGAGCCGGTTCCATCGACTGGTTGTGCTGCCCGCGGTTCGACAGTGCTTCGCTGTTCGGGCGGCTGCTCGGCGACGATGCAGGGCACTGGTCGATCGCGGCCGTCGGCGCGACTTCGGTGTCGCGGCGCTACCTGGATCGCACGATGGTGCTCGAGACGACGTTCCACACACCGACCGGAACGCTCGTCGTGGTCGACGCGCTCGCCGCGGGTCTCGGCAATCGCCACCACGAGCTCGGTATGGACGCACCGCACGTGATCTTGCGCCAGGCCACCTGCACTGGCGGAACGGTCGAGGTCGAGTTCGAGTGGGCGCCCCGGCCGGAGTACGGCCTCATCCATCCGATCGTGTCCCCTCGTGAAGGCGGCGCGATGGCGCTCGGTGGCGCCGACATCCTTGTGCTGTCGAGCCCGGCCGAGCTCGCGATCGCCGACAACACCGCGACGGCACGATTCATGCTGGGCGACGGGGAGCGAATGGGCTTCGCCACCGACCACTGCACCCGCTCCGATCGCAAGGCGGCGCGCATCTGGGACCAGACCGAGATCGCGACGCGGATCGCCGACACCGCGGCGGCGTGGAAATCGTGGTCGGAGTTGCACCAGACGTACGTCGGACCGTGGCGCGACCTCGTGCACCAAGCCGGACGGGTGCTCTACTCGCTGTCGTATCAGCCGACCGGCGCGATCTGTGCGGCCGCAACCACGTCACTTCCGGAGACGGTGGGCGGCAGTCGCAACTGGGACTACCGGTACTCGTGGGTGCGCGACGCGAGCTTCACGATCGAAGCGCTCTGGGTCGCGGCGTGCCCGGACGAAGCCGATGACTTCTTCGAGTACGTGACCACATCGGCCGCGGCGTCGGTGGGGCGTGGTGCCGACCTGCAGATCATGTTCGGCATTGGTGGCGAACGGGATCTCACCGAGCGCGAGCTCGGGCATCTGCCGGGCTGGCGCGACAGCGCGCCGGTGCGGGTTGGGAACGGCGCCTGGACCCAGCGCCAGCTCGACGTGTACGGCGAGTTGCTCAACGCGCTGTACCGGCTCTCCGACAATCTCGGTGAGCTCGCCCCTGCGATCAAGGCTTTCATGATCGATGTCGCCGACACGGCCGCGCGGCGGTGGACCGAGCGCGATCAGGGCATCTGGGAGGTGCGGGGCGAGCCCCGGGATTTCGTCTACTCGAAGTTGATGTGCTGGGTCGCGCTCGAGCGCGCGGTCGCGCTCGCCGACCGGCTCGACGCGGAGGAGCACGTCGAGCACTGGAAGGAAGTGCGGGACGAGATCCACGCCGCGGTGTTGGCGCAGGGATGGAGCGACAAGGCCGGCGCGTTCGCGCAGTCGTTCGGTTCTGACGAGCTCGACGCGTCGAACCTCGTGATGGCTCTCGTCGGGTTCCTGCCCGCCGACGACGCTCGCCTCCTCGCCACGATCGACGCGACCGAGGAGCATCTGACTGACGAGCGGGGTCTCGTCTACCGGTATCGATCGCAGGACGGGCTCGACGGCGAAGAGGGAACGTTCCTGCTCTGCACGTTCTGGCTCGCGCACGCGCTCGCGCTGACGGATCAGCCGGCGCGGGCCCGAGCGGTCTTCGAGCGGGCAGCCGCGTTCGTGAACGACGTCGGGCTGTTGTCCGAAGAGGTCGACACGACGACGGGCGAGCTACTCGGCAATTTTCCGCAGGCGTTCAGCCACATCGGTCTCGTCAACGCCGCGTGGGCGATCTCGGAAGCGGAGAAGCGCGCGGGCTGACGCGGTCGTGTTCAGGTCGGCGAACAATCAGGTTGCGTCGTGGAACACGAGGCCGAGCGCGTGGCGGCGTCCACTGCGCACCGTGCTGAGTCCGTGGCGCACCGACGCGTTCGACCAGCCCCGCGTGGTTCGGATCGGCCGATCACGCGTCGTGAAGACGAGCGCGTGACCCGCGGGGATCTCGGTAGCGGTGGCGCGCGACTGGGCGCGTGGGCGTTGCTCCACCACGACGAACTCGCCACCGGTGAAGTCGGCGCCGGGACTGTCGAGCCCGACGACCACCTGCAGCGGGAACACGAGGTCGCCGTAGAGGTCGCGGTGCAGCGCATTCCAGTCGCCGGTCTCGTAGCGCAGCATCAACGGTGTAGGTCGTGTCTGTCCGGCATGGTGGCACTGCTCGAGCCACTCGTCGAGGTCGTCGGGCCACGACGCGGCCTGATCGCGACGCGCGGCCCACTCGCGCGCGATCGGGAGGAGGTGCGGCCAGAACGCGGCGCGCAGTTCGGCTACCAGCGCGGGCAGCGGGTGGGAGAAGTACCGGTACTGGCCTTCGCCGAACCGGTGCCGGGCCATGTCGACGGTCGAACGAAAGCGCGGGCCTTCGTCGTAGAGCCCGACGAGCGCGTCGCACTCGGTCGGATCGAGCAGCGGGGGAGTGAGGCCGACGCCGACGTCGTCGAGATCGGCCTGGATCGCCGTCCAGTTGAACGCGTCGACCCGGTCCGGTACCGGCCTGTCCGGCCCGCGCCCCGTTGTCACGAAAAACCGGTCTGGCGCACGGTGATGCTGAGCCGGCCCGGCGGAAGGCCGAGACCGTCGGGGGCCGTACCTGGGAACACCTTCGGCACGCCGTGGTAGATCCTCCGGTTCTCCCGTCCGAACACCAACAGGTCGCCGCTGCGCATCTCGATGTCGGTGAACGGTCCGACCCGCCGATCGGCCCCCGCCAACCGGAACGTGCACGTGTCGCCGAGACTCAACGTGACGACGGGTGCGTCCGACGGCTCCTCGCCGTCCTGATGCAATCCGAGCCGGGCGCCCTCGGGATACAGGTTGACGATGGCCGCATCCGGGTCGTACGCGATCGCTTCGGGGCTCCCCGCTCCGTAGGCGGCGGCGACCGCGCTTCGCGCGAGTCGGACGAGGTTGGCGGGCAACGGCTTCACCGGCGCGCCGTCGGTGTCTTCGGCGAAGCGCGAGTACACGTACGGGAACCAGTGCCATCCCAGGCACACCGACTGCACAGTCATGAGATGACCGGTCGGTACGCGCGGATGCCGGAGCCCCGCGGGCGGTAGGGCCCACGCCTGGAAGTCGGCGGCGAGGTGTTGCTGGGCAACATGGTCGAGCCAGTCGGGGACGTGCACGACACCGGCGAGGATCTCCTCGGGCGCGCGCGGCGCCGGACCGTCGATCGACAGCACCATCTGCGCGGTCGTGCGTGTCGAAGCGTTCGTCGTTTCCGGGTCGAGGGTGACGGCGACGCCCCCGAGCCGGCTGCGGGCGCCACCGCGTCGTGTCGTCGCGGGCATGTTCATCATCGGAATTTACGCGCGGCCGCGTAGACGGTTCCGGACGCGAAAGGAGCCGCCGTGCGCGTGTGCGCTCGGCGGCTCCTTTGCGTTCGGGTGATTTCAGATCACGCGGACGTTCTGTGCTTCGTCGCCCTTCTTGCCCCGGCCGACCTCGAACTCGACGGTCTGACCTTCGTCGAGGCTCTTGTAGCCGTCGCCCTGAATGGCGGAGAAGTGGACGAACACATCGTCACCTTGCTCGCGCGAGATGAATCCGTATCCCTTTTCTGCATTGAAGAACTTCACTGTGCCTTGTGCCACGAATACTCGTTTCTCAGCACGGCAGACCAACGAGTTCGGTCTGCTCGCAACGAGGACTGTACCCATCTGGCGCACATGTCGGTTCTTCCGGACGTTCCGAGGCCCAGAAAACGGGTCCGGAGGGGTCCGGAGCCGGGCTCAGCTGCGCTTCTTGGCGGCGCGCGTCTTCTTCGCCGGGGCCGCCGTAGCCTTGCGCTTGGCGGCGCGGGCCGCCCGGGCCTTGACCAGGTTCTGGGCCAGCTTCGCCTTCGCCTCGGGCGACAGCGGGCGGCGCTTCTTGGCCACCTTCGCCACCTTGGAGGCGGGCGCCGAGGCTCCGGAGCGGGCGGCGGCCGCCGCGGTGGGCCGTCCGACGGCGGGGGTCACACTCAGGATCTGGGCGCCGTCGCCGCCGATCTCGTTCGCCACGATGGCCGCCTGGAACTGATTGGGGGCCTCGACGATCTCGACGCTGGTGCGGGTCAGGGTCACTTTGTAACGCGGCATCGCGGCGGTTTCCTTCTTCCGGGGCTGACAATTTCGGCCACGGTAGTGCGGATATCCCGCAAAGTGCGTGCTCAACGAGCTCGCGGGCGAAAGCGTCGCCCGGCGGCGGGGTCCGATGCCCGGCGGAACCGTTGCATCCCGCCGGTTTCCACCGACGGCCGCGGGGCTCTCACATCGAGATCGTCCACGTCATGAGGAGATCGTCCACGTCATGAGATCGTCAGCCGGGTGCTCGCCGATCGCGTCGGGTGCGAGCGGCCGTCCGAGCAGGTAGCCCTGCGCGTAGTCGCAGCCGAGGGTGCGCAGGATCTCGAGCTGCGTCGACGTCTCCAGCCCCTCGGCGACGGCGGCGAGGTTGAGCGAGTGGGCGAGCGTCACGATGGCCTGCACGATGCTCGTGTCCTCGGGGTCGGTCCCGAGGCCGTCGATGAAGCTGCGGTCGATCTTCAGCGATCCGACCGGGAACCGCTTCAGATAGCTGAGCGACGAGTACCCGGTGCCGAAGTCGTCGATGCTGAGATGCACTCCCTGACTGCGGAGCGCGTCGAGCGCGTCGATGGTGGTCGTGGCGTCGTGCATCAAGGTGTTCTCGGTGAGCTCGAGGCACAGCGCCGACGGCCGGATACCGGTTCGCTTGATGATGCCGGCGACGAGCTTCGCGAGCGTCGGATCGGCCACCTGACGCGCCGCGAGATTGACGTGCACCATCAACGGGTTCTCGTCGACGAGCTCGTCGCGGATGCTCTGCCAGTGCACGGTCTGGCGGCACGCGGCCTCGAGTACCCACGCGCCGATCGGCACGATCAGGCCGGTTTCTTCGGCGAGCCCGATGAAGTCGGCGGGCAGCAACAGTCCCCGCTCCGGGTGGTTCCAGCGAATGAGCGCTTCGAACCCGATGACGCGGCCGGTGCGCAGGTCGACGATCGGTTGATAGTGCAACACCAGCTCGTCGCGCTCGACGGCGCGGTGGAGCTCGTTCCCGGTGCGCAGGGCCGCCACCGCGGAACCGTGCTGGGCGGGTTCGAACACGACGTACCGGGCGCGGCCGTCGTGCTTCGCCTGGTACATCGCGGCGTCGGCGTCGCGCAGCAGTGTCTCCGCGCTGTCGTCGGCCTCGGCGAGAGAGATACCGATGCTCGCCGTCACGAAGACTTCGTGACCGGCGACCATGACGGGTTCGGTGAACGATCCGAGCATCCGTTGCGCGATCTTGGTCGCCGCGTTCCGGCCCGTGATCCGCTCGCAGAGCACCACGAACTCGTCGCCCCCGAACCGGGCGAGCGCGTCGTCCGGGCGCATGACCGCGCGCAGTCGTTGTGAGACCTTGACGAGCAACTCGTCACCCGCCGCGTGCCCGAGGCCGTCGTTCACAATCTTGAAGTGGTCCAGGTCGACGAACAGCACCGCGGCCTGGCCGTGATGCTCCGCCAGCGCAGCCGTGACTCGCTCAGTGAAGGTCGTGCGGTTCGAGAGGCCGGTCATAGCGTCGTGCGCCGCCTCGAACGCGAGCCGGTCGCCGATCGCCTTGCGGTCGCTGATGTCGCGCAGGTTCGCGACCCAGCCCCGCACGCTCGGGTCGTCGAACAAGTTCGTGAACGTGCACTCGAACCAGCGCCAGGAGCCGTCGAGGTGACGCAGTCGGAGCTCGGACCGGCGGGTGTCCTCGCCGTTGTCGGCGTCGGAGATCATCGCGTGGAACCGCGATACGTCTTCGTCGGCCATCAACGACCGCGCGGTCATCCCGATCGACTCGGTCGCCGGGAAACCGAGCGTCGACTCGAACGCGGGACTCGCGTATCCGATCGCGCCGTCGGCGCCGACCACCATGATGACGTCGGACGCATGCTGCACCAGCGCGCGGAACCGTTGCTCGCTGTCGCGTAGCGACCGTTCGACGTGACCCATCTCCTCCTGGCTGCGTTCCTTCTCCCGTTGGTTGTACGTGAGAATCCAGATCACGGCGCAGGCCCCCGCGACCTCGAGGACGGCGAGACCGTGGCCGATCGGTTCGGGAACGAGGGTGTGGACGTGCGCAATCGCGATGGCGAGCTCTCCGATCACGATCGTGGCGACGGTGAACAACGTCGCCCACGGGCCGAACTTCGCTCCGTCGGAGCTGATCGTCATCGTGGTCGGGAACACGAACCCGATCGCGAGCAACGCGCCCCAGCCAATCGTGTACACGATCACACCGATCAACGCGATCTGTAGGCAAAGGTGTGTGCGTGGTCGGGCAGTTGGTGTGCCGGGCGGGAACATCAACGCGAACGTCGCGGACCCGACCTGGGTGAGGACGAGCTCGCCGACGACGAGCCACAGGGGGACATCGGCGATGTAGCCGTATCTCCGCGCAATTGCGAGCAGCAGGATCACGGGCAGCCCGACGAAGTTTGCCGGGCTCAGGATGGCATCGCGCAGCGTTGTCCGCTCGGGCTCGGCGGACGTCTCGTCGTTCAGTTGGGACATCAGCTCCTCCGCAGCAACCCTCCACACGTCGACTCCGGTTGCCGTCGGCTTGAGCCGCGCGGACCCGTAGATGCCCGCAAGCGGAACGGTCATGTGTCACTCGACCGACGGACCGCCGGCCCGAGGTCGATGCAGTCGCGCCCGGGCGTGTTGCTCCTGGGGCGGGCGCGCACGAAAGCAGGCCGGTGTTACGAAGCTGCGCCCGCGCCCATCCAGCGGCGCACGTACCTGACATCTTCCAGGCCGCGCAGGAGGACGTTCAGATGGAGCGCGTAGGACCTGCGAAGCTGCACGCCGATGGATGCAGGAGAACCGAGCGTCGTCGTCCTGGCCGCGGGGCTCGGGACGCGCTTCGGGGGCGGGAAGTCGCTGGCCGCGATCGGGCCCGACGGCATCGCAATCATGGACGTGCTGATCCGCCACGCGGCCGGCGCGGGGTTCGCGAAGATAGTGATCGTCGTGGCCCAGGACACGGAGGAATCGGTCCGGATCCACGTCGACGCGCATCGCGATCCGGCCGCGACCGTTCCGGTCGAAGTCGTCGTGCAGCCCCTGCGACCGGGCCGGGAGAAGCCCGCGGGCACGGCCGACGCGGTGCTCGCGACGCGCTCGATCGTCGACGGCTCGTTCGCGGTCGTGAACGCCGACGATCTCTATCCGGTCGATGCCTTCGCGCGGCTCGGTGACCACCTGCGTCGCGGCCCGACGACCGAGCACGCAATGGTCGCGTTCCCGGTCGCGGGCACGTTGCTCGGCGATCGCCCGGTCTCGCGCGCGCTCGTCGACGTGGATGACGACCGTTTGGTCGGGATCCGCGAGGGCACGGTGACGACGACCGACGCGGGACTCCGCTTCGACGACCGCAGTGGACGAGCCGTCGCGATCGGGCCGGACCGGATCATCTCGATGAACATGTGGGGCTTCCGAACGTCGGTGTTCGACCGGCTCGCACGCGCGGTCGACGAGTTCCTCGCGCTCGACCGCGGTGGCGAGGTCTATCTTCCCGAGGTCGTCGCCGCGATGGTGAGCGACGGCGCGCGCGTGCGGGTGCTCGTCTCCCCCGAGGCGTGCATCGGCGTCACCCACCCCGAAGACGTCATCGCGCTCCGGAAGGCATTGACGTGACCGAGGTCGACGAGCTGTTCGCCATCGCCGCCCGCTTTGTGCTCCCGGCGCCGGCGACGACGATCGAGCCCTTCGGTCTGGGGAACATCAACGAGACATTTCTCGTGTCGGCCGACGCCTCGTCGGGGACTCGCGACGAATACGTGTTGCAGCGCATCAACCGGGAGGTGTTCGGCGACCCCGGCGCGCTCATGGAGAACGTTGTCGCCGTCTCCGATCACCTCACCACGCGATTCATGCCCGACCTCGTGCCCCGGCTCGTGCCGGAGACCGGTGGCGGTTGGGTCGTGCGCGATGGTGACGACGTCTGGCGTCTCTGGGTGCGGGTTCCGGGCGCGGAGACCCTCGAAGAACGGAGTCCGACGAACGTCGGCGCGGCTGCGCACCTCCTCGGCCGCTTCCACGCCGGCGTCGCCGATCTCGACCCCGAGCGTGTGCACGAGACGCTGCCTCGGTTCCACGATCCGATGCGACGGCTCGCCGACCTCCGCGCCGCGATCGAAGCGGATCCGTTCGGTCGCGTGATCGGTGTGCACGCGGAGATCGACGCCGCGCTATCCGGGGCGCCCATCGCCGAGCTCGCGGTCGACCTGGTAGGGCGGGTGCCGCGCCGGGTCGCCCACAACGACGCCAAGCTCGACAACGTCTTGTTCCGGGGCGGCGACGCGGTGTGCCTCGTCGACCTCGACACCATCATGGCGACGGCGTGGTTCTGGGACGTCGGCGACCTGCTGCGCTCGGCGTCGACGCCCGTCGCCGAAGACGACGCGCGCACCGACGCGGCCGTCGTCGATCCCGTGCTCTCGCAAGCGGTGCTCGACGGCTATCGCGCCGGTGTGTCGATCGCGACGCCGGCCGCGGCCGAGATCGAAGCAATCGAGCATGCGGCCGCGATCGTCACCTACGAGCAGGCCCTCCGTTTCCTCACCGACTGGATAGCCGGTGACGTCTACTACCGCACGACGCGCCCGGGCCAGAACCTCGATAGGGCCCGCAACCAGCTCGCCTTGCTCTCGTCGATGCCGGGTACCGTCGCCCCGTGAGCGACCTTCCGGTACTCGATCAGCGCGCGTTGCCGGACATCTTCGAGCTCTGCCGGCGCGGGATCGTCGGCGCACCGACGCTCGAAGAGCTCGAAGGGGCGTTGTTCGCCCCCGAGCAACCCGCGATCATCCGCGGCGATCCGCAGACGGGAGTGGTCGTGACCGTCGCCGGGGAGTCCGGTGGGTACGTGCGCCTGCTCGTCGTCGATCCCGACGCGCGGGGTCGTGGACACAGCCACGAGTTGCTGCGCGCGGCCGAGGCCGACGCCCGTGCGGGCGGCCACAAGACGCTGACCATCGGCGCCGACTCTCCGTTCTTCTTGTGGGCAGGCGTACCGAGCGCGGAGATCGCGCTGCTCTGCTTGTTGGAGCGCCACCACTACCAGCGGGTCGAGACGAACTTCGACATGGCGATCGACCTCGCGTCGATCCCCGAGGATCCCGGTGGCCACACGCTCGCGACGTCCGGCGAGCGAGACGAGCTCGACGCGTGGCTGGCGAAGCACTGGTCGAACTGGCGGGACGAGGTGCTGCGGGCGCTCGGCAAGGGCAACCTCGTGATCTCCCGCGACGAGTCGGGGATCAGCGCGTTCTGCGGCTTCGAGGTCAACCGGGCCGGGTTCCTCGGTCCGGTGGCAGTACGGCCCGATCTGCTCGGCAAGGGCGCGGGGCGCGCGGCCCTCGTCGGCGCGTTGCACGAGCTCCGGCGGCGGGGACGGACGACGATCGAGGTGAACTGGGTCGGACCGATCGTTCCCTACGCCCGTCTCGGTGGGCGCGTCAGCAACATGTACTTCGTCTACCGCAAGGACCTGGCGTGAACCTGTTGCCCCGGCCCCGTTTCGTCGAGGTGGGGGAGCAGCTCACGGTGCCGGGCATCGTCTCGGCCCGCATCGACGGCACGCTGCCGGCCGAGGGCTATGAGTTGCACATCGAGGACGGCGCTGTCGACATCGTCGCGGCCGACGATGCCGGGCTCTTCTACGCGCGCGCCACACTGGAACAGCTCGGTCGCCTGCACGACGGATCAGTCCCGACCGGCACCATCCGCGACCATCCCGACCTGCCGGTGCGCGCGGTGATGCTCGACGTGTCGCGCGACAAGGTCCCGACCATGGAGACGCTGCGCGATCTCATCGATCGTCTGGCGTCGTGGAAGGTGAACCAGGTCCAGCTGTACAGCGAGCACACGTACGCGTACCGGAACCATCCCGACGTGCACGCGCACGCGAGCCCGTTCACCGCGGAGGAGATCCGCGAGCTCGACCGCTTCTGTCTCGATCGGCACGTCGAGCTGGTGCCGAACCAGAACTGTCTCGGGCACATGAACCGGTGGCTCCTCCACGCGCGCTACCGGTCGTTGGCGATCGCACCCGACGGGTTCGTCGATCCTTACGGCCTCGGGCACGAGGCGATGACCATCGATCCGTCGAACCCGGGTTCGCTCACGCTCGTGCGGGAGCTGCTCGGCGAGCTGCTCCCGTTGTTCTCGAGCCGGCGGGTGAACATCGGTCTCGACGAGACGTGGGAGCTGCCGCGCGAGCGACTCGACGAGTTCTTCGCATGGATCGCGACGCTCCGTGCCCTTCCCGAGCTCGAAGGGCGCGAGGTGATCATCTGGGGCGACATGTTCTCGGGTGACGCCGACCTCCTCGCCCAGGTCCCTGCGGGCGTGACGGTCTGTGAGTGGGGCTACGACGAGGAGTACCCCTTCGACGAGCGCACCGCGATGCTCGCCCGCGCCGGCATCCCGTTCTGGGTCGCGCCGGGAACATCGAGCTGGCTCAGCATCGCGGGGCGGGTCACGAACGCGATCGGCGCGTGCCGCCACGCGGCCGAGGCCGCGGTCGCGCACGGCGGGCTCGGCTTCCTCAACACCGACTGGGGCGATCGCGGGCACCTGCAGCAGGCGCCGATCAGCGACCCCGGTTTTGCCTTCGGCGCCGCGGTGTCGTGGTGCCTCGAAGCCAACGTTGAGATCGACCTCGGCGCGGCGTTGAGCGTCCACGGGTTCTCCGATCCGACCGGCCAGCTAGCCCGGGCGCTCCTCGTGCTCGGTGACGCGCACCGGGCCGTGACTCCGCAGATCCCGAACCACTCGATTCTGGTGATGCACCTCTACTTCCCGCAGATCCGCGTCGGCCGGGGGATCACGCGCGGGCTCACGTTCGAAGAGCTTGACGCGGTCGAAGCCGTACTCGCCGATGCCCGAGACGCGCTCGGCCGGGCCCGCCCCGAGCGCGCCGACGCCGATCTCCTCCTCGAGGAGGTGAGCTGGACGATCGACGTGCTCGCGTTGCTCATCGGCGATGCCCGCGCGCGCATGGAAGGCGACGGGACACTCGCGTCGGTGCCGCAGGATCGCCGGCACGAGTTCGTCGACCGCCTCGACCCGTTGATCGCGCGGCACCGGTCGCTGTGGCTGGCGCGCAACCGCCCCGGTGGTCTCGACGACAGCGTCGGCTGGTTCGACAACCTCCGCGCCGCGTACGAAACCGGCCGACCCGACCCCACCTGGGGCGGCTGGCCCGCCAGTTCACATAGCCGCGCTTCTCTCGGTGCCGCGCACGTTCAGTCGAGCGTCAACGAATCTTCACAGTGAGGGTCCTACTCTCGGCACCAATCGACTCTTAATTTGGTGTCATGTCCGAGACCGAGATTCGTGTGCACGTTGCATCGATCAACACGTGTTCGGTGACCGAGCTCTGTGTCCGGTCGATGCGGAAATACGCCGGGATCCCCTTTGAGTTGGTCGTCGGCGATGGCGGATCGACGGACAGATCGCTCGAAATGCTGCGCGGCTTCGAGAAGCGCGGATGGCTCGACTTGGTGATCGACGTCACCGAGCCGCCTCGCATGCACGGCCAGTGGCTCGACCGCTGGCTCGCCGAGTGCCCGCGGAGGTACTGCGTGTTTTCCGATTCCGACGTCGAGTTTCTCGGGTCGGGATGGCTGAGCGACATGCTCGACGTGACAGTTGCGACCGGTGCGGCGATGGTGTGCGCCCACTTCACTCCGTCAGACCTTCACTACCTGCATCCTGCGTACGGCGTCGAGATGCACCTTGCGGCGCGGCCGTCGCCGTGGCTGATGCTCGTCGATGTCGAGCAAGTGCGTGACGGGCCCGAATGTGCGAGCTTCATGTTCCACGAGGACGCAGCGACCTCGACGAGCCCTGCGGTCTACTACGACGTCGGTGGTTACTTCTTCCGTGAGCTCGTCGAACGGCGGCTTCCGTGGCAGGCAATGCCGGAGGCGTGGCTCGAGAAGGTGCATCACTTCGGAGGGATGTCGTGGGGCCTGCCCGGAGGCGGCGGCAATCGTGCGTTCCTCGCCGACGCCCCCGACCTGAGCTGGATCCGCCAACAACGCGTGCGAGCGCGGGAGCTCAGGAAGCGTGCCGAGGTCCGCGTGCATCTCGAAGCGTTGCGTCGGTCCCCGACGCGATAGCCGCCGCGTCGGAGATCAGAGCGTCGCGAGGTAGGCGTCGAAGCGGTCGAGCGAGCTGCGGAAACCGGCTTGCGCGTCCTCGGCGGTGAACGGCTCGGGGACATTCGACTGGTGGATGCGCACCTCGGTGCGACCGTCGCCGAGATCGATGAACTCGGACGTCGTCGTCATCCCGATCTCGGATTCCCGCCACACCAACCGCGTGGGCTCGACGACCTCGACGAAGACGCCTTTGGTGGGATATTCGGAGCCGTCGGCGTCATTGACCATGACCGTCTCGAACACTCCGCCCGGTCGGGGATCGATCGCGATCTTCTCGATCGGAGCACTGGTACCGACCGGACCCCAGAAGTGGGTGAGGTGCTCGGGCTCGATCATGCAGCGGAACACGAGCTCACGCGGCGCGTCGAACACCCGAACGAAGTCGAGCTCTCCGGACTTGCCGACAGACGTTGCTTCGGTCATGACACGCCCTTCTTTCCGGTCGATGGTTTCTTGGACGGCCGCGGGTGCGGCTTGGCCTGCGCGGCCGGCGGGGCCTGGATCGCGCGCAAGTGCTCGTCGAGCTGATCGAAGCGCTCGGTCCACACCCGGCGCGCCTGTTCGATCCAGTCGATTGCGGCGATGAGCGTGTCGGGCTCGAGCCGGCACGGCCGGAACTGCGCGTGACGACCGCGCGAGACGAGCCCGCAGTGTTCCAGCACCTTGATGTGCTTGGACACGGCCTGCAGGCTCAGATCGAAGGGCTCCGCGAGCTCGTTGACGGTGGCTTCGCCGACTGCGAGGCGGGCCACGATGGCCCGCCTCGTCGGATCGGCCAATGCCGAGAAGGTTGCGTCGAGCTCGAGCGTGGAGGCGGCGGTAGGCACGTCTCTACTCTACTAATCAGTTGAAGAGTTGTCAACCGATCGGTTGACAACCCTATCAGCGTTTCTGCGATTTCTTCTTCGACTTCCCGCTCTCGAAGAGCTCGCGCCAGTCACTCTCGCTGACCTCGACGTCGAACTTCTTCGCAGCCCGCGTGATCTTGCGCCAGGCGGTGTCGCGTTCGGCGTCGGTCACGTCCTCGACCTGATCGAAACGCGAGATGGCGTTGCGAACATGCCGGGCATCTGTGATCGGCTCTTTGCGCTCGCGGGAGAACGCAAAATCGCGGGCGGGCAGACGATTTCGCTGCGCAGCGGTCAGGGGCTTGCGCTTGGTCGTTGCCATTGCCCGACGCCCTAGCGCAACACGCCGATGAGCAACAGCACGACGAGGATGACGACGATGGTTCCGAGGCCTATGTACATCGCTACTCCTTTTGCAGTCGGACGGATCGGGTGTACCGCCGATTGCGGAGTGTTGAAACCCGCGCTCAGGGTGCAAACGTGCGAGTCGCCGACGACAGCGCGCACGTCAGCGGGCCCTTTGCGTTCAACGAACCGGTGACGTGCCAGTTGGCGGTGGCCTTGGGTTGCACCTTCGCCACCGCGGCGACACCGTCTCCAACGCCGTTGCCCGCGGAGTCCTTGAACTTCACGTGCAGCGTGTACAGGCTCGCCTTGCTGCTGTGATTCACGATCGTCCCCGTCGCGGTCGGATGGCCGCCGGTCGGGCTCGCCGTGCACGCGCTGATGCTGACGTCCTTCTTCGCGGCCGCCTTCGAAGCGGACGAACACCCCGCGAGTACGGCCACGCCGCAGGCCGATATCGCCAACATGGTTGTCAGTCGTCTCATGTCGTCCTCCAGTGAGATGGTGCCGGTTCGGCCGTCGGTCCAGTCTTCCCGGAAGTGGGCTGAACGAAAAGCGGCCTCAGAATCTCCCGCACTAGCTTCGGGCGATGGCCGGAGAGCACCCACCCAGCTCGTCGGCATCGGCGCCGACGCCGTCGACATGGGGTCGGGTGGAGACCCTCTCCGATGGCGTCTTCGCGATCGCGTTGACACTGCTGACGCTGAACGTCCGGCTCGATCGGGCGCCGCACGAGACCTTCGCACACGCGTTTCGCCAGACGCTGCCGCAGCTCTTCGCCTACGCGCTCAGCTTCGCGGTCATCAGCTTGTTCTGGATCGGGCACCACCGACTGTTCGCGGCACTCGCCTCGATCGACGACCGGATGGTGTTCGCCAACTTCGCGTACCTCGCGATCGTCGCGTTGATCCCGTTCCCGAGCCAGGTGCTCGGCAGCAACGACGGCGACGCCGGCCCGGTGATCCTGTACGCCGCCGCGTTGACGTTGGCGGGATTGGCCAGCGCGTTCTTGTGGGAGTACGCGCGGCGCCGGCGGCTGTTCGACCCGGACACTCCGAGCTCGTTGGTGCTGCACGCGGAGTGGCGGGCGCTGTCGATCGCCATCGTGTTCGTGCTCTCCATCCCGATCGCGGTGTCTCTCGGTGCGAACTGGGCCGAATGGACCTGGATCCTGATCGCTCCGTTCCGGCTCGTGCTCCGCCGGCGGTTCGGTTCCGTGCGTGAGGTCTCCTGGTGACGAGAACTCACCGGGGCCGACGCTGCGGTGATCTGAGTGAGGGCTCACTCCGCTACACTGGACCGCCATGACGGGGCCGGCGGTAGCGATCAAGACGAAGCGGGCGGCGGCGCTGCCGCCCGACGAGAGGCGGTCGATGATCGTGGCCGCGACGCTGCCCCTGATCCTCGAGCACGGCGACCGCGTCACCAGTCGCCAGATCGCGGAGGCCGCCGGGATCGCGGAAGGGACCATCTTCCGGGCCTTCGCCGACAAGGACGAGATCATCGTCGCGGTCATCGAGGCCGCGCTCGATCAGGCACCCCTCGAAGCCGCGCTGAGCGGCATCCCGGCCGAGCTCGGGTTCGAGGATCGGCTCTCCGCCGCGGTCGTGATCATCCAGCAACGCGTCATCGACGTTTGGCAGGTGTTGTCGAGCGTCGGCACCCGGTTCCACGAGATGACCCGGCGCCCGATGGTCGACAGTGACGCGTTGGTGCGCATGTTCGAGGCGAACCGCGCCGATATCAGCGTCGAACCCATGGTCGCGGCGCGCCTGTTGCGCGCGCTCACGCTCTCGACCACGCACCCGATGTTGGCGGGCGACCCGCGTTCGCCCGACGAGTTGGTGCAACTCTTCCTGCACGGAGTCGGTGGAATGGAGTCGTCGTGCTGAAGCGCCTCCTCACCTCGCACCTCCGCCCGTACCACCGCGCGCTGGCGCTCATCGTCGTCCTGCAGACGGTGCAGACGTCGGCCGCGCTGACGCTGCCGACGATCAACGCGCGCATCATCGACAACGGCGTCCTCACCGGGAACACGCATTACATCTACACGTGGGGCGCGATCATGCTCGTCTTCACGTTCTTGCAGGTGGTGTTCTCGATCGCGGCGGTGTATTGGGGCGGCAAGGTCGCGATGAGCTTCGGGCGCGATTTGCGCAAGAACCTCTTCCATAAGGTCACCGACTTCTCCGCCCGCGAGGTCGGGACGTTCGGGGCCCCGTCGTTGATCACGCGCATCACCAACGACGTGCAGCAGGTGCAGATGCTGGTCGTGATGGC
>JBEPUZ010000071.1:0-18007 GCA_041691275.1 Actinomycetota bacterium | reverse complement strand
CCGGGGGCCTTGCTCGTCCGCACGTCACATGGCTCCCTCGGCTGCGGCCGGGGGCCTTGCTCGTCCGCACGTCACATGGCTCCCTCGGCTGCGGCCGGGGGCCTTGCTCGTCCGCACGTCACATGGCTCCCTCGGCTGTGCTCGTCCGCACGGTCTTCAACCTCGTTTGTCGAAGAGGGGGTAGGTCGTCCTAGGCTCAGCCGCTTATGACTGACCGCACCCTCGTCCTCTGCAAGCCCGATTGTGTCGAGCGGGGGCTCGTCGGTGAAGTCATCGGCCGGCTGGAGCGCAAGCAGCTGAAGCTGATCTCCGTCGACCTCCGTCTGCTCGACGAGGCCACCGCGAAGCAGCACTACGCCGAGCACGACGGCAAGCCCTTCTTCGCCGAGCTGGTCACCTTCATCACGCGGTCGCCCCTCGTGGCCATCGTCGCCGAGGGCACCGACGCCTACAAGGTGGTGCGCACGCTCATGGGCACGACCAACCCGAGAGAAGCAGCGCCGGGCACGATCCGGGGTGATCTCGCAATTGAGATGGGTGAGAACCTGGTGCACGGAAGTGACGGTCCGGAGTCGGCTGCGCGCGAGATCGCGCTGTTCTTCCCCGGCCTTCCGGAGTGACCGACCGGCGTGGTTGGCAGACCGGCCGAAATGCGGATCGAGGCGGCTGGTCGGCGAATCGCGGCGGGTGGCATTCCCGAGGAGGGGCTCCTAGCCTGGGTGAATCCCGCCGTCGGAAGATGACTTCGGTGAGCGAACCGTTCTACGCAGGATTGTTCGGCCGCGACATGGCGGTCGATCTCGGTACGGCGAACACGCTCGTGTACGTGCGCGGGCGCGGGGTCGTGCTCGACGAGCCGTCGGTGGTCGCCGTGAACGCGCGCGACGGACGTCCGCTCGCCGTAGGTATCGAGGCCAAGAAGATGATCGGGCGCACGCCCGACCACATCATCGCGATCCGGCCCCTCAAGGACGGTGTGATCGCCGACTTCGACATCTGCGAGAAGATGCTCCGGTACTTCATTCAGCAGGTGCACCCGCGCAAGTGGGCGAAGCCGCGCATGGTGATCTGCGTTCCGTCCGGTATCACCGGCGTGGAGCAGCGCGCGGTGCAGGAAGCCGCGCAGCAGGCCGGTGCCCGCAAAGAGGCGTACATCATCGAAGAGCCGATGGCGGCCGCGATCGGCGCCGGGCTCCCGGTGCACGAGCCCGCGGGCAACATGATCGTCGACATCGGCGGTGGCACCACCGAGGTCGCGGTGATCTCGCTGGGTGGCATCGTCGCGAGTGAGTCCATCCGCATCGCGGGCGACGAGCTCGACGAGTCGATCATCAACTTCGTAAAGAAGGAGTATTCGCTCGCGCTCGGCGAACGCACTTCGGAGGAGATCAAGATCGCGCTCGGCTCCGCGTTCCCGCTCGAGACCGAGCTGTACGCGGAGGTGCGTGGGCGCGACCTCGTCACCGGTCTGCCCAAGACGATCGTCGTGTCCACGGAGGAGATCCGCGACGCGATCGAGGAACCCGTAGCCGCGATCGTCGACGCGGTGAAGGTGACCCTCGACAAGACCCCGCCCGAGCTCGCCGCCGACATCATGTCGAACGGCATCGTCGTGACCGGGGGCGGCGCGCTGTTGCACGGCCTGCGCGAACGGCTGGCGGCGGAGACGGGAATGCCCATCAAGATCGCCGACAACCCGCTGCTGTCGGTCGTGCACGGCTCCGGCCAGTGCCTCGAGAACTTCGACGTCCTCAAGCACGTCCTGATCTCGTCCGCCCAGCAATAGCCGGTCCGCGTCGCGACGATGCCCGGTCCTCGACGCGCGAGCCGACGGCGGTACGTCATCGTCGTGATCGTGCTCACGTGCCTGACGCTGATCACGCTCGACAGTCGCAACGGACGTTCCGGAGCCCTCGGATCGCTCGGTGGCATCGCGCACCGCATCGTCTCGCCGATACAGGGAGCGGTCGACGACGTCGCGTCCCCCGTCAGCGACTGGTGGGACGGCGTCTCCGACTCGGGCAACCTGAAGAAGAAGAACCGCGACCTCGAGGAACAGATCCAGAAGCTGAAGGGTCAGCAGGCCGCGGCCGCGCAGGCGATCAAGGAGAACACCGACTACAAGGCGATCCTGGGTCTGCACAACGCGCTGCTCGTGAAGAACGTGCCCGCGTCGATCGTCGGCACCGCGGGCGGCGACGGCAACTTCGATTCGTCGCTTACCATCGACGCGGGTTCGAGCTCGGGGATCGCGGTCGACATGCCCGTCATTGCGCCGCAGGGAATCGTGGGCCAGGTGATCGAGGTCTGGAGCAGTGGTGCCAAGGTGCAGGTGCTCACCGATTCCAGCTTCGCGGTCGGCGTGCGGACGCCGGCGCGACCGGGATCGCCGTCGACGACGGGTATCGCTTCGGTGACCGAGGGGTCGGACAACCTCTCGGTGGCCCTCCCGCCGGGAACCAAGCTCGTCAAGGGCGATCCGATCGTGACATCGGCACTGTCGACGCTGTTCCCCGCGGGGCTGTCGGTCGGCACGGTCGTGAGCGCGACGACGCAACCGGGGAACGTCGGCGTCACCGCGACGATCAAGCCCTACGTCGACATCGCCGCGCTGGAACACGTCATCGTGATGCTGTGGACTCCGGGGACACCCGGCCCCGTGTTGCCACCGCCGCCGACCACGACCACGACGTCGACCACCACCACGACCGTCTTCGGCACGACGACCACGACCTCCTCGCCCTCCACCTCCTCGAGCGCGCCGGGAACCGGCTCGTCCGACACGACCTCGAGCACGAAGCCGGGCGGATGACGTCACGCTCGGCCCGGCTCGCGCTCCTCGTCGTCGTCATCGTCGTGACGCAGGTGTCGGTGTTCCCCCACATCCGCCTGGCCGGAGTCGTGCCGGATCTCGGGCTCCTCGTCGCGCTCGCGGTCGGGTACCACGAGGGGCCGGAGGCGGGCGCGGTCGTTGGTTTCGCGGCCGGCTTCGGCTTCGACCTGTTCCTGACGACGCCGCTCGGGCTGGATGCGCTCACGTACGCAATCGTCGGGTACGGCATTGGGGTGTTCGAGTCCGGTTTGTTCCGTTCCCCGGTCTGGCTTCCTTCGTTCCTGGGCGCGGCCGGCGGCCTCCTCGGCGGGCTGCTCTTCATCGGCATCGGGGTGCTGGTGGGTGTCGACGCGGTCAAGGGCACACACGCCGTGGTCGTCATCTCGTACGCCGCGCTCTACGACGCGATCCTCGCCCCGTTCGTCTTCTTCTTGGTGCGGCGTGTACTGGGCAGCGAGAGCCGGGTACGCGACGCCTGGTAGGCCCGGCCGGAACGGAATTGCCGACCGGCAACCGGAAAGCGGTTCCCACTAGCGTGATCCGCGTCTCGATGAACCCCCTCACCGCATGAGCGATAACAGCCGCGTCCGAGTGAGCATCGTCGGCGTCGTCGTCGTCGCCCTCTTTGCTTCGCTTTTCGCGCGCCTGTGGTTCCTGCAGATGGGGCCGGAGCAAAAGCTCGGCCGGGTCGTGAGCACGCTTGCGACGCGTGTGATCCAGACGGAGTCGCCGCGCGGCGAGATCCTCGATCGCAACGGCAAGGTCCTCGCTCAGGACGTCGCCGCGTGGGCGGTCACGGTCGATCGCAACCTCAAAAAGACGACGCGCGACCGGGTGCTCGGGCAACTCGCCGAGGTGCTCCAAGTCAAAGAGGCGACGCTGCTCGCCAACTACGTGAGCGTTCGTCAGTCGCCGCTCACTCCCGCAGTCGTGGATCTGAACGTCCCCCTCACCGCGCAGCTCGCCATCCGTGAACACACTGACGACTATCCCGGGGTGCACGTCGTGGAGCTGACGGTCCGCTCGTACCCCTACGACGGGTACGCGTCGCAGCTACTCGGATATCTCGGCGAGGTCGACGCCCTGAGCAAGGCCCAGTACAAGCAGCTGGAGACCAAGGGCTACCAGCCCGGTGACCTCATCGGTCGGGACGGAGTGGAGTCGGCGTTCGAGTCGGTGCTGCGCGGCAAGCCGCGACGGGAGACCGTGCAGGTCGATCCGACCGGCAAGCAGATCGGTCCTCCGGTCAGTGTCGACCCCGGCACTCCCGGCGACAACGTCAAGCTGACGATCGACATCAACGTCCAAAAGGTCGCCGAGAACGCACTCAAGGAAGGCATCACCGCCGCGAAGGGCGAGAAGGACCAGGCCCACACCGACAAGGGCTATCTGACCCTGAAGCCGACCGGGGGTGCGGTCGTCGTGCTCGACGTGCACGACGGCTCGGTACTCGCGATGGCGAGCAACCCGACCTACAACCTCTCGGAATGGGTGGGCGGCATCTCCGCCAACGACTTCGCCTTGCTGAGCGCACCCGCGGCGCACAATCCTCTGTTGAACCGCGCCACCGAGGGCCAGTACGCGCCCGGATCGACCTTCAAGCTCGTGCCTTCGGTCGCATTGACGCGTTACGGCGTGACGCCACCGTCGCAGTTCATCGACGACAACGGATCGGTAAAGATCGGCGACCGCACCTTCTTCAACGACAATCACGCGAGCAACGGCCCCGTCGACCTGCAGAAGGCGTTGACCTTCTCGAGCGACGTGTACTTCTACGAGGCCGGTTCGAACTTCTGGAACATCTGGCAGACCGATCCAAAGCGCGGGCTCGGTATCCAGACCGTCGCGGGCGAGCTCGGGTTCGGGAAGTCGACCGGCATCGAGCTCAACGAGACCGACGGGCGCATCCCCGATCCGGCGTGGAAGACGGCGTTCTCCAACGAGATCAACACCACGAAGGCCGCGAAGATCGAGAACGGACGTTGGAACCCCGGCGACAACGTCAACGTCGCGGTCGGTCAAGGTGACGACCTCGTCACGCCGCTCCAACTCGCGAACGCGTACGCGACCTTCGCGAACGGGGCCGCCAGTCACATCGGCACGGTCTGGACGCCGCACGTCGACGGCACTGTGACGGATCCCGTGACGAAGAAGATCGTCTCGCGGTACGCGCCCAAGTCGCGCGGGATCGTCGACTTCGGCGATGCGTACGGACCGATCGCGGCGGGATTCGCGGGGGTCGTCTCCGACCCGAAGGGCACCGCGTACGACGCGTTCCGGGGACTGGCGGTAGGGGTCGCGGGCAAGACCGGCACCGCCGAGCTCGCCAACCAGGGCGCGACGCCGATCGGTTCGACGTCGCTGTTCGCGTCGTACTTCCCGGCCGACAGTCCGCAGTACGCGGTGGTCGCGCTCGTCGAGCAGGGCGGGCACGGCGCGCAGATCGCGGCGCCGATCGTGCGCCAGGTCATCGAGTCCGTGCAGGGCCTCCCGATCACGCCCGTCCCGACGATCTCCGTAGGGAAGGACTGATGGCGAGCATCACCGCGCCCGTCGGCCGACGCCGCACCATCGACGCGTCCGGGATCCTCGGGCACGTCGATCTCGCGCTCCTCGCGCTCCCGATCGCGATCAGCATCCTCGGCCTGCTGATGATCTACGACGCTTCGGGTCATGAGACCGCGATCGGCGGCCTGTCGCGCTACTACTACGTCGAGCGCCAGGGCATCGCGGTGGTGCTCGGTCTCGTCGCGATGGGCGTGGTGATGGCGATCGACTACCGCCGCATCCGCGACGCGTGGCCGTTGGTCTATCTCGCGGTGCTGCCACTCCTGGCCGGCGTGGTGCTCATCGGACGGAACCACAACGGCGCTCAGGCGTGGTTCCAGATCGGCCCGCTGCAGTTCCAGCCGTCGGAGATCGCCAAGGTCGCGCTCGTCATTGCGATCGCGGGCTACTGCCATCAACATCGTGGCGATCTCGACGCGTGGCGGGTCGCGGTCGCGATCGGTCTCGCCGGACTCGTGATGGCGATCGTCTACGCCCAACACGACCTCGGCACCATGCTCGTGATTATGGTCTGCGCAGCCGCGGTGCTGGTGATCGCCGGGCTCAAGCCGGTGCACATCGTCGTGTTGTTGCTGCTGGCCGCCTCCCTTGTGGGTGCGGCGGTGGTGACCGGGAAGGTCCAGGCGTACCAACTCGATCGGCTGACCAGCTTCACCGACCAGTCCACCAAGAATCTCTCGGCGACCCAGCAGTCACCGACCCAGTTCAACCTGGGGGCGTCGAAGCGGGCGATCGCCTCGGGAGGGCTCGAAGGCGCGGGCTACGGCAAGGGGCTCCAGACCAAGAACGGGTTTGTGCCCGAGCAGCACACCGACTTCATCTTCACCGCCGTCGGCGAGGACTTCGGGTTCGTGGGCGGAGCCGCCCTCCTCCTCCTGTACTCGCTTCTGGCCTGGCGTCTCTGGCGCATCGCCCTCTTGTCGTCGGATTTCTTCGGCACTCTCGTGGCGATCGGGGTGCTCGCGATGTTCGCGATCGAGATCTTCGAGAACGTGGGCATGACGATGGGGATCATGCCGATCACGGGGATCCCACTGCCCTTCATGTCGTACGGCGGCTCCGCGGTCATCGCCTCGTTCGTCGCGATCGGGTTGATCCTGAGCATCCATATGAGACGGTTCACCTAGGGGCCACTCCCCGACCGTGTCTCACGGAGCGTGGTGATCTGAGCTCGCGATGCGCCCGGGCTACACTCCCCGGAGATGTCAGACCTGTGGCCGCGGATCGAACCGCTGCTGGCCCGGGTTGAGAAGCCCGCTCGCTACATCGGTATGGAGATGGGGACGGAGCCGGGCAACCTGGCGCCCCGCCACGGGAGCGGCCGGGCGGCCTTTCTCCTGATCTATCCCGACACCTACGAGATCGGGCTCCCCAACCAGGGGCTACAAATCCTCTACGAGTTGCTCAACGAGCGCGAAGACTCGGTAGCGGAGCGGGCCTACGCGCCCTGGACCGACATGGAGTCGTCGATGCGGGCGGCCAAGGTGCCGCTCTTCAGCGTCGACACGCACCGGGCCGCCTCCGATTTCGACGTGCTCGCGTTCAACCTCTCGGCCGAGCTCGTCTACACGAACCTCTTGAACCTGGTCGATCTCGCGGGCTGCCCCGTGCGCAACGAGGACCGGTCCCCGCAGCATCCGATCGTGATCGCGGGCGGTCACTGCACGTACAACCCCGAGCCCCTCGCCGAGTACGTCGACGCATTCGTGATCGGCGACGGCGAAGAGGTGATCTCCGAGCTGGCCGAGGTCATCGGCGCCTGGAAACGCGGCGGCCGGGCGAGCCGGCAGATGGTGCTCCGCGAGCTCGCGACGATCCCGGGTGTCTACGTCCCGTCGCTTTACGACGTCGAGTTCGACGGCCCGGTCATGAAGTCGATCACGCCGCGGTTCCCCGATGTTCCAGCCGTCGTCGACAAGCGCACCGTCGCCGACCTGGCCGAGTGGCCCTACCCCAAGAACCAGCTCGTGCCCCTCGTCGAGGTTGTCCACGACCGGCTCAACGTCGAGATCTTCCGCGGGTGCACGCGGGGCTGTCGCTTCTGCCAGGCCGGGATGATCACGCGGCCCGTGCGCGAACGCCCCGAGGAGCAGGTGCGCACGATGGTCAAGGAAGGCCTGCGCCGCACCGGCTACGACGAGGTCGCGCTCACGTCGCTGTCGAGCGCCGACTTCTCCGGGATCGAGAGCGTCGTCGCCGACCTCGTCACCAACCAAGAGGGCACCGGCGGCGTCAGCGTCTCGATGCCGAGCCTGCGCGTCGACGCGTTCACCGTCGGGATCGCGAGCGAGCTGCAGAAGGTGCGGCGCAGCGGGCTCACGTTCGCCCCCGAGGCCGGTTCGTGGCGCCTGCGCCAGGTCATCAACAAGTTGATCATCGAAGACGATCTCTACAGCGCGGTCGATGCGGCCTTCTCGCAGGGTTGGCGTCGGGTGAAGCTGTATTTCCTCACCGGTCTCCCGACCGAGATGGACGAGGACACCCTCGGCATCGCCGAGCTCGCCAAGAACGTCACCGACATCGGTAGGAAGTACACGAAGCAGGCGAGCTGCACGGTGTCGGTCGGCGGGTTCGTGCCCAAGCCGCACACGCCGTTCCAGTGGTTCGGGCAGAACGGCGTCGACGAGTTGCAGCGCAAGATCACGCTCCTGCGCAACGCGGTCCGGGGCACGCGGGCCCAGGTGAAGTGGCACGACCCGCAGGCGACGTTCGCCGAAGGCATCGCGTCGCGCGGCGATCGTCGGGTCGGGCGCGTCATCGAACGGGTCTGGCGCGCGGGCGGCACCTTCCAGGAATGGAGCGAGGGGTTCTCACTCGACCGCTGGACGGACGCCATGCACGCCGAGGGTCTCGATCCCGACTGGTTCGTCACCCGGCACCGCACCAAGGACGAATTGCTGCCGTGGGCGCACATCGCCGCCGGTCTCCACGCCGACTTCCTCTGGGACGATTGGCAGGCGGCCCTGCAGGCTCATGGGCTCCCCGACTGTCGCTGGACTCCGTGTTATGACTGCGGGGTGTGCACCGACTACGCCCTCGAGCACGTGGTCGCGTCACCCACTGCGCCCGCGGGCGGTTCCCAAGGCACCGGCCAGGACCTGGCCGGATCGGGCGCCGGGGTGCCGGTGAAGTTCCTCGGAACCAAGCCCGCCCCTGTCGGTGTGGCCGGATCGCCCGTGGGTGGGGCGGTGTCGTGAGAGGCGGGGCCGCGAACCCGGTGCGCGTCCGTTACACGAAGCTGGGCAAGGTGCGCTGGATCAGCCATCGCGACGTGGCCCGCGCGCTCGAGCGCGCGTTCCGCATCGTCCAGCTCCCGCTCGCGTTCAGCGAGGGCTTCTCGCCCCGACCGAAGGTGAGTTTTGGGTTGGCGCTGTCGACCGGCCACGAGAGCGACGCGGAGTACGTCGATCTCGTGCTCGCCGAACCCGTCGATCTCGAGACGTTGCCGGCGCAGTTGAGCGCTGCGCTTCCGGCTGGCATTTCGGTCGTGGGCGCGGTCGCGCTCGCCGACCGAGTTCCCGCGTTGCAAGAAGCAGTGACGTGCGTGGAGTGGCGCGTCGACGTTGCCCACTCGGATCTGACGGACGTCGACCCGGCGCAGTTGCGCGACCGGATCGATGCCGCGCTTGCTCTCTCCGTGCTCCCGACGACGAAACGGCGCAAGGGCCGCGACGTCGAAGAGGACGTGCGGCCGGTCATCCGTCGCATCACCGTGTGCGACGAACCCTCGCCGAGCCCGATGTCAGAAGATCGACCTCGGACCTCGGTCGAGATGGAACTGTCAACCCAACCGCGCGGTGCGAAGCCGGGTGAGGTGCTCGCTGCTATCGGCGACTTCACCGAGATTCGCGCGCGGCGTACACACCAATGGATCGAGCGCGACGGCGCGCGGCAGGAGCCGCTCGACGCCGACACGCGCCCGCGTGTGCCGGAGGCATGCGCGTCATGAGAGAAGGCATCGATGACAGATCTGAATCGTCTCGACGGCGAGTCGCCGAGCGAGCCCGACGGCGCGCCGGACGTTGCGCCCGTGGTGCACGAAGAGCCGCCGAAGGCGCTGACGAAGACGGCGGTCGCCGACGCGATCGGTAACGGCACCGCCGACGGGGAAACCGACACCGGAGCCGGTAACGGTCCGGAGGGCGAAGCTGCGCCTGTGCGGCTCGGTCCCGACGGCGAGCCGCTGAGGAAGAAGCGCCGGCGGGGAACCCGCGGCGGCCAGGGCCGGACGATGCCCGCGGGCGCGGGCGCGGGCGCGGGCGGAGCCGGGGCCACCTCGTCGGCGGGCTCCGAAGATGACGACGACGAATCGGCCGACGACGAGGCCGGGTCGATGAGCGGGAGTGAGGACTGGACGGCGGAGACCGCGGATCGCGGTCTCACCGCCGACGACATCGGCGATCAGGCGCGCGAGGACGCGGGGCTCGCGAGCTCGGCGCCGGTCTCGCGACCGAAGATCGGTGACAGCCGGCCGGCGCCCGCCGTAGCCGCTTCCGAGAACGGCGACGCGCCCGGCGCGCTCGGTCCTGACGGCGAACCCAAGAAGCGCCGCCGGCGGCGCGGTGGGCGCGGCCGCAGCAAGGGCGGCGAGCAGTCCGGTCAGTCCGGTCAGAGTGGTCAGTCCGGTCAGCCCGGTCAGCCCGGTCAGAACGCGAACCAGGGTGGCCGGAGCTCGGGCTCGGGCGGCGGCCAGAACCGCGGCGGCGGCCGATCGGGTGGAGGCGGCAGCGGTCGAGGTCCCGTGCAGTACGTCGACGCGGGAGAGCTCGGTGACGTCGACGTCGACGGCACCGCGCTGCTCGACTCCCTCGACGAAGAGACCCTGCAGCGCCGACGGGGATCGAGCCGCAAGGGTCGGCCCGCGGGTCGCTACCTCATGGTCGTCCACGTCCGTCCCGACGGTTTCGCGCACATCGGTGTGCTCGAGGGCCGCCAGCTCATCGAGCACTACATCTCCACGCCGACCGACGAGAACACCTCGATCGACGGCAACATCTATCTCGGCCGCGTCCAGAACGTGCTGCCGGGAATGGAAGCCGCCTTTATCGACATCGGTACGCCCAAGAACGGCGTGCTCTACCGCGGTGACGTCGCGTACGACCCGAGCGACGTCGAGGGCGCCGACAAGGGGGAGAAGCCCCGCATCGAGCGGGTGCTGCACAACGGCCAGGCGATCACGGTCCAGGTCACGAAGAACCCGATCGCGCACAAGGGCGCCCGCCTTACCCAAGAGGTCAGCCTCGCGGGGCGGTTCGTCGTCATGGTCCCGGGTCAGCCCCAGACCTACGGCATCTCCAAGCGCCTTCCCGACGACGAGCGCAAGCGCCTGCGCCGGGTTCTTGACCACCTGCGCCCGGCCGACGCGGGCCTCATCGTCCGCACCGCGGCCGAGGGGGCGACCGAGGAAGAGCTCGAACGCGACATGCTGCGGCTCAACGCGCAGTGGCAGCAGATCTCGACGATCGCGAAGAAGGCGAAGGCCGGCAGCCTTCTCTACAAGGAGCCGCAGCTCGCGATCCGCCTGATCCGCGAGGAGTTCACCAAGGAGTTCCGCGGCGTCGTCATCGACAACCGCACCATGTACGAAGAGGTGAGCTCGTACATCGAGGCGATCGCGCCCGAGCTCGCGGAGCGGGTCGAGTTCTACGACGCCGAGGCCGAGAACCTCCCCGTCTTCGAGAAGTTCCACGTGCACGAGCAGCTGCACAAAGCGCTCGACCGCAAGGTGTGGCTGCCGTCCGGAGGCTCGCTCATCATCGAGCGCACCGAGGCCCTGACCGTCATCGACGTCAACACCGGCAAGAACGTCGGGACCTCGAACCTCGAAGAGACCGTCTACCGCAACAACCTGGAAGCCGCCGACGCGGTCGCGCGCGAGCTGAGGTTGCGCGACATCGGCGGCATCATCGTCATCGACTTCATCGACATGGAGATCCGCCGCAACCGCGAGGCGGTGGAAGAGTCTTTCCGTCAGGCTCTGGCCCGGGACAAGACCCGGACCCAGGTGTTCCCGATCTCCGAGCTCGGCTTGGTCGAGATGACCCGTAAGCGGGTGTCCGAGGGCCTGGTCGAGGCGTTCTCCTCGACCTGCCCGCACTGCAACGGCCGGGGCTTCGTCGTCGACGAGTCCCTGCTGGAGTAAGGGGTTCCCGCACCACCGGAGGGTCGTTTGGCCCGTCGGCTATCCTTTCCCGGTTCCGAGAAGCATTCTGAAGAGGCATCGCGCATGTACGCAGTCATCCACACCGGCGGGAAGCAATACCGCGTCAGCGAAGGCGACCGACTCGAGGTCGAGCGGCTCGCCGGCGACGAGGTCACCCTGCGTCCCGTGATGCTGGTCGACGGCGACAGCGTCCTCGCCACGCCCGACCAGCTCGGCGCCGCATCGGTGACCGCGCGGATCGTCGGCGCGTCGAAGGGCCCCAAGATCAAGGGCTTCACGTACAAGAACAAGTCGAACGAGCGCAAGCACTGGGGTCACCGCCAGCACTACTCGACCATCGAGATCACCGGAATCACGAAGGGCTAGGGGAGCAGACCATGTCGAAGAAAAAAGGTGCTGCATCCTCCCGGAACGGCCGTGACTCGAACGCCCAGCGCCTCGGCGTGAAGCGCTACAGCGGCGAAGTGGTGCGCGCGGGCACGATCATCGTGCGCCAGCGGGGCACCCGTTTCCACCCCGGCTACAACGTCGGCCTGGGCAAGGACGACACGCTGTTCGCCAAGGCGCACGGCACCGTGAAGTTCGGTACGCGACGCGGCCGCAAGCTCGTCGACATCGTCCTCCACGACGAAGTCCTCGCCGACGCCTGACGCCAACGCCCCAGAAGTCCACCAACAGTTGTCGGAGATCTCCGCGCCATGCGCGGTTTTCTCCACCAACAGTTGTCGGGGGTGTCCGCGCCATGCGCGGTTTTCTCCGACAACTGTTGGTGAGGTTTTCCGGTCAGTCGCGGCGGGGGGTGAGGCCTTCGGGGAGGGCCTCGGCGTGCACGACGGTCAGTGTCTTGGTCGTGCGGGTGATGGTGACGTAGAGGAGCCGTAGCCCGGCCCGGTCGGCGGTCACCAGCTGCGACGGTTCGACGACGATGACGTGGTCGAACTCGAGGCCCTTGGCGCTGGTCGGATCGAGCACCGCGATCGGCGCGTCGAGTGCTTCGGCGGCGGTGGAGATCGCGCCGACGTCGGCGAGCGCGGCGACGATCTGCGGGTGCAGCGCCGGCGGTGCGATGACGGCGACCGCGCCGGTACGGGAAAGCGCCGCTCGCGTCTCGGCCTCGACGCGTGCGATCACGTCGTCGCGTCCCACCGAGATGAAGTTGGGGTACTCGCCCGTGCTGCGCACCGACCGCGAGGGTTCGACGGTGGGTGCCGCGACCGCGAGGAGCTGGGCGGCGACGTCCATGACCTCGGCCGGCGTGCGGTAGTTGATGCTCAGCGAGACGTAGCGGGTGGCGTTGTGCGTGGGCAGGTGTGAGAGCACGTCGTCCCACGACGCGACCGCGCCCGGCTTGCTCGCCTGGCCGGGATCGCCGACCAGCGTCATCGAGCCCGACGGGCAACGCCGGGCCAACATCCGCCACTGCATTGCCGTGAGGTCCTGGGCTTCGTCGACGAGCACGTGCCCGAACGTACGGGGCTCGAATGCGACCTCACGGGGTGCGCCGCTGTCGGTGTTGTCGCCGAACCGGTCGGCAAGGGTCGCCGCGTCGGCGAAGCCGCGCAGACCGAGGTCGCTGATGACGCGTTCGGCAGTGTCGAAGGTGTCGCCGCCGCGGTTGCGTCGGCGGGCGACGGGGCGCGCCGCCTCGATCGGACCGAGCAGCGCATCGGCTTCGTCGACGAGCGCGAGGTCGGCTTCGGTCCACGGCGCTTTCGAGACGTCGGGATCGCGCCGGCGATGCAGCAGTTCCTGCTCGTCCTCGTTCAACGCGGTCGCCGACGCCGAGCGCACCAGCGCGCGGAACCCGAACAGGTCGTTGACGAGCTCGGTGCCCGAGAGCACCGGCCACATCCGTTCGAGCGCCTCCTTCACCTCGGAGCGGCTGCGGAAACGCACACGCAGCTCCTGCTCCCAACCCTCGGGGGTCGGCTCGCCCCGGGCGAGGGTGCCCGCGATGCTCGCGTCGAGCGTGGCGTCGCGATCGAAGAGGCTCGTCACGTTGTCGTTCGCAGTGGAGGAGCCGAACCCGCGGTCGCGGTACGACCGGATCGCCGCGTTCTTGTAGCGCGCGACGAGGAGGTCGTTGAGGCGCCGGGCGACGTACTGGCGGTTCTCGTTGTGGGTGTTGCGTCGGCGTCGGGTCCCTTCGATGATCCGCGCGGTGTCGGAGCGCGACAGCCGCACCCGTAGACCGTCGATCAGCACGATCAGGTCGCGCGCCAGCGGTCGCTCGCGATCGGACACCGCGCGCTGGATGACGCGCGCCATCCGACCGTCGCCCTTCAACTCCGCGACGGCGCGGGGCTCGCTCGCCACGAGCTTCATGCGCGGCTTCATGCCCGAGATCGTCGAGAGCTGGACGTCCTGCTCGCCGAGCGACGGGAGCACCTGTTCGATGTAGCGGAGGAACACCGGGCTCGGACCGACGAGCAGCACACCCTGGCTCGCGAGCCGGCGCCGGTGCGTGTAGAGGAGGTATGCGGCCCGGTGCAGCGCGACCGCGGTCTTGCCGGTTCCCGGGCCGCCGCCGACCACGAGCACCCCGTGCACGTCGGCGCGGATGGCCTCGTCCTGCTCGTGCTGGATGGTGGCGACGATGTCGCCCATGCGCCCGGTGCGGTTGCGCTCGAGCGCGGCGAGCAGCGCGCCTTCGCCGGCCACACCCAAGCCCTCGTCCTCGACCGCCATTTGGTCGAACACCTCGTCGTCGAGGCCGGTTACCTCGCGGCCCTTGCGGGTGATGAGGTGACGGCGGCGCACGACGGCCATCGGCTCGACCGCGGTCGCCCGGTAGAAGGGCTCGGCGACGGGGGCGCGCCAGTCGACGACGAGCGGGACGTGGCCCTCGTCCTCGACCGCCAGGCGGCCGACGTACCAGCGGACGCCGCGCTCCAGGTCGAGGCGGCCGAAGACCAGCGGCGATTCGCCGATCTCGAGGTCGGCGAGCCGGCGTTGGGTCACGTCCCAGGCGATGTCGCGCTCGAGACGGGCCTGGTGGGTGCCGCCCGACCGCACGTCGGAATAGGCGGTGCGGACCCGCTCGGCGGCCGCGCGCATCGCCTCCAGCCGGGCGTACGCCGCGGTGACGTATGCCTGTTCCGCGGCCAGCTCCGGGTCGGTCTGGCCGGGAGCAGGATCGTCCACTCGGTCTCGAACTGGGTCGTGCAATTCGCTCCCCTAGAGGCGGTGGAACGAGATTTCAGGATGGGTCAGCTTAGTCGTTCGGCGCCGAGACCTCATCCGGACCGAAGCCCGGACTGCGCCCGGCCGCCGCCCGCACGCAGCGCGGACCGCGGGCGATTCGGAGGTTCGCGCTCTAGGCTCCGATCAATGCCGACGGCCCTCTATTTCACCCCCGATGCCGGTGCGAACGAGCTCCTCGCGGCGGAGCCGCTGGCGGCCATGATCGGGATGCTGCTCGACCAGCAGGTCCCGATGGAGTGGGCGTTCACCGCTCCCTTCTTGTTGAAGGGACGCCTCGGCGCCAAGAAGCTCGACGCGACCGCGATCTCGCGGATGGATCCGGCCGCGCTGGAGGCGATCTTCCGGGAACGGCCCGCGCTGCACCGCTATCCGGGGTCGATGGCGAAACGGACGCAGGCGGTCTGCGCGCACCTCGTCGAGCACTACCGGGGCAAGGCCGACAACGTCTGGAAGGGCGTGGAGACGGGCGACGAGCTCTACGCCCGCGTTCTCGCGCTCCCGGGCTTCGGGAAGGCCAAAGCGAGGATTTTCGTGGGGCTTTTGGGCAAGCGGCTCGACGTCCGTCCCGAGGGTTGGGAGCTCGTCGCGGCCGACTGGCCGTCGATCGCCGACGTCGACTCCTTCGAACGCGTGCTCGAGATCCGTGAGCAGAAGCGGGCGATGAAGGCGGCGGCGAAGGCCGCGGCCTCCCCCGTGGCCCCGGCCGAGAACTAGCCCGAGGTTGACGACACGGTCTTGCTCGCGGTGGCGGCCGCAGGTCCGCTGCGCGCGGTGAGCGTGTAGGTGTGTGGGTGGCCGTCGCACGCGAAGTACTCCAGGTGGCTCTGTGCACCGCCGGCGTAGGAGGCGAACTTGCTCCCGTCGATCGCGAGGTCGACCGTGGTCGCACCGACCGCGGTCCAGGCGAGCTGGATCATGGTCGGGCCGTTGCAGACCGGGGTCGCGGGGCTGACCGTGAACCCCGTGATACGGATGCTTGACTGCGTGGTGCTGGTCGTCGGGGCCGGGAGCGTGGTGGTCGGGCCGGCCGTCGTGGAGCTGGTCGGTGCCGCCGAAGTCGAGGTCTCGGGCACCGCTGACGAGCTCGTCGACGACGACGATGTGGTGGGCGGGGTGCTCTGCTTGGCGCTGCTGCTACAGCCCGTGACTACGACCAGGGCCAGCCCCGCCGCCAGGATCGGGGTGCGGAACGGGTCGAGAGCTCTCATGGGGGGAGGCTACGCGAACCTCCTTCCGTATCCTGGTCACGATGTCTGGATTCGTCGATACCGCGCAGAGCAACGTGAAGGGGGGCGACGGCGGCGCCGGCTGCGTCGCGTTCCGGCGCGAATCGCACGTCCCCAAGGGTGGCCCCGACGGCGGTGACGGCGGCAACGGCGGCGCAGTGTGGCTGCGCGCGAACCGCAACATCGCGTCGTTGCTCGCGTTCCGAGACCATCCGCACCGCAAGGCGGGATCCGGAACGCACGGCAAGGGGCAGAAGCTGCACGGCAAGAGCGGCGCCGACCTGACCGTCGACGTGCCCGAAGGCACCGTCGTGCGTTCGATGGACGGCGAGCTGCTCGCCGACCTGCTCCGCCACGGCGACACGTGGCTCGCGGCGCGCGGCGGACAGGGTGGGCGCGGCAACGCGCGCTTCTTGTCGAACGCGCGCCGAGCGCCGAGCTTCGCCGAGCAGGGGGAGTACGGCGAAGAGCGATGGTTGAAGCTCGAGCTCAAGCTGCTCGCCGACGCCGCGCTCGTCGGTTTCCCGAACGCGGGGAAGTCGACGCTCATCTCCGTCGTCAGCGCGGCCAAGCCCAAGATCGCCGACTACCCGTTCACCACCCTCGAACCGCACCTCGGTGTGGTGCGTTGGCAGGATCACGACTTCGTGCTCGCCGACATTCCCGGGTTGATCGAAGGCGCGGCCGAAGGTCGCGGTCTCGGTCATCAGTTCCTCCGCCACATCGAACGGGCGCGCGTGCTCGTGATCCTCTGTGACCTCAACCCGATCGACGGCCGCTCGGCTGCCGAACAGGAGCGGGTGCTGCTCGACGAGCTCGGCCGCTACCGGCCCGAGTTGTTGGACCGGCCCCGGCTCGTCGTCGGGAGCAAGGCCGACGTCGCCGGTCCCGAGATCGACTTCGACGGGCTGCGCATTGCGAGCACGAGTCGCATCGGTCTCGACGAGTTCCGCGGCCGCCTCGCGACGTTGATCGAAGACGCGCGCGCAGCCGAAGGGGAACCCGATCCCTACGTCGTGTTCCGGCCCGAGGAACAAGGTTTCTCAGTGGTGCGCGAAGGCCCGAAGGTATGGCGCGTCCAGGGTCGTCCGGCCGAGCGCGCGGTCGCGCTCGCCGACCTCACGAATCCCGAGGCGATGGCGTACATCCAGCAACGGCTACAGCGCATGGGCGTCGAGAAAGCGTTGGCGCGCGCGGGTGCGACCGATGGCGACACCGTGCGGATCGGCGGGCACGAGCTCGTCTACGAGGAGCCCCTGTAGTGGGATCGGTTGCCGTCGTGAAGGTCGGCACATCGTCGATCGCGAACGAGGCCGGCGAGCTCGACCACGAGGCGTTGTCGAAGCTCGCGGGCGACCTCGCGTCGGCGCGCGCCGCCGGACACGAGCTGGTGCTCGTGATGTCGGGCGCGATCGCCGCCGGGATGCCCGCGCTCGGACTCCGGCGCCGACCGACCGATATCGGCACGTTGCAGGCGCTGGCGGCGGTCGGTCAGCCTCGCCTGCAGGAACGCATGAACGGGTTGCTCGGATCGCTCGGCATCGTCGCCGGTCAGGTGTTGCTCACGCCGTACGACTTCGCCCAGCGGAGCCAGTACCTCCACGCTCGGGCGACGCTGCATCGGCTGGGCGAGCTCGGCGTGCTGCCGATCGTCAACGAGAACGACACGATCGCCGACGACGAGATCCGCTTCGGCGACAACGACCGGTTGGCCGCGCTCGTCGCGCACCTCGTGCGCGCCGAGATGCTGCTGTTGCTCACCGACACGAGCGGTGTGTTCACCGCCGACCCGCGGCGCGACGCGCAAGCGTCGTTGATCGAAGAGATTGTCGAGGTCGACGAAGCGATCGAGGCTGCCGCCGGCGGCGCGGGAACCGAACGGGGTAGCGGTGGGATGGCGAGCAAGCTCGCGGCCGCGAAGATCGCGGCGTGGTCGGGCGTGCGTTCGGTCATCGCCTCCGCGAGTGTTCCGAACGTCATCGCCGACGCGCTCGCGGGCCGGGCGGTCGGTAC
>JBEPUZ010000070.1:0-18123 GCA_041691275.1 Actinomycetota bacterium | reverse complement strand
GCACGCGCACGAACCAGTTCGAGGCGCCGACGAGCTTCATCACCTCGATCTCACGACGCCGGGCGAACGTCGCGAGCCGGATCGTGTTCACGATCAGGAACAGTGACGATGCCAGCAGCACGACCGCCATGGTGATGAACGCGAGCCGGATCCACCGGGTCGCGGTCAGCAGGCTCTTGATCTGCTGAGCCGCGGTGATGACGGTGTCCACGCTCGGCTGGTCCTTGTACTTCGCGTGGAGCACCTCGGTGAGCTCGGCCTTCGTGGGCGCAACCCGGAACGACTCCGGCAGATCGCTCGGCCGGGTCGACTCCACCAACGCGGGCTGGTCGGCGAAGTCCTTCTTGAAGATCGCGTAGGCGTCCTGCTGGTTCAAGAACTTGTAGCTCTTCACCTGCGGGTCGCTCTTGAGCTCACTGTTGATCGCCGCCACCTGGGTCGGCGTCGCACCGACCCTCATGAAGATCTCGAGCTCGATGCCGTGCTTCCACTGCTGGGTGCCGTGGTCGACGGTGGCGGAGACGAGCAGGATGCCGCCGAAGAGGAACAGAGAGATCGCGACGGTGATGATGCCCGCGATCGTCATCAGCAGGTTTCGTCGCAACGAGATCAAGGTCTCGCGCACGAAATAGGCGAGGCGCGACATCAGCTACCCACCCCGTAGACGCCGCGCACCTGGTCGCGCATGAGCGACCCGTGATCGAGCTCGATCACGCGGCGGCGCATGGCGTCGACGATGCGTTGGTCGTGCGTCGCCATCACAACAGTGGTGCCCGTGCGATTGATGCGGTCGAGGAGCCGCATGATCCCGACGGTGGTCGCGGGGTCGAGGTTTCCCGTGGGCTCGTCGGCGAGCAGGATCAACGGCCGGTTCACGAAGGCACGCGCAATCGACACCCGCTGTTGCTCACCACCTGACAGCTCGGTCGGGAAGTTGTCGGCCTTCTTGGTGAGACCGACGAGGTCGAGGATCTGCGGCACCTGCGTGCGCACGATGTGCTTGGGCCGGCCGATCACCTCGAGCGCGAACGCGACGTTCTCGTACACCGTCTTGTTCGTGAGCAACTTGAAGTCCTGGAACACGCACCCGATGTTGCGCCGCAGCGCCGGCACCTTCCAGGCGCCGAGGCGACCGATGTCGCGACCGGCGACGAGCACCCGACCCTCGGTCGCGACCTCGTCGCGCAGCAAGAGCTTGAGGAACGTCGACTTGCCCGAGCCCGAAGGCCCCACGAGAAAGACGAACTCACCCTTCAAGATCTCGAGTGAGAGATCGTTGAGGGCGGTGACGTCGCCTTTGTAGGTCTTGGTGACCTCTTCGAAACGAATCATGTGGGGCGCAGCATCGGAAGCGGGACGAGGGTAGCAGCGGACCTCGGCAGCGAGATCATGAACCCTGGCGTGAGCACTGACATGACTACCTGCAAGATTACCGAATTATCCCCGTATGCCGGGTTCGGCGCCATTGGAGGTACGCCTCGATGAAGGCGTCGAGATCGCCGTCGAGCACGGCCTGCACGTTGCCGGTCTCGTAGCGCGTTCGTTCGTCCTTCACGAGTTGGTACGGCGCGAGCGTGTACGTGCGGATCTGGTTGCCGAAGGCGACGTCCTGCTTGTCACCCGAGAGGCGCTCGAGCTCGCGCCGCTGCTCCTCCCGCTGGCGCTCCGCAAGGCGAGCCGCGAGGATCTGCATCGCCTTGGCCCGGTTCTGGAGCTGCGAACGCTCGTTTTGACACGAGACCACCACCCCCGTCGGGATGTGCGTGATGCGCACCGCGGAATCGGTGACGTTCACGTGCTGGCCGCCCGCGCCCGACGACCGGTAGGTGTCGATGCGCAGGTCGCTCTGGTCGATCTCAGGTTGCTCGGCCTGTTCGAGCGCAGGTACGCAGTCGACGGATGCGAACGCGGTCTGGCGGCGAGCGTTGCCGTCGAAAGGTGAGATCCGGATGAGCCGGTGCACCCCGCGCTCGCCTTCGAGCATGCCGTATGCGTAGCGGCCCTTCACGATGAAGGTCGCCGACGTGATCCCGGCCTCCTGCCCCTCGTTGATCTCGTCGACCTCGACCTCGAAGCCCTTGGTCTCGGCCCAGCGCCGGATCATGCGCAACACCATCTGCGCCCAGTCCTGCGCATCGGTCCCACCCGCGCCCGAGTGGACCTCGCAGATCGCGTCGCGCTCGTCGTGCTCGCCGCTGAACAGCGCACGCAGCTCCAACGTGTCGAGGTCTCGGGCGAGACCCGAAGCACTCTCGGCGATCTCGGGCTCGTACGCGACATCGTCTTCCTCGCGCGCCATCTCGTACAGCGTCGCCACGTCGGAGAGCCGCTCGTCGAGCTGGTCCATGAGCTCCACGTCTTCGCGCACGCCCGCCATATCGGAGGTGACCTGACGCGCGTGATCGGCGTCGTCCCAGAGATCGGGCGCGCTCGCCTCTTCCTCGAGCTCGACCAGGCGGGCGCGAGCTTGATCTATGCGCAGGTACTTGTGCGCGTCTGCGACACGCCGCGCGAGATCACTGAGGTCTTCCGAGAAGTCCCGCACCCGCAGTCATCTCCCGTGACAGAGCTTGTATTTCTTGCCGCTGCCACAGAAGCACGGCTCGTTGCGGCCGGGGAGCTTCTCGGTGCGCACCGGCATCTGCTGCACCGGTTCGGTCGCGACCGCCATCGACGCGACGGCATCATCGTCGAACGCGAGCGGCGCTTCCGCCAGCTGCGCGACCCGGGCCGCCTCGATCGCATCGGAGCCCTGCACCGGATCGACCGGCGCGCTGTACGACACGTTGCGGATGTCGGGCGCGGGCTCGTCGTCGACGATGACCTGGAGGTGGAACACGTAGCGGACGAAGTCGTCCTCGATCTGGCCCATCATCGCCTCGAACATGTCGAAGCCCTCGCGCTGCCACTCCGACAGCGGATCCTGCTGGCCCATAGCCCGCAGGTTGATGCCCTCTTGGAGGTAGTCCATCTCGTAGAGGTGCTCGCGCCAGTGCTGGTCGATGACCGAGAGCATCACGCGGCGCTCGATGTCGCGCAGCGTCTCGGGGCCGATCGTCTCGCCCTTCTCCGCGTAGAGCGTCTTGGCGTCCTCGACGAACAGCTCTTCGAGCACCTCCCGCCCGAGGACGTCGTCGATCTGCTCCTTGGTGATGCGCAGCGGGTAGTACAGCCGGGCCGCGTCGAGCAGACCGGGGACGTCCCAGTCCTCGAAGTACTCACCCAGGCAGTGCTGCGCGACGAGACGGCCGATCGCGGACTCGATCGCGTCGGTCGCCTCTTCCTCGAGGTTCTCACCGTCGAGGATCTGCTGGCGGCGCCGGTAGATCACCTTGCGCTGCTCGTTCATCACCTCGTCGTACTTCAACACGTTCTTGCGGATCTCGAAGTTGCGATCCTCGACCGTTCCCTGCGCGCGCTCGACCGCTTTCGACACCATCTTCGACTCGAGCGGCATGTCGTCGGGGAACGACGCGTTCATCACTCGCGACATGAGCCCGGTCGCGAACAGGCGCATCAACTCGTCCTCGAGCGAGAGGTAGAAGCGGCTCTCTCCCGCGTCGCCCTGACGGCCGGAACGTCCCCGGAGCTGGTTGTCGATGCGACGCGACTCGTGGCGTTCGGTCCCGAGCACGTAAAGACCCCCGGCCTCGCGCACCTTCTCGCGCTCCGCGTCGCACGACTGCTCGTAGCCGGGATATAGCTCGTCGTAACGCGCCGTGTATTCGGGCGTGTCGGGGCCGAGCCCTTCGGCCAGGCACTCCCGCCGGGCCAGACCCTCGGGGTTGCCGCCGAGCAAGATGTCGACGCCACGGCCGGCCATGTTGGTGGCGACGGTGACCGCCTTCAGCTTGCCCGCCTGCACGACGATCTCGGCTTCACGGGTGTGCTGCTTGGCGTTCAGGACCTCGTGGTCGATGCCCTTCTTGGCCAGCTCTCGGGAAAGCGCTTCCGACTTCTCGACCGAGATGGTGCCGACCAGCACGGGCTGGCCCTTCGAGTTGCGCTCGGCGATGTCTTCGACTGCGGCGGCGTACTTCGCGTCTTCGGTTTTGTAGATGTAGTCGGCGTTGTCGGTACGGACCATCCGACGGTTCGTCGGGATCGACACGACCTGCAGGTTGTAGGTGTGCGCGAACTCGCCCGCCTCGGTGAAGGCGGTACCCGTCATGCCCGAGAGCTTCTCGTAGAGGCGGAAGTAGTTCTGGAGCGTGACGGTCGCGAGGGTCTGGTTCTCCTCTTTGATCTTCACGTTCTCTTTCGCCTCGACCGCCTGGTGCAGACCTTCGCTCCAGCGCCGCCCCTCGAGGATGCGGCCGGTGAACTCGTCGACGATCTTCACCTCGCCCTCCTGGACGATGTAGTCGACGTCGCGCTTGAACAGCTCCTTGCCCCGGAGGGCCTGCTGGAGTTGGTGCACGTAGTTCTGGTGGATGTTCTCGTAGAGGTTGTCGACGCCGAGCGCCTGCTCGACCCGCTCGATGCCATCTTCGGTCGGGACGACGGTGCGCTTGGCCTCGTCGACCTCGTAGTCACGGTCGCGCTGCAGACCCCGCACGACGCGGGCGAACTGGTAGTAGAGCTCAGCCGCGTCGGCGGCGCGTCCGGAGATGATGAGCGGGGTGCGCGCTTCGTCGATCAGGATCGAGTCGACCTCGTCGACGATGCAGAAGAAGTGCGGCGACCACGACTGGTTGCGGTGCCCGCGCTGCACCTGGTCGGCGATGTCGACGACCATGTTGTCGCGCAGATAGTCGAAGCCGACCTCGTTGTTCGTGCCGTACATCAGGTCGCAGTCGTACTGCTTGCGCTTCTGATCCGGGGTCGAGTCGTCGGGAATGACGACGCCCACGGTGAGCCCGAGGAAGTTGTGCAGCCGGCCCATCCATTCCGCGTCGCGCTGCACGAGATAGTCGTTGACGGTCACGAGGTGCACACCCCGGCCCGCGAGCGCGTTCAGGTACGCGGGCAGCGTCGACACGAGTGTCTTGCCCTCGCCGGTCTTCATCTCGGCCACCCAGCCGAGATGCAGGGCGGCGCCGCCCATCACCTGGACGTCGTAGTGACGCTGACCCAGCACGCGCCGGCCCGCTTCGCGCACGACCGCGAACGCCTCCGGGAGCATCTCGTCGAGCGCGTCGCCGACGAGATCCTTCTCGTGATCGGGATTCTTCGCCTCGGAGCGGGCGCGATCGACCCGCTGCTTGAACTCGCCGGTCTTCGCGGACAGCTGCTCGTCCGAAAGGCGTTCGACGTCGGGCTCGAGCGCGTTGACCTCGGGCACGATCGCCTGGACCGCTTTGAGCCGGCGACCCTCTCCGGCGTGGAGAATTTTGTTGAACAATCCCATGCGGCGGACGAGTCTACCGGCGAAGTCGGCAGGTCCCGGGCCGCCCGGAAACGGCGCGGAGCCGCTGATCAGCGAAGTGATCAGCGAAGTGATCAGCGAAGTGATCAGCGAAGTGATCAGGGTGCATCGACGAGCTTTTCGCGCACTGCGTACATGGCCGCTTCGACGCGCGAGCGCACCTGCAGCTTCTCCAGGATGTTCCGGACGTGGTTGCGGACGGTGTTCTCGGCGATCACGAGCTCGGCCCCGATGTCCTTGTTCGACATCCCCCTCGAGATCAGGCGCAGGACCTCGAGCTCACGGTCGGTGAGCCGGCGGCCGTCGTGCTCCTCCTCGAGCCGCCGCGAGAGCGCGTTGAACTCGGAGAGGAGCTTCGTCGTCATCGACGGAGAGACCAGCGCCTGGCCGTTGGCCACCGAACGGATCGCGTCGGCGATCTCGTCGATAGCCACCTCCTTCAGGAGATAGCCCGTCGCGCCGGCGCGCACCGCGCCGTAGAGGTCTTCCTCATCCTCGGATTCGGTGAGCATGAGGATGCGGACCGCCGGCTGCGCGGTCCGGATCCGGCGTGCCGCTTCGATCCCGTTGACGGTCGGCATCCGAACGTCCATCAGGACGACGTCGGGCTGGAGCTCCGCCGCCTGTTCGATGGCCTCCATCCCGTCGCGCGCCTCTCCCACGACCTCGAGATCGGTGGCGATCCCGAGCACCGAGAGAAGACCGTGCCGGAACAGTGCGTGGTCGTCGACGACCAGGACGCGGACCGGGGGCGAGTCGTCGCCGACGACGTCGACCAAAGCAGGCTCCGGGTCAGCCGGTCACTTCGATGAGGCCGAGCGCGCCGTCGCGGCGGCGGTACAGCACTGCCGCACTCTCGGACTCGCTGTTGCGGAACAAGAAGAAGTCGTGGCCGAGCAACTCCATCTGCAACGCGGCTTCTTCAGGGTGCATTGGCTTGATCGCGAATTGCTTGGTCTTCACGATCACCGGCCCGTCTCCGGCCACCGCCCCATCGAGCGATCCGTCGAAGGGGCCGAGCTCGCCGTCGTCGGACTCGACGCCGGCGCTGCCGTTGCGGGCGTCGCCGCCACGCGCCCGGTTCCCGCGCCGCACCCGGCGCTCGTGGAGACGGCGCATCTGGTGCTCCGCCTTGTCGAGGGCGAGGTCGAGGGCCATGACGTGCTCCACTGCAGCGGCGGTGCCCTTCACGAGATGGTGCGGGAGATGCACGAGGATCTCGCACGTGCAGGAATCGCCCGCGCGCCGGGTTTGGTGCACGCCGTAGTCGACGTCGATCCGGCGGACCTCGCTCGAGAACTTGCCCAGGTGCTCGACCTTCTCGAGCGTGACCGCCCGCAGGGACTGATCGACCTCTACGTGCTTGCCGAAGACGACGACGTCCACTGGCCCCCCATCGAGGTGTTCACGAGCGGCTCTTCTCGGCCCGGGTGCCGGCCGGAGTAGGCGGAGTATACGCAGCGGGCGCCCGACGGGCCCCGGGGCCGGGTGTGCGGGCGATCGTCGCCGCGAACACCGTTCGCGTCCCGGCGCCCTGCAGCGCCCGGGCCGCAGCCGCGAGCGTTCCCCCGGTGGGCGCGACGTCGTCCACGACGAGGACCGTGGCACCGGCCCCCGGGCCCATCGCACGCAGGAGGGGCCCGGCACGGCGGGCTCGCACGTCCAGACCGGTCTGCGCGGGCCCCGGCGCACGGATCAGGCACCGCGCCACGGGCGAGCGCGTGATCCGTCCGACGGCGCGTGCGAGCAACTCGCCGTGGTCGACACCGTGAGCACGGATCCGTTGCGTGCTCGCGGGCGCCCACGTGATCACGTCGAAACGCGCGGGCGCGGCGTCGAGCGCACCCGCGAGCTCACCGGCGATGACGACGAGGAACCGGCGCACGTTGCGGTACTTGGCCCGGGCGACCAGCTCGCGCGCGACACCCTCGTACGCGAAGCACGCGGTCCACCACGCCACGGGGTCGGGAGGAGCCGCGGCGGGCGCCGCCTTCAGGCGCGACGCACACGAGCTGCAGACGATCGCGCCCCGGCGGCCGCATCCGGGGCAGCGCGCGGGCAGCACCGAGTCGAGGAGGTCTTCGAACGGAGCCCGCAACAGCATGATCGGCGACGCTACGAGCGGGGTGCGCCACCGTTCCTCAACGCGCCGCGGCTCGACGCACGTGGGCGGGCAGTGACCGCCGGTACGGCGGACGCGCCAGGCCGCTCTCATTGACGATCGCGGTCACGAGCCGAGCCGGAGTGACGTCGAAGGCCGGATTGAACGCGGCCGCACCGACCGGAGCGGTGCGCCGGCCCGCGATCTCGGTCAGCTCGGCGGGATCCCGCTCCTCGATGACGATGTCGGCGCCGGTGGGCGTGGCGAGATCGACGGTCGACGCCGGTGCTGCCACGTAGAACGGGATCTGATGATGGCGGGCCGCCAGCGCGAGCCCGTACGTCCCGATCTTGTTGGCGACGTCACCGTTCGCGACGATCCGATCGGCGCCGACGATGACGAGGTCGACCAGTCCCCGCCCCATCAACGCGGCCGCGGCGCCGTCGGCCACCAGCGTTGCCGGAACGCCGAGCCGCTCGCACTCCCACATCGTGAGGCGCGCGCCCTGCAACAACGGCCGGGTCTCGCCGGCCCACACCGACGGTCGCCGCCCGGCCTCCGACGCGGCTCGCACGATGCCGAGCGCGGTGCCGTAGCCGACGCACGCGAGCGCGCCGGCGTTGCAATGCGTGAGCACCGCGCCGCCCTCGGGAACGAGCGACGCGCCGTGCGCCCCGATCAGCCGGTTGCGACGAACGTCGTCGGCCGCGATCGAGTGCGCGGCTTGGAGTGCCGCGCCCGCACCACCCTGCTCGAACGCGGCGAGCCCGCGCTCGACGCCCCACGCGAGATTCACAGCCGTCGGCCGCGCCCGGGCCAGTCGACGGGCCGCCGCGCGCACCCTTGGTCGCGTCCGCACCGTCTGCGCTGCCAACGCGACCCCGAACGCGCCCGCAGCGCCGAGTGCCGGCGCGCCCCGCACGGCCAGCGTGGTGATCGCCTCGATCAGCGACCCGACGTCGCGGCACGTGAGAAACCGCACCCGCGCCGGTAGCGCACGTTGGTCGAGGAGCCGGATCGCGCCGCGCCGCCACTCGATCGTCGGCGGGATCGGTTCGAGCTCGGGCACCGAGACGGACGGGCCGGACGTCAGATCGGCAGGCCCAGGCTGGGATTCGTGCGGGCCTCGAGCGATCGCATACGCGCGTTGACGCCGTCGACCCAGAAGTCGCCCTCGCCGTCGTGGGTCAGGATCCAGAACTCGTCGTTCTGCACGGCCGAGAACACCCTCGCCGCGACCTCGTCCGGCGCCATGCCCTTCTCGATGACGCCCTGGAGGAACGAGGCGCCGTCGCCCGCACCCTCGACCGGGGCGATACGCAGATGCTCGGGCCGGTTCCGCTCGCTCTCGGCGATCTTGGTGTTGACCCAACCCGGGCACAGCACCGAGACCTTCACATGCGGCGCCATCATCTTGAGCTCGTGGTGCAGCGTCTCCGAGATGGCGACGACCGCGTGCTTGCTCGCGTTGTACGGCGCCATGAACGGCGCCGCGACCAGACCCGCGACCGAGGCGGTGTTCACGATGTGCGCTTCGGGTTGTTGGATCAACAGCGGCACGAAGGAACGAACGCCGTGGATCACGCCCCAGAGATTGACGCCGATGACCCACTCCCACGTCGAGAGCGGCATCTCCCACGACAGTCCGTCCGCGCCGACCCCCGCGTTGTTGCAGAAGACGTGTACGCCACCGAAGCGCGCCACCGCGGCATCGGCGAGCGCCTGCATCTGGGCGGGATCGGTGACGTCGGTGGGGACGGCCTCGACCTCGGCGCCCGAGTCGCGCAACTCCTTCGCCGCCCGTTCCAGCGCGTCGGCCTCGACGTCGCCGATGACGATGTGTGCGCCCTCGGAGGCGAACCGGCGGGCCAGCGCGTTCCCGATCCCGCTCGCCCCACCCGTGATGACTGCGACCTTGCCACTGAGATCCTGCACGGGCGGACTCTAGATCGCCCGCCCGTGCAGATCTCTACGTGTTCCGTACCGCCGGGTCAGTAGCGGTAGTGGTCGGGCTTGAACGGCCCGTTCACGGGCACGGTGATGTAGTCGGCCTGCTCCTCGGTGAGCGTCGTCAACTTCACCCCGAGCTTGTCGAGGTGTAGCCGGGCGACCTTCTCGTCGAGGTGTTTCGGCAGCACGTGCACCTTGGTCTCGTAGAAGTCGGTGTGCGTGAACAGCTCGATCTGGGCGATGACCTGGTTCGTGAAGCTGTTCGACATCACGAAGCTCGGGTGCCCCGTCGCGCAACCGAGGTTGAGCAACCGGCCCTCGGCCAACACGATGATCGCGTGGCCGTCGGGGAAGTGCCACTCGTCGACCTGGGGCTTGACGTTGTTGCGAACGATGCCCTCGTACGACATCAGGCCGGCCATGTCGATCTCGGTGTCGAAGTGACCGATGTTGCCGACGATCGCGTTGTTCTTCATCTTCGCCATCGAGGCGACGGTGATGATGTCGCGGTTGCCGGTGGTGGTGACGAAGATGTCGGCCTCGCCGACTACCTCGTCGAGCGTGGTGACCTGGTAACCCTCCATCGCCGCCTGCAACGCGCAGATCGGGTCGATCTCGGTGATGATCACGCGGGCGCCCTGGCCCCGCAGCGACTGCGCGCAACCCTTGCCGACGTCGCCGTAACCACAGACCACGGCGATCTTGCCCGCGATCATCACGTCGGTCGCTCGGTTGATGCCGTCGATGAGTGAGTGCCGACAGCCATAGAGGTTGTCGAACTTGCTCTTCGTGACGGAGTCGTTCACGTTGATCGCCGGGAACAACAACGTGCCGGCCTGGTGCATCTGGTAGAGGCGGTGCACGCCGGTCGTCGTCTCTTCGGTGACACCCTTGATGTCGGCGGCGATGCCGTGGAACAGCTGCGGCGATTCCTTCTGGAGCTTTGCCAGCAGGTTCAGGACGACCGCGAATTCCTCGCTGTCGGCCGTCTCCGGTCCGGGGACCTTGCCCGCCTTCTCGAACTCGACACCTTTGTGGATGAGCAGGGTGACGTCGCCACCGTCGTCGAGGATCATGTTGGGGCCACCGCCGTCGGGCCACTGCACGACCTGCTCAGTGCACCACCAGTACTCCTCGAGCGACTCGCCCTTCCAGGCGAACACGGGGATACCCGCGGCGGCCATCGCAGCCGCGGCGTGGTCCTGGGTGGAGAAGATGTTGCAGCTCACCCAGCGCAGCTCCGCGCCGAGCTCGACAAGCGTCTCCATGAGGACGGCCGTCTGGATCGTCATGTGCAGCGACCCGGTGATGCGGGCGCCGGCGAGAGGCTTGGACTTGCCCCACTCCTCGCGACACGCCATCAGGCCGGGCATCTCGACTTCGGCGAGGGCGATCTCCTTGCGACCGAATTCGGCCAGCGAGATGTCGGCCACTTTGTAGTCGGTGAAAGTGCCCTTCGCGGGCACGCGGGAATCAGTCTTCGTCATAGCTCAGGGTCCTCCGATAGCGGCGCAGGCAGCGCCATCTCATGGTGCGCCGGACTACGTTCTCGGGCGCATCCATCTCACGGAGGCCGGCCCGGATCACCGGATGACAGCCCAAAGGGGCCCGACCGAAACCCAATTGTAGCGCGGTTCCCCGCCCGGGCCGACGGACCCGAATCGGCGGCCGTGTCGGCCACCGACAGCCTGTCAGTCCAGGGAGAACGGCGGGTACAGGTCGGTGAGGAGCAACCAGTACGCCATGACGCGCACGTGCCAGCGCATCACCTTGATGACGAAGTCGCGCATCCCCGGCGACCACTTGCCGGTGAACAGGACCATGAAGAACGAGATCAGGACCACGAAATAGCCCGCGATCCCGAGCACGGCGAGCGCGATCGCCTGCGGGATCACCAGGATGAGCCGGAAGAAGACGGTCACCCGGTTCCGATCGGTCAGCTGGGGCTGGAAGTCGACGCGCACCCGCGGGTCGTCGCCGGGATCCGCCGCAGTGGTCTCGAACGTGAACGGCGGGTACTCCTCGCGCAGGAACAGGACGTACGAGTAGGTGCGCATCATGTAGCGCACGTACATCATCTGCATGCCGGCGAGACCTTCCGGGAGGTTGCCGGTGAACAGGATCACCAACCACGAGATGAACGCGATCACCTGCGACACGAACTGCAGCACGTAGAGGATCACGAAGTGCGGGATCGCGAGCAGCCACTGCACCAGTGGTCGCCAGTTCGCGATCTTCTCCGGCGGGTTGTACGTCAGTTGAGCCGGATACGGAGGCGTTGCTTCGAGCATCGGGAGCTCCCGGGCCGGGGACGAATGACCGACACAGTGTCCTCCGAGTTGGACCGCTTGCGGTGGATGTGTTTACGGGACGCTCGTCGTTGCCGCCACCGACCCGTTCGCCAGGTCGCCGGTGGATGTCGTTGTCGAGTACACAGACGTCGGCGTGACGGATGCCGCGCCGGCGGCCTTTGCGCAGCCGGTCGGGTCGGGGACGATCGACGGACCGTTCGCCAGCATCTGCACCGACGCGCAGCCGAACTCGGAGAACGTCGTGTCGGCGGAAACGGTCCCGCCGTCCGAGAATTCGATGACGGTCTTGGCCCGACGGATGAAGCCGAGTCCGTCGATCGACAGTTGCACCAACGTCTTGTCGTAGCCCTCGCCGCGCAGGACATCGAGTGCGGCCGTGGTCGTCGCGATCTCCTCGGGCGTCAGACCGGGACGCTCGAGCGCCTTCATCGTGTCGAGGGTCACGTCGTAGACGACCACCGGTACTCCGTTGACGATGCCGTTGCCGTGCGCCGACGCGTCACCGATCGCTTCCTTCGCCATATCGAGATAGCCGCTCGGGCTCGCGAGACTGTTCATCGCGATCGCGCCTTCGCGCCGGCCGAGCGAGCCCAGCACGAGCCCGGCGAACTGCGAGAGCGGCGCACCCGCCCCCGTTTTCGTGCTCGGCGCCACGCCGTAGTTCCCGCCGCCGTCCTCCCACACGTTCGTACCGTCGACGCGCGTCGTGATCTGGCCGAGGCTCGGCACGTTCGCCGTCGTCACCATCGCGGTCGGGTCGATGTGCACCACACCTTCGCCGGAGATGGTGACGCTCTGCGGACCGGCCGTGACCGGGTACCCGCAGCCCACGGAGGCCTGGCCCGAAGGCGAACGCGCGTCGATCGACATGCCGCCACCGATGAAGAGGGTCGTGCAGGGCCCACCGGCGTTCGTCGTCGGCGTGGGGTGCGGGCCCGGGTCCGACGTCAGTGAGTAACGGATGTGGAAGCTGCCCGACGCGGTCGTCGTGCTCAGCGCCGCCAGCACGTCGCCGCGAGCCTGGCCGTCGCCGGTCTTCGTCGAAACCCGGCTGGGCGTGCTGTCGACACGATGGTGCGCGCCGTTGTCGTTCGACACTTTTGCCGCGACCGCGACGCCCGCAGCTCCGAGTGCGACGAGTACGGCCGCCGCCCATCGCCGCGAGCGAGGACCCCGGCGCCGCGACCGACTGCGTTCGTCGCTGAGATCGGCGACCGGGACAACATCGTCGCCGCCCTCGCGCAGGGCTCGATATTCGTCGTATCGGTCGTACTCGTCGCCCCGCACGCGCGCACCCGCCTTCGTCCGCTTCGCCGTCGATCTCCTACTAGACGCATGTCGACGGCGTCAGGTTTCAATTTGCGGGAAGACCGCCGTCATCGCGGCGGCGCGACGCGTCTGTACCGAGCTCCAGAGCACCTCGAGGCCGGCGGCGACCTCGGCCGATTTCGTCACCGGCCACCAGTGGCCGCTGTCGGGGAACATCACGAGCCGCGCGCCGGTCCGCTGCGCGAGCCGTTCCCCGAACTCCGCGGTGACGTACGGGTCGTCGCCGCCCCAGAAAACGACACCCGGTCGGTCGATGGCATCGACGGCGTCGTGCCATTCGCCGAAGCCGGTCGCGGCCGAGCGGTAGAGCCTCAGAATGCAGTCGGCCATGGTCGCGTCGACGTGACTCGCGACCACAGTCGCCTGCTCCCGCCCGAGCATGTCGGCGAGGCCGTCGGCGAGCGCGCCGCCGAGCATGGCCTCCATGATCTGCTCCCCGACCTCGGGTGTCTGCCACGCTTGCGCCATGTCGTGCCACACGTACTCCCGATCGACGGGGCCGCCACCGGCGGCCCACGTGCGCACGAGATCGGGGCGGATCGACACGAGTCGCTGCACGATGATCGATCCCCAGTCGTGACCGACGATGTCGACGGGTTCGCCGATCGCCTCGACCTGCGCGATCAACCAATCGACGTACGCCTCTTTGCTCGCGTCGAAACCGGCGGGTACCGGAGTCGCGAATCCGGGGAGCCCCGGCGTGACGATGTCGGAACGCTCGAGGTGCGAGCGAACGCGGTCCCAGAGCTGAGCGGTGTCGGGAACACCGTGGACGAGTACCGCCGGCATGGGAACCTCCTCGACGTCCCGGCGCGGCCATCGCTCCGGGTATAGGCGATCAGCGGGTACTGGCGAGACGCGACTTCAGGTCGACGATCGCGTCGATCGGTCCGGGATCGACGTCGCTCTGCAACGCGAGATAGCAACTCGTCCAGTCACCGAGGTACATGAGGTCGAGCAGCTGCGCGAACCGGCCGTCGCCTTCCGCCTCCACGGGCAGCACCTGGTGCACGCACTCGTCGATGATGTCGCGGGTCGCGTCGATTCGGAGCCGGAGACGCTTGTGCTCGAACCCGTGCCGCAGCTCTATGAGCGAGAACAGCTGGCGGGTGACGTCGCCGTGCTGACCCCAACCGCAGATCTCGTTGTGATCGAGCTCCGGGTACTGGTGCCAAAAGGCCGGCGCCTTGGCGTTCTCGTTGACGTCGCACTTCCACCGGTACGCGGCGACGCCGCCGAGCGACCCGGCGCCGTAGATGATCGGGATCGTCCCGCCGATCTTGCGCGCGAGCTCTCGGGTGACGTTCGCGGCGCCGGTGACCGAGGGAACGCAACGGTCACGGCGGTGCGCGAGCTGCGCTTGCGCGGTCATCAGATTCGCGTGCGCCCCGGGCGCGAGACCCGTGCGGTACAGCGTGACGAGCAGCGGCGCGACGAGCGCCCCGATCGCGGCGCGCGGCATCAACCCTGCGGGACACGGCAGGTGCAGGCCACCCGCGTCGCGGGCGACGTCGGCGAGGCGACCGCCGCACGAGATCGCGACGAGCTGCGCGCCCCGCTCCACCGCGCTGGATGCCATCGACACCGTCTCTTCGGTATTGCCCGAGTACGAGATCGCGATCGCGAGCGTCTCCGGTCCGACGAACGCGGGCGTTCGGATCTGCTTCAACACCGTGATCGGAACCGGCAGCTCGTCGTTGAACGCGGCCGCGACGACGTCGCCCGAGATCCCCGAGCCGCCCATGCCCAGAACGACGAGGTTGCGGATCGTGTCGCCCCGCGGAAATGCATCGGCGTGCACCGCCCCCGCGACCTCGTGCGCGTGCGCCAGTTGCTCCGGAAGACCGGCGACCGCGTCGAGGAAGTCGAGCGTGTCGGTGCTCACGGGATCGCGATCACTGCTCGAACGTCGGCTTGATGCCGTCGCTCTCGGCCTTCTTCGTCAGCCGCGCGTGCTCGGCGTCGTCGACCGTCTCCGCGTCGTCGATCAGCAGGTCGGGGATGTCGCCTTCGAGCACGCGGTACCGACGGTGCAGACGTGGGTTGTAGAGCGCCTGCTCGTCGGCGAAGTACAAGAGCGGACCCTTGTCCTGCGGGCACGCAAGAATCTCGAGAAGTTTCGGGTCGAGCGCCATGCCGCGCAGACTAGCGGCCGTGCGTTCCGAAACCCCTCAGCTCGCACCCCGGATCAGGGCGAGGACCTCTCCGGTATGCGCCTCGCACTGCGGCGCGTCGGGCGCCTCGAGGTTCAGGCGCAGCAGCGGTTCCGTGTTGCTCGGCCGCAGGTTGAACCACCAGTCGCCCAGGTCGACGGTCAGCCCGTCGAGGCGGTCCTGCTTCGCGTCGGAGAACTTGGCCGCGACCTGCTCGATGACGTCCAGTGGATCGTCGACCCGCGAGTTGATCTCGCCGCTCTGTGTGTAGCGCTCGAACGGCTTGCGCAGCTCCGAGAGCGGCATCCCGGCACGGCCGAGTTGCTCGAGCACGAGCAGCGCGGCGATCGAGCCGGAGTCGGCGCGGAAGTTGTCGCGGAAGTAGTAATGCGCGGAGTGTTCGCCACCGAAGATCGCGCCGGTCTCGGCCATCACCTGCTTGATGAACGAGTGACCGACCCGGGTGCGCACGGGGGTTCCGCCGTGCTCGCGAATGATCTCGGGCACGGCCTTCGAGCAGATCAGGTTGTGCACGACGGTCTCACCCGGATGACGGTCGAGGATTCCTGCCGCGACGATCGCGGTCGTGGTCGACCCGCTCACCGGGACGCCCTTGTCGTCGACGAGGAACACGCGGTCGGCGTCGCCGTCGAACGCGAGGCCGAGGTCGGCGTTCAGGTCGAGCACGGCGCGCTGCAGATCCTTCAGGTTCTCGAGCTGGATCGGGTCGGCCGGATGGTTCGGGAACGTGCCGTCGAGCTCGCCGAACAACACCGTGAGCGAGAACGGCAAGCCTTCGAACACCGCGGGCACGACGAGACCGCCCATGCCGTTGGCGGTGTCGGCGACGACTTTCATCGGCTTCAGGGCCGCGATGTCGACGAATGAGCGCACGTGGTCGCCGAACGCCTGGAGCATGTCGAGTCGCTCGACCTTGCCCGCAGTCTCGCCGCGCGACGTGACCCCCGACTCGACCATCTCCCGGATCTGTTGCAGGCCGGTCTGCTCACCGACGGGGGCCGCGCCGGCCCGGCAGAGCTTGATGCCGTTGTACTGCGCCGGGTTGTGACTCGCGGTCAGCATCGCACCGGGTGCGTCGAGGTGGCCGGAGGCGAAGTACACGAGGTCGGTCGACGCGAGCCCGACGTCGGTCACATCGGCGCCCGCGAGGGTCGCGCCTTCGATGAACGCGGCTGCGAGCGGCACCGACGACGGCCGCATGTCGTAGCCGACCACGAGATGTTGCGCACCGGTGAAGTGCGCGAACGAGTTGCCGATCCGGCGCGCGAGCGCCTCGTCGATCTGGTCGGGATACACGCCCCGGATGTCGTAAGCCTTGAAGACTTCGTCGAGCGACACGCTGTGCTCCTACCCACTTCGTAAGCCGTGATCCGGCGTCAAAAACGGATCATGGTAGCGCCCGCACCGGCTCTCTCCGATCGGGAAACTCACCTTCGGACGGATCCGCGGGTGGATCGGCCGGAGGACCTCCGCCGTCAGGCGGCGGCTCCGGCTCTCGATCGTCCGGTGCATCCTCATCGTCGGCATCTTCATCGTCTGCATCGGTCGGACGCGGAGCCGCACCGTCCGAACCTTGATCGGCAAACGGTCCGTCCTCGCCCAGATCTGGCTGGAGTCCGTCGTCGCTCGCGGCATAACGGCGGGCCCCGGTCCAGAGGCCGAGAAGCACGAGTCCGACCGCGCCGCCGGCCGTGATGACCCGACCGGCCCAGTCGGCGCCGGTCAGACCGTAGGTCAGCGCCACGTGTTTCGACGTCGGCACCACGACCATCATGTTCGGCGCCAAGCGGTACGGGCCCTTGGCTCCGGAGACGTGCCAGTTGGGATAATACGACTCCTTCACCTCGACGGGTTTGCCGATCTCGGAGACGTCGAACGAGATCCGGTCGACCGAGGTCTGGACGTTTGCCACCTGCACGGGTGTGACGGTTCGAGGCTTGGCGTCGGCGAGCGCGGACGCCTTGACCCGCAGCCAGTCGCTCGGACCGGTCTGCGCGTAGACCGTCGACAGCTCGTCGCGGTTCACCCACCACGGAGCGGTGACGCACTCCCAGCCGTCCTGCATCTGCGGGTCGGCGCCCGGCGCAGGATCGTGCGCGAGATTCCAGCAGTTCGAGTACCGCGGTCGCCCGCTCGGCACGGAGGTCAGCACGACCGGTTCCTTGCTCATGCCGACGACGAGGTCGCTGTTCGAGACCTCGTAGACCTTCCAGTCGGTCAGTTCCTTGTCGGGCGCGGGACCAACGGCGGCGATCGCCGGATTCTGGGGGATGTTCTTCACGAGCTTGAGCTGCGGATTCGCAGCCGCGAGCTTCTGCATCTCGGGCGTCCATGCCATGTAATAGCGGACACCCAACATCTGCAGGTGCCGCACGCACAGGTCGAAGTCGGCTGCGGGCGTTCCGTAGACGAGACCGCGCACCGGGTTCGACGGGTGCTTCGCACACTCGGCCACGGTGAGAAAGTGGTAGTCGGTCGTCGCCGACGACTCGAAGTAGATGCCTTCCATCGAGGCGATCTTGCCGTGCGTGAAGTACGGCAACAGCTCGAGGGCCAGGCTCGTTCCGTAGCTGTTGATCGCGTCGGGATCACCCGACGACGGCTCCCACAGGGCCCGGCCGTTCCCGTTGGTGTCGGCGACCTGTTCCATCGCCGTCATGACCGCGCTGTACTGCGGATAGGCGGCCTTCTGCTCGTAGCCGGAGTAATTCCAGGCGGCCCATCCACTGATGGCGATGGCGGGATTGTTGTCGCGGGCGTCGAACCCGCGGTTCATCGCATAGATGCCGCCGAACGCCACCACGACCGCAAGCGCGATCGCGCCGTACTTGCGTTTCGCCTTGGTGACCGCGGCGTCGGAGAGGCGGGCGGGCGGTTCCCAACCGGCCG
>JBEPUZ010000069.1:0-18443 GCA_041691275.1 Actinomycetota bacterium | reverse complement strand
GATGCCGCGGTGTTCTGGGCCCAGGAGGAACCCGGGAACATGGGGGCGCGGTATTTTGCCCGCCGGCGGTTGGAAGAGATCGCGGCGGGGCGCCCCGTCGACGTCATCGCCCGGGCCGAGAGCCCGAGCCCGGCGACCGGAAGTTCCACGGTCCACGACGCCGAGCAACAATCGCTTCTCGACCGCGCCATCCGCGTCGAGAGCTAGGCGGTCTTGGCGCAAGTTGCGGCCGGCCCGGGCTAAACCAATCGTCGGGTCGTAGCGTTTCCCGAGCGTGACCGCGTGGGAGTTCGACGAGTTCTACGAGTCCTACTTCGACCGGGTCGCCCGCGCACTCACCGTGGCGGGCGGCGATCGGGATCTCGCCCAGGATGCGGCCCAGGAGGCCTTCGCCCGCGCGTTGCGGCAATGGCGCAAGGTGGGCGCTATGGGCCGCCCCGACGGCTGGGTGTACGTCGTCGCGATGAACCACATGCGTGACCACTGGCGCCGAACCGAACGTCGCCGCGGCCGTGCACCGGCACCCGAGCATGTTGCCGACAGTGCGAGCGCGATCGCGACCCGCGTGTCGGTGCGTGAGGCGATCGCGACGTTGCCCCCCCGGCAGCGCGAAGCGGTGGTACTTCGCTACCTCGCCGATCTCCCTCTCTCCGGCGTAGCGGATGCGATGGGATGCGCCGTCGGAACGGTCAAAGCGACGCTGCACCAGGCTATGGCGAGCATGCGCATCGAGCTCGACGAGACGGAGGAGGACGACGATGGACCTCGATGAGCTGAAGCACGGGCTCAGCACACTCGCCGGCGAGATGACGCCGTTCGCCGCCGACGTGGACGCGCTTCACCGTCGCCAACGGCGGCGGCGGATCGTCACGTCGGCGGTAACCGCCTGCGTGATCGTGGCGCTCACCGTCGCAACCGTCGCGATCTCTCACAGCCGCGACTCGGGCAAGGTTCACGTGGCCGGCCTCACGGGCAAAGAAGTCGCCGCCGGCGAGATCACGCACGTCGACGTCATCGTCGTTCCCGCGACGCCTGCAGTGAAGGCCGCGCTGGATGCGTCACCGCTCGTCGCCCGCTATGCGTTCGTTCCGCGAGCGGACCGTTCATCGAGCGCACTGATCTTCCAGCCCGACTCCGGTCTGTGCGCGCTCCAGACGCGTGATGGATACGCGGTCGACGCATCGACTCCGGGCACGGCGTTCCAAACCGGCTTGGAACAGGCGCTCTCGGGCCGAGCGACCGTCTACGACTCCGCCAGTCTCAGCTTCGACGTCGAGATCTTCATGCAGGTCGGCATTGCTCATGAATACGCGATGGCAGTGCAATACGGACTTACACACGATCCCGACGTTCGTTCGGTGCAGTACCTGACGACGAGTGACGCCTACGCCGTCTTCAAGAAGGACTTCGTCGACCAGCCCGAACTTGTGCACAAGACAAAACCTTCGGACCTTCCGGAGTCCTTCCGGGTCATTCTCGATTCGAAACGGTCAGCCGAAGTGATACGGCACCGATACGAACACGCCGACGGCGTCGAAATCGTCCTCACCGCCGCAGCCGGACCGGAGGTGCTCTTCGATCCCGCTCCGTCACCCAAGTTCCCCGGAACGCCGGTGTCGCCCTGCGCCAAACCCAAGCCGTAGTTCGCACGCCGCACGCCGCGTCTGGCGAGTTTTCCGTCCTACGGGCGGATTTCTCGCACATCTGTTGGTGGGATTTCAGCGGGAGCGGAGGGCGCGGACCCCGAGGAAGCCGGCGCCGAGGCCGAAGGCCATCGAGATGACCGCGAGCGTGTCGTGGACGACCTTGAAGCTGAGCGGGTGATCCTGGCGCCCGATGATCACGATGAGCGTGATCCAGATGTAGAGCGACCACGCACACAGCGCGATGAGGAACCAGGCGACGCGGCGGGACACGCCTTCGAGGCTACGGGTGCGACGCGCGGGCGACCGCATCGAGGCAACGGTCGATCGCCTCGGCGGACCCCTTCGTGAGCGGGAGCCGCAGGTCGGAGGTCGCGATCCGGCCCTGGGTGTGCAGCACGCCCTTGAACACCGCCGGATTCGGCTCGACGTAGGCCGCCCGGATCACCGGCAGAAGCGCCTCGGCGTGGGCGCGCCCGTCCTCGATCTTGCCCGCGAGGCCGCACTCGATCATCGCCACGAACTGCTCTGTGCACAGATGCGCGGCTGCGGAGATGGTGCCGATCGCACCCATGCACATCAAGGGGAAGAGGAGGGTGTCCTCGCCGCCCAGGACCCCGAAGCCGTCAGGGGCGTCGGCGAGCACTTCGAGCGTGTCGGCGTCGAGGGTGGCGACGGCCTGCTTCACGCCGGCGATGTTCGGAACCGAGGCGAGCTCGAGGAGCCCGGTCGCGCCGAGGTCGCGTCCGGTGCGGGACGGGACGTTGTACGCGATCACAGGAACCGGGCTCGCCGCGGCAACCGCCTTGTAGTGAGCGACGATGCCCTCGACCGACGGCCGCACGTAGTAGGGCACGACGATGAGTGCACCGACCACACCCGGAATGTCGCCGAGCGCCACCGTCGCCGCGATCGTCGCGTCAGTGTTGTTCGAACCCGTGCCGACGATCACGCGCGTGCCTGCGTCGCCGCACGCGCTGACAACCGCGTCGATGACGGTTTTCTTCTCGCCGGCGGAGAGCGAGCTCGCTTCGCCCGTCGTACCGAGCGCGACGATTCCGCTCACGCCCGCGGTCGAATACTCGTGGCAGAGACGCTTGATCGCGCCGACGTCGACCGCGCCTTGCGCGTCGAACGGCGTGATCAGTGGCACCCAGACGCCGCGGAGATCGAGGTCGCTCGTCATGACCTCAAGGATACTTCCTCGCGGTCGGTGATTCCGGGGAGATGCGGGGACCGGGAAGTACGGTCCCGAGGTGCCGGTGTGGGCGGAGATCGTCATCACGTTGCTCGTCGGCCTCGCGACCGGCGTTCTTTCCGGCATGTTCGGCATCGGCGGCGCCGTCGTGTCGACCCCCGCGATCCGGGCGTTGGGCGCGACCGCGCTGCAGGCGATCGGCTCGACGTTGCCCTCGATCCTCCCGTCGTCCATCGCCGGGTCGCTGCGCTACCGCCGCGAGAACATGATCCGACCGCGGCTGGTCGTGTTCACGTCGGCCTTCGGCGTGCCCGCGTCGGTCGCGGGCTCCCGCCTCTCCGACGCGGTGCCCGGCAACGGCCACGCGCTCATGATCCTGACCGCGGTCCTGGTCGCGTACACCGCTTACCGCACCGCGTTCCCGACGGTCCGCACCCTCGAACGGATCGGCGTGCCGATCCAGGATGAGTGGTGGCGACTCGCGGTTATCGGGATCGCCGCCGGCACGCTCTCGGGGCTGCTCGGCGTCGGGGGCGGCATCATCATGGTGCCCGCGTTCTCGGCGTGGGTCGGGCTGCCGTTGAAACAGACGATCGCGACCTCGCTCGCGTGTGTGGGCATCTTCGCCATCCCCGGCACGCTGACGCACTGGTATCTCGGCCACATCGACTGGACGTTCGCGATCGCGCTGTCGGTCGGAGTGATCCCGGGCGCGCGTATCGGCGCGCGCTTCACGATCAACGTCGCCGACCGGATCCTGCGGTACAGCGTCGGCGCCGTGCTCGGCATCGTCTCGCTGATCTACGGGGTCGGTGAGCTGCTCGCGTTGATCAAGTGACGGCCGCGGGTGAACACGTCGTCGAGCATCGAAGGCGTGAGCCTCCCCGTGAAGGTGTTCTGCTGGCTCGGGTGGAACGACGCGACGATCGTGATCGCGCCACACGGCACAACGAGCTCGTGACCGAACCGGGGGCGGCGCGCGGGCAGCTCGACCCCCGGGAGCGCGGCGGCGCGCAACGTCGTCCAGGTCGCTTCGTACCCGAAGTTGCCGAGCACCACGATCACGCGCACCTCGGTGAGGAGCTGCAGCTCTCGTACGAGGTAGGGCATGCAGGTGTCGCGTTCCTGCGGGGTCGGTTTGTTCGCCGGTGGCGCGCACCGCACCGCCGCGGCCACATAGGCGTCGAGGAGCTTCAGTCCGTCGTCGACGCTGACCGATTCGGCCTGGTTCGCGAAGCCGGTGCGGTGCATCGAGGCGAAGAGGAAGTCGCCGGACCGGTCGCCGGTGAAGACCCGACCGGTGCGGTTGCCGCCGTGCGCAGCGGGAGCCAGCCCAACGATCGCCAGGCGCGCGTCAGGATCGCCGAAACCGGGCACGGGCCGACCCCAGTACTCCTCGTCGCGGAACGACGCCCGCTTCTCGAGCGCGACCCGCTCTCGCCATTCGACAAGCCGGGGGCACGCACGACATTCGACGATCTCGCGGGTGAGGGCGGCGAGGTCCCGGGGGAGCACGGCGTGCAAGCCTACGACGGCGACACCGCTACCCTCCGCGGATGCGGGTGCTCCTTCTCGTCAACGCCACGGCGTCGTCGGTGACGGCCCGCAAACGCGTGATGATTCGCAAGCTGCTGGCCGCGCAGCACGACGTGGAGGTCGCAGAGACCTCACGCCGAGGTCATGCGACCCGGCTGGCGCACGCGGCCGCGAACGACGGCTTCGATGTGGTGGTCGTGCTCGCCGGCGACGGCACGCTCAACGAAGCGGCCGACGGACTGCTGCAGACGGACACCGCGCTCGCTCCGCTGCCGGGCGGTTCGACGAACGTCTACGCGCGCACGCTCGGATTCTCGACCGACGTCATCGACGCGACCGGTGAGTTGTTGCGGTCACTCGCCCGGGGCTCGACGAAGCGCATCGGCGTCGGGCGCGTGAACCGCCGACCGTTCCTGTTCAATACCGGGATCGGTTTCGACGCGGCAGTGATCCGCCGCGTCGAGCGCTACGGCGAGCTCAAGCGCCGGTTCTCGCACCCGCTGCACATCGCGTCGGCCTTCGAGGCCTTCTTCCGCCACGAGGGCACGCGGGCCCGGTTTCAGCTCGAGCTCGACACGGGGGAGATCATCGAGGATGCGCGCTTCGTGATCGTCTCCAAGACCGATCCGTACACGTTTCTCGGCCGGCTCCCGCTCGCGGTCGCGCCGGCGGCCGGGCTCGATACGCCCCTTGCCGTCACGGCGTTTCGCAGTCTCGACGCCTTGACCCTCCTCGGCGGGGCGGCCTCGGCGATGCGATCGGGAAAGTTCCTGGAGCACCGGCGCGGCATCGACCACCGCCACGACATCCACGACATCATCGTGCGCGCCGGGGAGCCGTTCGCCTACCAGGTCGATGGCGACGACGTCGGCGACACGCAACAGCTCGACATCGAGTACGAGCCCGACGCACTCACTGTCGTCATACCCTGACCCGTCCGCGACGCGTCAGGCCTTCGATCGGCGGCTGCGGCCGGAGCCTTCGCGCAGCGTCGCGATCGCGATGTCGGGAACGTTCGTGATGATGCCGTCGACGCCGGCGTCCGCGAGCACCGCGATGTCGGCGGGTTCGTCGACCGTCCACACGTTCACCCGAACACCGAGCTTTTGCGCCTCGGCGATCCCGGCTTTGGCCGCGCGCAACGCGAGCGCGCGATCCGGGTTCAGCCACGTGTGCCCGTGCTCGACCGTCACCGGCGCCGCGGCCGACAGCTCCTGACCACTCGTCAACCATCCGGTCGTGAGCTCCGGCGCGAATCCGCGACACGCGTCGACCGCACCGAGGTCGAACGACGAAACGATGAACTCCGTTCCCGAACCGTTGCGACGCACCGCCCCGCGCAGGATCTCCGTCACCGCGTGCACCGCGAAGCGATCGGGGGTGTCGGCGTCGGGCTCCCACGGGAGACACTTGATCTCGACGTTGACCAGCATCCCCGTGCACGCGTCCAAGGCCTCGACGAGCGTCGGTATCTCCGGATGCGCGGCCCGCAGTTCGGAGTACTGATGCTCGACGATGAGCCCGAACCCTTCGACCTGCGGATCGTGATGCACGACCATCCACCCGTCGGCCGTCTTCCGGGCGTCGAGCTCGACCCCGTCGGCGCCCAACTCGCGAGCCTTGGCGAAAGCCGCGAGCGTGTTCTCGGGCCGGGCCGCGGAAGCACCCCGGTGACCCAGAATGATCGGGCGATGCTCCATGACCGCAAGCCTAGGGACCGCCCGACACGGGAACACGTTCCACTCCGAGGCGCGAAAGACCAGGTCAGGGCTCTTGCCGCCGGGCCAGGGCGCCGTTAGCCTGCACAAGCCTCGCAAGCGAGGTCGTGGGGAATATGTGATCGGGCGCACAAGTAATGGCGTGGCCGCCGTAGCTATGCGACCCAATAGGGGGGACAAAAGTGGCGTTGACTTGGATTCGGACGCACGATTGGGACGCGGAGGATTGGCGGGACAAGGCATCTTGTCGCGACACGAGCCCCGAGCTGTTCTTCCCGATCGGGACCACCGGCCTAGCCCTCGACCAGATCGAGGCCGCCAAGCAGGTGTGCCTCGAGTGCCCGGTGATGCACCAGTGCCTCGAGTTCGCATTGGCGACGAACCAGGAAGCCGGCGTCTGGGGTGGCACCACCGAGGACGAGCGGCGCCGCCTCCGCAAGGGCATCGACGTCAGCCCCGTCTCCGCCGCCACGCGTCTCGCGTAGCGGGTACCTAGAGATCGACTCGGGGCATTTCCACCGGCACACGGACGCGCACGGATGTGCCGCGGTCGTCGTGCATCTCGATCGAACCCTGGAGCTCGCTCGTCACGAGCGCCTGCACGATCGAGAGGCCGAGTCCGCTCGAACCTTCCATCGTGAACTGTTCGGGTAGCCCGGTGCCGTTGTCGCGCACCTCGATCTCGACGTAACCCGCGGACCGAGCGAGGGTGATCTCGACGAGCGCCTCGCCCTCGGCGTTCGGAAACGCGTGGTCGACCGCGTTCTGCATCAGCTCGTTGAGCACGACCGCGAGCGGAGTGGCAATCTCGCCCGGCAGATCGCCGGCGTCGCCTTCGACCTTGAACCGGATCGTGTGCTCGGGTGACGACGCGGTGTCCTCCACGAGCCGGGCGAGTGGACGCACGATCTCGTTGAGCGACACGACGTCGCCGGCTTCGCGCGAGAGCGTCTCGTGCACGATCGCGATCGACCGGATGCGGCGTTCCGACTCGGCGAGCGCGATGCGTCCCTCGGGTGACTGCAGGCGCCGGCCCTGTAACCGCAGCAACGACGCGATCGTCTGCAGGTTGTTCTTGACCCGGTGGTGGATCTCGCGGATGGTCGCGTCCTTCGAGAGCAGCAAGCGGTCCCGGCGCCGCAGGTCGCTCACGTCGCGCAACAGTACGAGCGCGCCCGCGGGCTGTTTCTGATCGACCAGCGGCAGCACCCGTACGAGGACGGAGACCTCGTCGCGTTCGATCTCCTCGGCGACGGGAAGGTGCAGGAGCATCGCGCTCCGAGCCGCGGTGTCGTCGAAGCCGACGTCGATCAGCCGTTGCGACTGCGCGTAGGCGTGGATCCCCATGCGGTGCAGCGAGCTGACGGCATTCGGGCTCGCGAACTTCACCCGCGTCTCCGCGTCGATGACGATCACGCCGTCGCCGACGCGCGGCGCGCTCTCCATCTCGACCTCGTCGACGTCGAACGGGAAGGTGCCGTCGGCGATCATCCGGGCGAAGCGGTCGAACACGTCGAAGTACGTACGCTCGAGCTCGCCCGAGCGGCGGGCGAGCGTCATCGACTCTTCCCGGGTGACGATCCCGATGAGCCGGTCCTCCCGCCGGACCGGGATGACCTGCACCCGCACCCGGTCCTTCGAACCGAGCGCGGCGGTGTCGCCGCGGACGATGTCGGCCGAGCGCCAGCATCGGGCGTACAACGGCCGTTCGACCTCGTCGACGACGTTCCCGACGAGATCCTGCGGATAGTTCGTCTGCCCGGTCACCGGCCGGACCTGGGCGAGCACGACGAACCGGTGCCCCTCCTCGCCGGCAATCGGCGCCAGGAGCAACAGGTCGGCGAACGAGAGGTCGGCGAGGTGCCGCCACGTAGAGACGAGGCGCTCCATGTGCACCAGGTCGGCGCCCGAAAGGGCGGTCCGGGAGAGGGCGAGACCCTCCAGTGTGCTCATGTGGCGAGTGTGCTCATGCGCCCGGGCCCTTGAAGAGGTATTTGGCGATCGCGTCGAGGCCGTTGACGTCGCTGATGTCATCGGAGAACGTCGGCACCCGCGCAACGACGTCGGGGACGCGCGCGAGCTCAGCCCGCAGCTCGGCTTCGCGCATCGCGACCACCGAGAAGTTCCGGTACGACTCCCCCACGGTCCGCAGCACCCGCGCGGTGCGATCTCGGTCCGAGAGCGGGCTCTCGCCCACCTCGAGCAACGCGTCGGCGATCGGGCCCGCGTCGTCGATGCACGCGGTCGCGGCGGCGCTGCCGGCCGGATCGCGCAGCGAGTCGGGAAGAGTCTTGTTGAGGATGAGCGCACCGAGGTGGAAGTCGCGCGCGATCAACGTCTCGCAGAAGCGCTCCGCCTCGTGCAGTGGGGCGGCTTCGAGCGTCGTGACGACCGCGAACGTCGTGCGCTTGTCGTGCAAGAGCCGCTCGACCGCCTTGGCCCGGGTGACGAATCCGTCGTACATCGACTGGAAGTTCAAGAAGAACTCCGCGATGTCCTGCAGAAACTTGCTGCCCAGGATGCGGTCGGCCATTTGGTAGAAGGGCCGGCTCGCGACGTTGAGCATGCGCGTGCCCCGCTTGCCGCCAACGCGGTACGGCAATGTGAGCCACCGCAATAACCGGCCACCGAAGAAGTCGGCCATGCGCGCGGGCGCGTCCAGGAAGTCGATCGCGTTGCGCGTGGGCGGGGTGTCGATCACGATGAGGTCGTACTCGCCGCTCGCGTGGATCTCGAAGAGCCGTTCCATCGCGATGTAGTCGTGACTCTGCACGAAGCGCGCGGTCAGGTTCGTGTAGAGACGGTTGTCGAGGATGCGGTACGCGGTCTCCTCGTCGGGGGCGTGGCGCAGCACGAGCTCGTCCCACGACTGCTTGGTGTCGAGCATCGCAGCCCAGAGCTCGCCGCGCGGGTCGACACCGGCCGCTTTGAGCACCTCGGGCGCGACGCGCACCGCCCGATTACCGAGACCCTCCAGACCGAGCGCGGTCGCGAGCCGTCGCGCCGGATCGATCGTGAGCACCAACACCTTGCCCCCGAGATGCACCGTCGCCCCGAGCGCAGCTGCGGCTGCCACTGACGTCTTCCCCACCCCGCCCGAGCCGCAGAAGACCACGATCTCCTTGGCCGCGAACAACTGCTCCAAGGTGACGGCGCGCTCGGGACTGGCGCGCCGATCGGCCTCGGACCGGCGCGCGCTCACAGGCCCATCTCCGCGCCGAGCGCATCGGCGACCATCCGCGTGACCCGGAGCCCGTGTGCGCGCACGAAGAGATACGGCACATACAGCAGCGGGAGATCGACCTCACGTTGGAGGCGCTCGAGGTGCGTGGCACCGGTCCGACGCAACGAGACCGCGAGGCGGGCCGCGTCGAGGACCTCGGTGGCGCCCGGGCCGACCTGCGCGCCCACGAGATCGCGCGCTCCCGGAGCGCGCAGCGCCTCGAACGTCTCTTCGTCGGCGCGGGTGAAGAGCTCGGGGAGCACACGGTTGACGATCACGCTGCCGAGGGGAACGTTGACCTCGGCGCGGATCCGCTCCACGAGCTCGATGGTCTCCGCGACGGGCATCTCCTCGGGGGTCGTTACCACGTTGACCGCGGTCACCTTCGGATCGGCGAGCAGCTCCGAGAGCCACTGCGTCTGCGTCCGTAGCGGCCCGACGTCGACCAGGTCGCGGATCGCGTCGGCCGCTCCGAGTTGGGCGACGATGTGCCCCGTCGCGGCGGCATCGACGATCACGAGATCGAAGTCGGCCCGCCCCTCGATCGCCTCCCGTACCTCCCAAACGATCTTGCCGATCGTGAGGATTTCCTTCACGCCCGGCGCGGCAGTGGCGACGAAGTCGAGCGCACGGGCGAGTGGACCGATGCGGCCGATCACCGGGACCCGGAGGTTGAGCTTGAGATACTCCTGCAGCGACGCTTCGGTGTCCATCGCCATCGCGAGGACGCCGGGGTAGATCTCCTTGGGCGTGAACCCCACCGGCGAGTGCTCGAACTGGGCAGGGATGTCGCCCTTGGCGTCGACCTCGATCAGCAGGACGCGCTTGCCGATGCTCGACGCGAGCAACGCGGTGGCCGCGGCCATCGTGCTCTTTCCGACGCCGCCTTTCCCCGTGAAGAAGAGCAGTCTCCGATCGAGCAGCTCGGGCGCGGGCCCGTTCACGGCGGCGTTCGTTTGCTAGCTCGCGCCGAAGCCGACCTTGCGAGCACCGGCGTCGGTCACGATCTCGATGTACGCGATCTTGTCGACCGGTACGCCGACCCGGCGACCCTTCTTGTCGGTGAGCCACAAGAACGCGTCGCCCTTCGACATCGCGTCCTCGATCGTTGCCGTCACACTGTCGACCGAGTCGTCGGTCTCGACCGTGAGCTCGCGAGCTGAATACACCACGCCGATGCGTACGTCCATACCTCGACCCTAGCCGTCAGACGATCTTGAGCTGGGTTCGGTAGATGCGCTTCGGAGCCATCTCGACGTCGAGCCGCTCGGCCATCGCCGTGAACACCTTCGAGGCGGGGTCGTCGGGGTGACTCACCACGATCGGCTCACCGTTGTCGGCCCCGGCCCGCAATTCGGGCACCAACGGAACCTGACCGAGCAACGGCACCTCGAGCTGGTCGGCGAGCTCTTGGCCACCGCCCTCTCCGAAGAGCCGGTACGAGGTGCCGTGCTCACACTCGAACCACGACATGTTCTCGATCACACCGACGACCGAGAGGTTGACCTTGCGCGACATGTAGGCGGCACGCTGCGCCACCTTCTGCGCGGCGGGTTGCGGCGTCGTGACGACGATGACCTCGGCGCGCGGCAGGAACTGTGCCATCGACAGCGCGATGTCGCCGGTGCCCGGGGGCATGTCGACGATGAGGTAATCGGGCTCGCCCCAGTGCACGTCGGTGAGGAACTGCTCGAGCGCCTTGTGCAGCATCGGCCCCCGCCACACGACCGGCTGGTCCTCGCGGGCGAAGAAGCCCATTGAGATGAGGGTGACGCCGTTCGCGTCGGGCGGGACGATCACGTCGTCGATCACGGTCGGCGGCCGGTCGATCCCGAGCATGCGCGGCATCGAGAAGCCCCACACGTCGGCGTCGATCGCGGCGACCTTGCGGCCCCGCTGCGCCAGCGCGACGGCGAGGTTCGTGGTGACCGACGACTTGCCGACACCACCCTTGCCCGAGGCTATGGCGATGATCCGGGTGTTCGAATCGGTGAAGGGGTTGTTCCGGTGCTCGTGGCCGTCGTGGCTCTCGCCCGCACCGCCCTGGAGCTGCTTCGAGAGCGCAGCCCGCTCCTCGTCGGTCATGACGCCGAGGTCGACGTCGACCCTGGCCACGCCCTCGAGCGGCGCCACGGCGTCGGTGACCCGCTTGACGATCTCGGTCCGCATCGGGCACCCGGCCACGGTCAGGGCCACCGTGACCTTGACGTTCCCGCCGTCGATCTCGATCCCGCGCACCATGTTCAACTCGACGATCGAACGGTGGATCTCGGGGTCTTCGACCGGGCGCAGGGCTTCGAGCACCTGAGACTCGTTCGGGGCCTCGCTGGGCATGTGTGGCCTCCGGGGTATTTCCACTACCGACGTAGGTACAATACCTACCGTGGCTAACGAAGATCTCACCGCGGACGAGTTCGGCGCCGCGGTCGCCGCCGTCACGAACGCCTTCGGCGACCCGACCCGGCGAGACATCTACCTCTTCGTGCGCTCGTCCGCCGACGGGGCCAAAGCCGCCGAGGTCGCCGAGCACTTCAAACTCCATCCCAACGTCGCCCGCCACCATCTCGAGAAGCTCGCCGGCGGCAGCTACCTCGACGTCGAGCTCGAACGGAACGTCACCGCGGGCCGGCCGTCGAAGCGCTATCGCGCCGCCGCGAGCGACACGCACCTCTCGTTCCCGCCCAAGCGCGACGACCTCTTGGCCACGCTGCTCGCGCGTGCGCTCGAACAATTGCCGATCGACGAGGCGCGTACCCTCGCCGAAGAGGTCGGGTACGACTACGGGCGCTCGCTTGCGGCTCGCATGGAGCCGACCGAAGGTCACCGTACGGTGAAGGCCGCGGTCGCGTCGGTCGCCGACGCACTTACAGCGCACGGCTTTGCCGCCCACGCCGAAGCGCGCGGCAACCTGCTCACGCTGGTGTCCGAGCACTGCCCGTTCGGCGAGGCCGCGCAGAAGTGGCCGCACGTGTTGTGCGCGGTCGACACCGGGATGGTCCGCGGGATGCTCGAAGGTCTGTACGGCGAGACGCAGCCCCAGCTCACCGAGAGCCGCCCCGACGGCGACCGGCACTGCGTCACGCGCGTCTGAGTCGGCGATCGCTGTCGTGGCGGCTCCGCGCGCGTACCTCGATCACGCTTCCACTGCACCCCTGCGCGCCGAGGCGCGGGCCGCGATGCGGCCGTTCCTCGAGTCGTCGTTCGGCGACCCCGGACGCTTGCACGCGGAGGGTCGCATAACACGCGTAGCGCTGGAGACGGCGCGCGAGCTCGTCGCCGGGTTCTTCGGTTCACGACCCCGGGAGGTCGTCTTCACGTCGTCGGGCACCGAAGCCGTGAACACCGCGATCGCGGGGGCGTTGCAGCGGGCGGCCGCCCTCGGGCACGGTGATCACGTCGTCACCACCGCCGTGGAGCACTCGTCGGTGCGTGACGCCATCGCCCGGCTCACCGACGACGTGACCGTGGTGGGAGTCGACCGGTCCGGGCGGTTCTCGGTCGACGCGGTCGTCGACGCCGTGCGCGACGACACCGCGTTGGTCAGCGTGCAACTCGCCAACCACGAGGTCGGCACCATGCAACCTGCCGCCAAGGTGTGCGGCGCGCTCCGCGAGCACGATGTGCTGGTGCACGTCGACGCGTGCGCGGCCGTCGGCCACGTCGACCTCGATTTCGTCGCGCTCGGCGCGGATCTGTGTTCGGCGACTGCACACAAGTTGGGAGGACCTTTGGGCGCGGGCGCGCTGCTCGTGCGCAGGGGCCTGCGCATCCCCCCGTTGCTCGTCGGCGGCGCCCAGGAGCGCGCCCGGCGGGGCGGCATCGAGAACGTGCCGGCGTGGGTGGGCTTCGGCGCGGCGTGCGCGGCGGTCGAACTCGACGCGGAGACAAGGATGCAGCGCGCACTGATCGAGCAGGCGACAACAGTTGTCGATCTGGTTCCGGACGTCGAACGGTTCGGCGACGGGTCGCTGCCGAACCTGCTCTGCCTCGGAGTGGGCGGGGTCGAGGCCGAACCGATCTTGCTTGCGCTCGACCAGCACGGCGTCGCGGTGCACTCGGGATCAGCGTGCTCTTCGGAGATGCTCGAGCCGTCGCCCGTGCTCGAGGCCATGGGCGTCGATGGGGGCCGGTCGCTGCGCGTCTCCGTCGGTTGGTCGTCGACCCCGGCGGACATCGACCGATTCGTGGAAGTCTTCCCGGGAATCGTTGAGCGCCTCAGGGGGTTACGAGCGCCATGATCGCAACCGTCCGAGGACTCGATCACGCAGTTCTGTACGTCCGCCCGTTTTCTCCACCAACAGTTGTCGGAGATACCGGCACATAGTGCGGAAAACTCCGACAACAGTTGGTGGAGTTTTCGGGGGCTTTAGGGGTGGCGGCGGGCGAGGAGATTGAGGGCGGAGCCGGCCTCGAACCACTCGATGTGCTCGGCCGAGAGCGTGTGGTTCGCGACGAACGCGTCGATCGATCCGTCGGCGTGGTGCACGATCACGCGCACGACGCGGCCGGGCGCGATGCCGGCCAGTCCGTCGAGGTCGACGACATCGTCGGCGCGAATCTTGTCGTAGTCGGAGGGGTCGGCGAACGTGAGCGGTAGGACGCCCTGCTTCTTCAGGTTCGCCTCCGCGATGCGGGCGAAGGAGCGGGCGAGCACGGCGCGTCCACCCATGAACCTCGGCTCCATCGCCGCGTGCTCACGCGGCGAGCCCTCGCCGTAGTTCTCGTCGCCCACCGCGAGCCACTCGATCCCGGCGCCCTTGTACACGCGCGCCAGATCGGGCAACGGCATGACCGAACCGTCGCGGCCGTCGACGCCCATCCCCGGCTCCCCGTCGGCGAACGCGTTGAGCGCGCCGAGGAACAGGTTCTGGGAGATGTTGGCGAGGTGACCGCGGTACGTCAGCCACTTCCCCGCAGGCGACACGTGGTCGGTCGTGCACTTGCCCTTGGCCTTGAGCAGCACCCGCAAACCACGGATGTCGAGCCCGTCCCAGGCCGGAAACGGTTGCAGGAGCTGCAACCGCTCCGAGTCGGGCGCGACGGCGATCGTCACCGCGTCCGGATCGTCGGCCGGCTCCGCGAAACCGTTCGCACCGCGATCGAAGCCCCGAGCGGGAAGATCGTCGGCGACGGGCGGATCGAACTCGGTCAGGAAACCGCCGTCGAGCCGGCCGCTCAACGCCATGCCCACCACGGTCTCGGGTGATCCGATGAACGCGAGCGTGTTCTTGTTGCCGTCGTTGCGAGCCGGGAAGTTGCGATTGAAGGTGGTGACGATGACGTTGGGCTCGGAAAGCACGTTGTCGTCGCGCCGCCACTGACCGATGCACGGCCCGCACGCGTTCGCCAACACCGTCGCGCCGATCGCCTCGAGGTCGGCGAGCAGTCCGTCGCGCTCGATGGTCGCGCGCACCTGCTCCGAGCCGGGTGTGACCAGCAGCGGGGTCTTGACGCGCATGCCGCGGGCCGCGGCCTGCCGGGCCAGATGCGCGGCGCGCCCGATGTCTTCGTACGAAGAGTTGGTGCACGAGCCGACGAGCGCGGCCGAGATCTCCGACGGGTAACCCGATCGCTTCGCGTCGGCCGCGACCTCGGAGACCGGGCGGTCGAGATCGGGCGTGTGCGGACCCACGAGGTGCGGCTCCAGCGTGGAGAGGTCGATCTCGACGACCCGATCGAAATAGCGCTCCGGATCGGCCGCCACCTCCGGATCGTCGACGAGGTACTCGACGTAGCGATCGGCCAGATCGCCGAGTGCCTCCCGCCCCGTCGCCTTCAGGTACTTCGCGGTGTTGTCGTCGTAACCGAACAGCGAACACGTGGCGCCGATCTCGGCACCCATGTTGCAGATCGTCGCCTTGCCCGTCGCCGAGATCGATTGCGCGCCCGGCCCGAAGTACTGCACGATGGCGCCGGTTCCACCCTTCACGGTGAGGATGCCCGCGACCTTCAGGATGACATCCTTGGCCGCAGTCCAACCGGAGAGGGAACCCGTGAGCCGCACCCCGATGAGCCTCGGCACGCGCGTGTTGTAGGGCCAGCCCGCCATCACGTCGACGGTGTCGGCCCCGCCGACCCCGATCGCGATCATGCCGAGACCGCCGGCGTTGGGCGTGTGCGAATCGGCGCCGACCATCATCCCACCGGGAAACGCGTAGTTCTCGAGCACGACCTGGTGGATGATGCCGCTCCCCGGCTTCCAGAACCCGATCCCGTACTTCGACGACACCGCGCGCAGAAACTCGTAGACCTCGCGATTGGAGTCGAGCGCGACCTGCATGTCGGCGTCCGCACCGACGCGGGCCTGGATGAGGTGGTCACAGTGCACGGTGGTCGGGACCGCGACCGACGGCAGCTTGGCGAGCATGAACTGCAGGAGCGTCATCTGCGCAGTCGCGTCCTGCAGTGCCACGCGGTCGGGCCGGTAGTCGGCGTAGTCGACGCCGCGCGTCCAACCGACTCCGTTCGGGTCGACGGCATGGGCCGCGAGCACTTTCTCGGCGAACGTCAGCGCCCGCCCGAGACGCGTGCGCGCGATCCCGACCCTCTCGGGAAAGGTCGCGTACAACGACGCGACAAGCGACTCCGGCGTGGAAGCTCCGATCTGTTCAGGCATGTTGCAGTGCTCCTGCTCTCAACGAGAACTCGATCTCGAACGTGGTGCGGTCAGCGGGATACCGATGCTCGGACACGAGCGTCGGTGCCCCGGCCGCGTCGTAGGTGATGCGCCGGCAGAGCAACAGCGGCGCACCGGACGCGCACGCAAGGAGGCGCGCGGAAAGGGCGCTCGCGATCTCCGCCGTGATGGTCTGATGCACCGAGCCGAGCTCGACCCCGCGCAACGGCAGCAGGTCGTAGAAGGTGGCCCGCTCCACGTCGGCCCGGGAGACGTCGGCGCCCACGTCGGCGCGCACCCAGACCGTGACCAACGCGAACGGCTCGTCGTCGGCGAGGTTCACCCGCTCGACCCGGAGCACCTCGGCGCCGCGCGGGACCTTCAGGGAGTCGGCGACGGTCGGCGGCGCCTCGACGAACCCGAACCCGACGATCTCGCGTCCGGGCCGGGCGCCGGCCGCTTCGACGGCAGCCTCGACCGTGGTGACCCGCCCGAGCGGTTGGCGGACGGGATCGACGGCCGCGAACCAGCCCGCGCCCCGCCGGCTCGCGACGAGCCCTTCCTGGCGCAGCAGGTCGAGCGCCCGCCGGACCGTGACCCGGCTCGTGCCGTACTCGCGGGCGAGCTCCACCTCGCCCGCCAGTGCGCCCCCGGCGCCGACGTCACGCGCCGCGATCCGGGCCCGGAGTGCATCGGCGAGGTCGAGGTAGCGCACGACCTGTATTGTACTTGTCTACCTATAGGTCTACAAGAGGGATCTCACGACACGGGCGGCGGCCCGCTCGCCCGCACGACGGGATCGATCTCGAAGTACGGGCGGGCGACGAAGCCCGACATCCGGGCCACCAGCAGCGCCGGAAACGTCTGGACGAGGCTGTCGTAGGCGCGCACGTTCGCGTTGTAGATGCGCCGTGCCACCTGGATCCGGTCCTCGGTATCGGCCAGCCGGCTCTGCAGGGCGAGGAACTGATCGCTCGCTCGCAGCTCCGGATAGCGCTCCGCAACTGCGAGCAGCTGGGCCACACCCCGGCCTAGGGCCTGCTCCCGGGGCGCCTGCTCGTCGGGCGGGCGCTCCGCGGCCATGGCCTCGGCGCGCTGAGCCGTGACCGCCTCGAACGTCTGCTGCTCGTGTGCGGCGTAGCCCTTCACCGTGCTGACCAGGTTCGGGATCAGGTCGTAACGGCGCTGGAGCTCGGTGTCGACGTCGCGCCACGACTCCCGGGCGACGTTACGAAGATGGACGAGACGGTTGTAGGTCGCGAACCACGCGACTCCGACGCCGACGATCGCCACGATGATGATGACGCCGATCACGGGATCCTCGGGGCCGTCACGGGCGCAGAGCGTACGCCGTCAGCGGGGCGGATACGTCGAGTACACGACCGCGGGGATCTGGCGTGCGAACTGGTCGAGCCAGGTCCCGAGGTCCAGCCAGTGCCCGGGATCGAGCTTGGTGTGGGCGACGAGGACCCACGGCCCGTCGACCTCGACCGTTTCGAAGTGCTCGCAGTCGAGCAGCCACTGCATCATCCTGCCGTCGAGCAGGGAGAACGCGAACTTCTGGTCGTCGCACTTCACCCGGAACCGACGGTTGAAGTCGTCGTACTCGAGCTGCACGTCGCCCAGGCCGACGTCGGCACCCAGGCGGGTGAGGAAGTTCTCGTTGCCGAGGCGCAGACGCGGGCACGCGGCGGCGATGGTCACGATCCCGCACGTGAACCGGTGGTACGTGCGGTCGCGTCCCGAGTCGACGTAGTACCAGTAGTCGAACATGCGCATCGGCAGACCGTTGTGCGTCCCCGACATCACAAGCTCGACCCGGCGGCCGTTGCCCCGAGAGAACAACGCGAACGGAAGATCGACGATTCGGTCGGCGTCGTTGTTGGTGAAGGTGAAGCCGACCGAGCTCGCCACCGACGAGACCGCACGCAAACGGGCCAGGCGCGTCGAGTACTGGTACCAGCCGGCGGCGACCACGAGCGCCACGACGACGAGCGCGAAGAAGACGAACAGCACGCTCTAGTGCGCCCGCCACGCGTCCTTCGGACGCGTGGCGTCCTTGACGACCGCCGGCAGCCGTCCGCGTGCGATGTCGGCGAGCGTCACGTGCTCGAGCACGTCGCGCAGGTTCGCCCGGAGCGCCACCCACACTTCGGGAAGGCGCTCGGCCGCTCCGCCGTAGACGAGCTGGTCGGGCCGGATGCCCTGCACGGCCGCGAGCGGACCCTCGACCGCTCGCAACACGTCGGCGACCGTGATCTCGGCCGCAGGCCGGGCGAGCTGGTATCCCCCGTCGGCGCCGCGCCGCGTACGGATGATCCCGGCCCGGCGCAGCTCGGTGAGGATGTTCTCCAGAAAATTCTGAGGAATTTGTTGCAAGCCCGCCAGGAGCTCGCCCTTGACCGGCTTCCCGGACTTCTCGGCGGCCGCGAGCTCGACCGCCGCCCGAACCGCGTAATCCGCCTTGGCCGTTATCCGCACAAAGGGGATTCTTACCGCTCCGGCCCGG
>JBEPUZ010000068.1:0-18612 GCA_041691275.1 Actinomycetota bacterium | reverse complement strand
TCGGCGGACCGATCGGGCGCTACCAGTCGATCGCGTTCAAGTGCGCCGACATGGCCGTCGCGGTCGAGAACGCTCGCAATCTCGTGTACAAGGCCGCGTGGCTCCGCGACGAGGGCCGACCGATCCGCCAGGCCGCCGCGATCGCGAAGCTGTACGCGAGTGAGATCGCGGTGAGTGCGACGCGTGAAGCGGTCCAGATCCACGGCGGCTACGGCTACATCGACGAGACGCCGGTCAGCCGGTTCTACCGCGACGCGAAGATCCTCGAGATCGGCGAAGGAACCAGTGAGATCCAGCGATTGGTCATCGCGAGAGGGCTCGGCCTGCCGGTCGAGTGAGGCGTCCTATATTCCGGACGGCACGGCAATACACTTCCCCGTCGCGTGCTGTTGCTCCCGTCGGTTTTTTCATTTCTTCGCCGTTTTCTGATCGCGTTGCTCGCGGTGGCGGCCATCACCGCTGGGGTCTTCAAGGGCGCCGATGCGTACGGCAAGAAGGAGTTCGACGAGCAGAGCACCACCGTTCACATCGCGGACGGGCTCTTGGCCCAGACCGATCCCGGAAAGCCCGCGAACTTTCTGTTGATCGGCTCCGACGTGCGCGCCGCCGACGAGACACCCGCCGAGAAGAAGGCGTACGGGTCGGCGGCCGACGTCGGCGGTGGTGGCCGTTCCGACGTGATGATGGTGCTGCACATCGACCCGACCTCGCACACGGGCATGCTCGTGTCGTTCCCGCGCGATCTCGTCGTGACGATCCCGGGGCACGGGCGCAATCTGCTGAACGCAGCGTACGCGTACGGCGGTGCCTCGTTGGTCATCGAGACGCTGCAGACCGAGTTCAAGCCGCTGCGCATCAACCACTATCTCGAGGTCGACTTCCGCAGCTTCAAGAGCATCGTCGACACGATCGGGCACATCCACATCTACTTCCCGACTCCGGTGCAGGACCCGTACACCGGTCTCGCGATCAATCAGGCCGGCTGCGTCAGCCTCGACGGTGATCAAGCTCTCGCCTACGCGCGATCGCGCCACTATTTCATCCCGAAGAACCTGCAGAACCCGGCGCCGTGGCAGCCCCACACCGACAGCCAAGGGAACATCTCGTCGCCGGGGTGGCTCGGCGACCCGCTCGAGGATCTCGACCGCATCCCGCGTCAGCAGTACTTCCTGCGCACCATCAGCCAGGCGGCGACCAACAAGACCGGAAGCAACCCGACCGCGATCCTCGGGCTGCTGACCGACGCGTTCAAGAATCTCTCTCGCGACCCGAACCTCGGCTTCACCGACCTGAAGGAGCTCGCGCTCACCTTCCGCGGCTTCAACCCCGCGAAGGTCGAGATGTCGACGTTGCCGTGGGCCGCGGCCACCGGTTCGTTCGCGGGTCACGTCGTCGCCAAGTTCCCCGACTCGATCGCGGTCATCAACCGGCTCGCGAACTTCACTCCACCGAAGGCCGCCGTGGTGAAGCCGCTCGAGTCGGACAAGGTCACCATCAGGGTGGTCAACGGGTCGGGGCTCAAGGGCGCGGGTACGAGCGCGCTCGATACGTTCGTCGCTGTCGGTTTCAAGTCGGCCGGAGCCGCGGAGGACGCCGACCGCAGTGACTACAAGACCCAGATCCGCTACGCGCCCGGGAAGTTCGACGAGGGCTACACGGTGGCGGTCGCGACGGGAACGCTGAACCTCGTCGAGGCCGCGTCGGCGAAGAACACTCTTGGGGGCGACGTATTGCTCATCGTCGGCACCGACTACCTCTCGTTGAAGCACCGTTTCGATCTGGTCCCTCACCCCGCGAATCTGCCGTCGACGACGGCAACCTCGTCGACCAGCATCGCCCCGACAGCGACGACCACCACCACCGTCCCGAAGCAGTCGGTGGACACCCGCTTCGTCCCCGTCGACCCGAAGACGGGCGGACCCTTGGTCGGTTGCCCGACCGGCAAGTGAGCGCCCGGTGACCGCCCTCTCACCGCGCGCGTTCGTGCACCGGCTGATCGTCGCGTTCGTGATCGTCGTGGTGATCACGAGCGTCGCCATCGTGGGCGCGTACGCCGAAGCCGCGAGCAAGGTGTCGAAGGTGTCGAAGGCGCGCATCGACACGTCGGTGCTGCAGCCGGGCGGCAACTACCTCCTGATCGGATCCGACTCCCGCGCCTTCGTCGACGACCCGAAGGACTCGGCCGCGTTCGGCAGTGCCCAGGCTCAGACCGGGCAGCGATCGGACACCATCATGGTCGCCCACATCGACGACAAGACCGGAACCGCGTTCCTCGTCTCGTTCCCGCGCGACCTCTGGGTCGCTATTCCGGGCGTCGGTCACGCCAAGATCAATGCAGCGTTCAACGCGGGCCCGCAGCGTGTGATCGAGACGATCGAGAGCGACTTCGACATCCCGATTAGCCACTACCTGCAGGTCGACTTCCAGGGCTTCCGGCAGATGGTCAACGCGATCGGGACCATCCCGATCTATTTCCCCCTCCCCGCGCGCGACGCGAAGACAGGCCTGCAGATCAACACCGCGGGCTGCCAGCAGCTGAACGGCGACCAGGCGCTCGCGTACGTGCGGTCGCGGTACTACGAGACGCTGGTCAACGGGAAGTGGAAAACCGACCCGACCTCCGATCTCGGGCGCATCCAACGCCAGCAGTATTTCCTGCGCACGCTGGCCCAACAGACGTTGCACGCGGCGACCGCGAAGCCGTGGAAGGCGAGCAACCTCCTCGACTCGATGCTGACGAACATCCAGCGTGACCCGGAGCTCGGCCTGTCGCCGCTCCGGGCGCTCGCCTACGCGTTCCACCAGCCCGGGGGGGTCGAGACCGTGACCCTTCCCGTCACCCGGCAGTTCTTCGACGGCCAGGACGCCCTCGCGCTCGACGACGCCAAGGCCGCGCCGATCTTCGCCCGCCTTCGGGGCATCGGGAACCCGGCGCCGACCACCGGCGGGACGGTGAAGGCGGTCGACCCGCACACCATCCACGTGGCGGTCGAGAACGGGAGCGGGCAGAACGGGCTCGGCGCCCGAGCCGACGACTCGCTCGGCGGTCTCGGCTACTCGGTCGTCGGGACGGCCACGAACGCCGACCGCAGCGACTACACAGTCACCGAGGTTCGCTACGGCGCCGGCGCCGAGACCAAGGCGCGATTCCTCCTCTCCGAGCTCGGCGGCGCCGGGAAGGTCGTCGCGCTCAAGGGGCCCGCACCGGCCGGAGCCGACCTCCTGCTCGTGTTGGGCCGCGATTACAAGGGCCTGAGCCACCCGTCGTCCGCGGCCACGCCCACCACCGCCAAGGCGTCGACCGGGACCGGAGGCTCGACCGCACCCGCCCCGGCGACGTCGTCGACGCTTCCTGTCGCCGGCTGCTGAACGTGGCCGTCGCGGGCTGCTGAGCAGTAGCTCCCGGGCGGACGCCCTCTAGACTCGACCCTCATGTCGATACTCCGGGGGAGCCACCGGTGAGGGTCGCCGTCATCGGCGCCGGCTACGTGGGGCTAACCACCGCTGCGTGCTTCGCGCACCTCGGGCACGACGTCCACTGTGCCGACATCGACTCCGAGCGCGTCGCCCGGCTCAAGAAGGGCGAGGTCCCGATCCTGGAGCTCGGCCTCCCCGAGCTCATCAAGGAGGGGCTCGAGTCGGGACGGCTGGAGTTCGTCGTCGGGGCGGCCACCGCCGCCCAGCGCGCCGAGATCGTCTTCATGTGTGTGCAGACGCCCCAGGGCGCCGACGGTTCCGCCAACCTCTCGTTCGTCGAGGACGTCGCCCGCGAGATCGCGCCGGTACTCGGCGAGAACGCGGTCGTCGTCAACAAGTCGACGGTCCCGGTGGGATCGACCCGGTTCGTCCAGCGGATCCTGTCGGAAGCGGGCGCCCGCGCCGATCGGGTCACCGTGGCGTCGAATCCGGAGTTCCTGCGTGAGGGTCAGGCCGTTCGGGACTTCCTCAATCCCGACCGGGTCGTCATCGGCTGCGACGACCGCGAGGCCGCGGTCCGGGTCAGTGAGCTCTACCGGAAAGTCGGGGCCCCGATCCTCGTCACCGATCCCGCGTCGGCCGAGATGATCAAGTACGCGTCCAACGCGTTCCTCGCCACCAAGGTCTCGTTCATCAACGCGATCGCGAACCTGTGCGAGGCGGTCGACGCCGACGCGCACGAAGTCGCGATCGGCATGGGCTACGACCCGCGGATCGGCTTCCAGTTCCTCCAGCCCGGCCCCGGCTACGGAGGTTCGTGTTTCCCCAAGGACGTCGCCGCGCTCCTGCACATCTCGAGCTCGGCCGGGTACGACTTCGAGCTGCTGCAGGGCGTCGTCGACGTCAACGAAGCCCAGCACGAGCGCATGGTCGACAAAGTGCGCTCATCGGTCGGCGGCACGCTCGCGGGAGTCAACATCGGTCTCTTCGGTCTGACCTTCAAGGCCGACACCGACGACTTGCGCGATTCGCCCGCCCTCTACGTTGCGCGCCGGCTGCTCGAAGAGGGAGCCGTGGTGCGCGCGTTCGATCCGGGCGCGGGCGAGCGTCCGCTCCAACTGATCCCGGGTCTCGAGTTGTGCATCGACGCGTACGACGCCGCGGGCGACGCCGACGCGGTCGTGTTGCTGACCGAATGGGACGAGTTCCGCTGGCTCGACTACGACCGGGTCCGCGACGCCATGCGCGGGCGCGCCATCGTCGACGCCCGCAACCTGCTCGATCCTGCGGCCATGCGGCGCCGCGGCTTCGAGTACCAGGGCGTCGGGCGGCGGTAGTGGCGCGCATCGTCGTTACCGGCGGTTCCGGGTTCGTCGGATCCCATCTCTGCGACGCGTTCCTTGCGCGCGGCGACGAGGTCGTGGCCGTCGACAATCTGTCGACCGGCCGGTTGCAGAACCTCGCGCACCTGGCCGAGCACAAGGCGTTCTCGTTCGTTCGGGCCGACGTCTCGAGGGATCTGCCCGTCGACGGCAAGGTCGACGGCGTATTGCATTTCGCGAGCCCGGCGAGCCCGCCCGAGTATCTCGCGGCGCCGCTCGAGAGTCTCGACGTCAACTCGCTCGGCACGCGCCGCGCCCTCGAGCTCGCACTCGCCAACGATGCCCGGTTCCTGCTCGCGTCGACGAGTGAAATCTACGGCGACCCGCTGGAGCATCCGCAGGTCGAGAGCTACAACGGCAACGTCGACCCGAACGGTCCGCGCGCGGTCTACGACGAGGCGAAGCGGTTCGCGGAGACGCTCACCGCGGCGTATCGCCGGCTGCACGATCTCCGGACCGCGACGGTGCGGATCTTCAACACGTACGGTCCGCGGCTCGCGCCCGCCGACGGTCGGGTCGTGTCGAACTTCTTGATGCAGGCGATCGACGGGAAGCCGTTGACCGTGTACGGGACGGGGAGTCAGTCACGTTCGTTCTGTTACGTCTCCGACGAAGTGAGGGGGATCGTCGCGCTGTTCGATTCTCAGGAGTGCGAACCGGTCAACATCGGGAACCCGAGCGAGATCACGATGCTCGAGCTGGTCGAGATCGTGCGTGAGGTCACCGAGTCGGCTTCGGAGGTGGTGTTCGAACCGTTGCCGGTCGGTGATCCGACCCGGCGCCGTCCCGACATCACTCGGGCGCGTACGCTGCTCGACTGGGAACCTACGGTGACGCTGCGCGAAGGTCTCGCGCTCATGCGCGACTGGTACCTGGAGGAGCGACGCAATGGCCGCGCGTGACGTCGACCCGCCCGCGAAGCTGCGGAAGCTCTCGGTCGTGTGCCCGGTGTACAACGAGCGCAACACGCTCGTCGAGGTGCTCCGCCGGATGCGGGCGGTCGAGCTTCCCGACGGCATCGAACGCGAGATCATCGTCGTCGACGACGGCAGCACCGACGGCACCCGCGACGTGTTGCGCCAGCTCGGCGACAGCACCGTGCGCATCGTGTTGCACGACAAGAACCAGGGCAAGGGTGCGGCACTGCGTACCGGCTTCGCCCACGCGACGGGCGAGTTCGTCCTCGTGCAGGACGCCGACCTCGAGTACGACCCCGAGGACTGGCCCAAGCTCCTCGCGCCGGTCATCCGGGGCCGGGCCCGCGTTGTCTACGGCTCGCGGTTCACCGGTGAGCGCCGCAACATGTTGTTGCTGCACTGGATCGGGAACCGGTTCCTCTCGATGACCACCAACGTGCTCTACAACACGACGCTCTCCGACATGGAGACGTGTTACAAGCTGATCGAACGCACGTTGATCGAAGAGATGCGGCTGGTGTCGAACCGCTTCGACATCGAGGCCGAGATGAGCGCCAAGATCCTGAAGCGCGGTGTGCGCATCTACGAGGTGCCGATCTCGTACTCGGGTCGCGAGTTCGACGAGGGCAAGAAGATCACCTGGCGCGACGGCTTCTCCGCGCTGTACACGCTCGTCAAGTACCGCTTCCGGGACTGACGCCGGCGTGACCCACGACTGGGCGGCCGTCATCGTCAACTTCCGGGCGGGTGCACTCCTCACCGAGTGCGTGCGAACGGTGCTGGCCGACTCGAGTGCGGGCGAGGTCGAGCTGGTCGTCGTCGACAACGGCTCCGACGACGGATCGGTCGACGAGCTCGTGCGCGCGATCCCGCACGCGCGCGTGATCACAGCGCCGGGCAACGTCGGCTACGCGCGCGCGGCCAACCTCGGCATCGCCTCGACCCGGGCGCCGGTCGTCGCGGTGCTCAATCCCGATCTCACGATGGAAGCCGGCACCGCGAAGGCGATGTTGGCGCGCTTTCACGAGGAGCCGACCCTCGGCGCGTGCGGACCGCGGGTCCGCAACCTCGACGGGACCGACTATCCCTCGGCGCGCCGTTCGCCGACCGTCGGGCTCGCTGTCGCCCACGGTCTGCTCGGGCTGTGGTGGCCGACGAACCCGTTCACGACCCGGTACCGCCAGCTCAACGCCGACCCCTCGGTGCCCCGCGAGGTCGACTGGGTCTCCGGGGCCGCGATCTGGCTCCGGCGCTCCGCACTCGACGCGGTCGGCGGCTGGGACGAGCGCTACTTCATGTACATGGAGGACCTCGATCTGTGCTGGCGCCTGCGGGCGAAGGGCTTCGAGGTCGCGTACGAGCCCGGCGGCTCCGTGACCCACGTCCAGGGCGCGAGCACCTCCCGGATGCCGTACCGAATGCTCGCTCAGCATCATCGCTCCGCGTGGTTGTTCGCCCGCCGGCGCCTCACCGGCGCGCGCGCCGCGCTGTTGCCGTTTGCGGCCGTGTACCTGGCTGCGCGAGCGGTCATGGCGATGGCCGAACACGGCTGGTATGCCTCCAGAGCCCGGGCGGGCCGCGGCTAGCCTGCCGGTCGTGACCAACGCCTCCCGAGCGAAGCGCAAGCGCGCCGCCGTCCGTTCTGCGAAGCGATCCCACAACAACACGTGGTGGTACGGCCTTGCCGCGATGGTGATCATTGCGGGGATCGCGCTCATCGTGTTCACGCAGGCCACCAAGCCCGCTGACGTCGGCCCGTTCCTCGCCGACCAGAACAATCCCACGAAGAAGGACACGCACTGGCACGCCGCGCTCGGCGTGTACGACTGCGATCACTGGATGGGCGACAGCACCGGCACCGGGATCTGGAACTGGCCCTCGGCAACCCCAGGGGGCACCCCGGCCCGGGCCGACAACACGAACGTCTACGCGGGCATGCACAGTCACGACGACGGTGTCATCCATATGGAGCCGTTGGTCTCGGCCGAGGCCGGGCGCAGCGCCACGGTGGGCCTCTACTTTCAGTACGGCGGGTGGAAGATCTCCGATGCGGGATACAGCTTCCTCGGCACCACCGTGAAGAACGGCGACAAGTGCAGCGGGAAGGCCGCGACCTTGCAATGGGAGGTCGGGAAGTGGGACGGCGACACGACGGGCAAGGTGAAGCAGAAGTACACCGTCGAGTCGGGCAACCCCGGCAAGTACAAGCTCTACGACGGCGACATCGTGGTGATCGCGTTCCTGCCCCAGGGCAAGAACCTCGCGAGCATCGGTGACCCGCCGTCGGTGCCGAAGCTCGCCACCGCGGCTGGAGCCGAAGGCCAGGGCGTCGCAGGTACCGCCACGACCAAGCCGGCGGTCACGACCCCCGTCACGACTCCGGTGACGACCCCGACGGCCACGACGGCCACGACGGCTATCACGCCGACGACGAAGAAACCGTGAAGGCCGTTGTCCTCGTCGGGGGCGAGGGGACCCGGCTTCGGCCGTTGACGTTCACGACGCCGAAGCCGCTGCTGTCGATCGCGAACCAGCCCCACATCGAACGCCAGCTCACGTGGCTGGCTTCGCACGGGGTCGACGAGGTCGTGCTGTCGATGGGGTACCTGCCCGACGCTTTCCACCGGCACTTCGAATCCGACGGCGAGGGCCACGACAAGTTCGGCGACGTGGTGTTGCGTTACGCGATCGAGGAGGAGCCGCTCGGCACCGCGGGCGCAATCCGCTTCGCGGCCGAGGGCATCGACGAGCGGATCATCGTGTGCAACGGCGACGTGCTCACCGGGCTCGATCTCGACGCGATGGTCCGTTTCCACGACGAGCACGGTGCCGAGGCGACCATCTCGCTGACGCGGGTCGACGATCCGAGTGCGTTCGGTGTCGTCCCCACCCAGGCCGACGGCGGCGTGATCGCGTTCGTCGAGAAACCCGCGCCGGGCAAGGCTCCGAGCAACTGGATCAACGCCGGGACCTACGTGGTCGAGCCGTCGTTCCTGCGCCGGATCCCGCCTCGCCTCAACGTGTCGGTGGAACGGGAGACGTTCCCGCGCATGCTCGCCCGACCCGGCCTCCTGTTCGGCTATCAGAGCGACGGCTACTGGCTCGACATCGGCACGCCGGAGAAGTACCTCCAGGCGCACATCGACGCGCTGGCCGGTCGGCTCTCCGACCCGCCCGCGCCCGGCGCGCGCGAACTCTCGTCGGGCGTCTGGGTGCAGGGCGAGGCCACGATCGAACCCGGTGCCGAGATCGTCGCGCCGGTACTCATCGGCGACGGCGCCCGGATCGAAGGCGGCGCCCGCGTGCGCTCGTCCGTGCTCGGCGCGGGGGCGGTCGTCGAGGCCCGAGCCGACCTCGACGGCGCGGTGCTGCAGGACGGCGCCCGCGTCTCGCACGGCGGCAGTGTCCACAACTCCGTGGTGGGTGCCTACGCGGTGCTCAAGCCCGACGTCTCACTGGCGGCGGAGACGATCGTCGGCGCCCATGCGACGGTCCCGTCGGGGACCCGGATCTCCGGCGGGCGTGTGCCCGCCGAACGCGACTGAGGACGCCGGATGCAGGCCCTGGTCACCGGCGGCGCCGGCTTCATCGGATCGACGCTGGTTGACCGGCTTCTCGCCGAGGACTGGCGCGTCGACGTGATCGACGACCTCTCGACCGGCTCCCTGGCGAACCTCTCGATGGCACGGTCCCGGCCGGATCGCCGGTTCTCGTTCCATCGCCTCGATCTCGCGTCGCCCGCGGTGATCGAGCTGATCAATCACCGTAAGCCCGATGTCATCTTCCACCTCGGCGCGCAGATGGACGTGCGGGTGTCGGTCGCGCGGCCCGTCTTCGATGCCACCGTCAACGTGATCGGTTCGCTCAACGTCTTCGAGGGCGCGCGTGCCGCCGGCGTGAAGAAGATCGTGTTCGCCGGATCGGGCGGGACGCTGTACGGCACCCCGCAGAAGATCCCCACGAAGGAGACGTCGCCGCAGCACCCGGAGTCGCCGTACGGCGTCGCCAAGAAGGCGGTCGGTGACTACCTGTACTACTACCGGACGCAACACGGGCTCGAGTACACGGTGCTCGCGCTCGCGAACGTGTACGGCCCGCGCCAGAACCCGCACGGCGAAGCCGGCGTGGTTGCGATCTTCTCGAACATGCTGCTCGACCGCAAGCAGCCCGTGATCTTCGGCGACGGCGCTCAGACCCGCGACTTCGTGTATGTCGACGACGTCGTCGACGCGTTCGTGCGCGCGGTCGAAAAGGGTGGTGGCCTGACCATCAACGTCGGCACGAGCATCGAGACGAGCGTGCAGGGTCTCTACGAACTCATGGCGAAGCTCACCGGCTACCGCGAGCCCGCGCGCAGCGAGCCCGCACGCACGGGCGAGTTGCAGCGCAGCGCCATCGATCCGGGCAAGGCGGAGATCCATCTCGGCTGGAAGCCGTTCACGCCGCTCGAAGAAGGGTTGGCGCGGACGCTCGAGCACTTCAAGGGCCAGCGCGAGGGCATTCGGTAGCTCCGCTTCGGGCTAGGCGAAGCGGCGGATCTGGTCCATGGGGACGGGTGGGCGGACGCGACCGACATACGCGGGATCGGGGCGGCCGACGAGCACCATCGCGTGCGGCAACCATTCGTCGGGCAGCGCGAGCGCGTCGCGCGCTTCTTCGGGACAGAAGATCGGGGCCGCGACCCAACACGACGCCAAGCCCCGGTCGGTCGCGCTCAGCATGAGGTTCTCGACTGCGGCGCCGAGCGACAGGAGGGCCATGCCCCACTCCGCCCGCTGACGGCGTTCGTCGGGATAGCGGTCGAGACCGTTCCAGGTCAGGCAGCCGACGACGAACGCGGGCGCACCGACGAGCTTGGCGTGGGACGCGTCGACGAGCTCGTCGACTCGATCGGCGGCGACGCCGTCGCTCTGGAGATCGCGGCGCCAGCGGTCGCCCATGCCGAGCGCGAGCGCTTCCTTGCCCGCGTCGGTGTCGACGACGACGAACCGCCAGGGCCGGGAATGGTGCGGCGCGGGTGCGAGGCACGCAGCCTCCACGATCGCGTCGAGGTCCGCCCGCGGTAACGGCTCGGGAAGAAAGGCCCGGATGGATCGCCGCGCCTCGACGAACGCGGGAACCGTGCTCACCATTTCGGGCTCAACGGAACAGGTCCTCCTCGGTGGGGCGGATCAGCTCGCGGACCGAGCCGTCCCGTAGCCACGACGGATCGAATCCCCGCACGATCGCGACCGGAACATGCGTCGCTTTGCCCATCACGAGCTCGGCCGCGGACGCGATCTCGTCGGCGACGGCGACCTCGGTCACCTGGAGCACCCTTCCGAGCGCGTCGGCCGTGTCGCGCAGGTCGACGACCGCCGCGATCCCGCTGACGCCGATCGCGACGTCGGTGAGGCCGCGGCGCCAGGGCCGCCCGAACGTGTCGGAGATGATCACGGCGACCTCGACCTGTTCTCGGGCGCGCATCGCATTGCGGATGTGCTTGGCCGAACGGTCGGAGTCGACCGGCAGCAGCGCCGCCCAACCGTGCTCGACGTTGGAAAGGTCGATGCCGGCGTTCGCACACACGAAGCCATGGCGCGTCTCGCTGATGATCAGGTCGCCACGCCGGCGCACGATACGGACGGACTCGGATTCCACGAGCGCGCGCCGGGCGTCGAGATCGTCGGGGTCGAGCCGGACCAGTCGGTCCTCGGCCTTCGAGACGATCTTCTGGGTCACGACGAGACAGTCGCGGTCCTGGAGCGGGGTGCCCTGCCGGCGGGCCGCGGCGGCGGCGAGCACTGCGATCTCGTCGCCGCGGTGGATCTCGCCGATGCCCTCGACCGGGATGATGGAGAGCGTCACGCCACTGCGGCGAGGGTCTCGGCCGCGAGCGCGGCGGCGATCTCGGGGCTGCGCATCATCGTGTCGGTGACGACCGCGTGCACTCCGAGCGCCTCGACCTGGGCGGCGAGCTCGGCATCGATCGCGTCGATGACGAGAGAGCTGCAGAAGTCGGCATAGTGCCGGGCGACGCCGACGCACGACACGTCGATGCCGAGTGGGGCCATGAGCCGGTCGGCCGGGCCCTTCACGGGTGCGCCGCCGACGATGGGGCTGACCGCGACCACGCGGTCGCGCCGTTCGACCAGGACGTCTCGGATCCCGGGGACCGCGAGGATCGGGCCGATCGAGATCACCGGGTTGGAAGGGCAGATCACGATCGTGTCGGCCCGCCGGAGCGATTCGAGCACACCCGGCCCGGGCTGGGCCGTGTCGGCGCCGTCGAAACGGACACCGACGACCGGGGGTCTCGCCCGTTCGCCGACGAACCACCGCTGCATCGCGAGCTCGTCGGTCCGGTCGCCGTCACGTTGCACCGTGATCCGGGTGCGGACAGCGTCGTCGGTCATCGGCAGCAACCGCACGTCGAGCGCCCAGGCCTTGGTGATCTCGGCCGTCACCGCCGAGAGCGGATGACCAGCGCGCAGCCGCTGGGTGCGGAAGAGATGGGTGGCGAGATCCTTGTCACCGAGCCGGAACCACGTGGGTAGGTCGTAGCGCTCGAGCGCGTCGAGCGTGGCGAACGTCTCGCCCTCGAGCCCCCAACCCTGGGCGACGTTCGACGCGCCCGCGAGCGTGTACGTGACCGAGTCGAGATCGGGGGAGACATAGAGGCCGTGGAACTCGTCGTCGTCGGCGGTATTGACGATCGCGACGACATCGGCGGGCGGGACGACCTGCACCAAGCCGGCGAGGAAGCGGGCGGCGCCGACACCCCCGGCAAGAGTCGCAAACACGCAGCGACCCTACCGCCGGCCCGCGGCGTACCCGTTTCCGCGCCGTCCCGGTGCAGTGGAGTCGGTCAGGCGGCGTTGCCCGTGATCTCGCGCACGCGTGCCGTCACGGGCTCCATTGCCTGTACGACGCGCTCGGGCAAGACGCCGAGCTGGGCCTGGACCTGACCGACGACCGGCTCGACCCGCTTGCCGACCTCGTCGCGCAGTTCGGTGGCGCGAGCGACGGTGTTGCGCACCTGGGTCTCGGCCTGGGTGCGCGCAGTCTGAGTCTGCGTGTCGAACGTCGTGCGGGCGCTTTCGAACGAGCTGCGGGTGCGGCCGGCGACGCAGCCGCCGACGCCCGTGGCCTTCTCGCGCACGGCGCGGGCGCGGATCTGGGCCTGCTGGAAGCCCATAACACCGAGGCCGACGGCGATGTAGCCGGCGTCCGTAAGGGTCTTTTGTGCATTCATGGACATCTTTGCTCCTTGGAGGGCGAGTGCTCGCGACTATAGCCCTGAGTGCTAACTCTTGCAAGCACTCGTGATCGCGCGCACAATGCGCGGCCGAGTTGCGGGCTATCCTCCCCCGGCCTCATGGACACGATCGACCCCGACTCGATCAGCGCCGATCTGCTCGAGCGTGACGACGAGACCGAACCGGCCTCGGTGGTTCCGCCCGTGGTCGCGGTGGTCGTGACCCACGACGCTGGACACTGGTTCGAGGAGGGTCTGAACTCCCTCGGAAGCCAGGACTATCCGTCGTTGTCGGTCCTGGTGCTCGACAACGCGTCGGCCGAGGACCCCACCGATCGGGTCGCGCGCGCGCTGCCGGGCGCTTTCGTGCGTCGCTGCGCTCTCGACGGGGGCTTCGCGGCCTCCGCCAACGAGGCGCTCGCCGCGGTCGAAGGGGCGGTCTTCCTCCTCTTCTGCCACGACGACGTCGTGCTGGATCCCGACGCGACCCGGCTGCTCGTCGAGGAGGCATACCGGTCGAATGCCGGCATCGTCGGCCCAAAGGTTGTTGATCGCCATAATCCGGATGTTCTTCTCGAAGTGGGCATGTCGATCGACCACTACGGCGAACCCTTCTCCGGGATCGAACCCGACGAGGTCGACCAGGAGCAGCACGACGGCGTGCGTGACGTCTTCTACGTGTCTCACGCGGCCATGCTCGTACGGTCCGATCTTTTCCACGAGCTCGGTGGCTTCGACCCCGCCACGTTCCCCGGCGCCGACGACATCGACCTGTGTTGGCGCGCCCGCCTCGCCGGGGCGCGGGTCATCGTCGCCCCGGACGCGCGCGTGCTGCACGGACGCGCCACCGCGAGCGACGACCGCCAGGCGGCCGAGCGTGAGATGCGTGCGCGCCTGCGGCACGATCAAGCGCCGCGCGAAGTGCACGACGAGGCCCGCTCGCGTCTTCGCCTGATCTTCAAGTCGTACTCCGTCCTCGCCCTCATCTGGGTGTTGCCGGTCGCGTTCTTCCTCAATCTCGTGGAAGCGATCGGGCTCGTGCTGACCGGGAAGGTCGCGCGGGCGCGAGCGGTCGTCACCGGTGGGTTGTCGGCGTTCGCGCACCCAGGGGAGTTGCGACGCGCTCGCTCGACGACGCAGAAAATGCGCCGCATCGACGACGGCGACGTCCGCGACTTGATGCTGCGGGGGAGCGCGCGATTGCGGCGCTTCATGATCGAACGCGTGCACGCGGGGGAGCGGCTTGCCGACGTCTCGAATCGGACGCGCGCCCGCGTCGACGAAGCGGCGCGCCGCGTTCGTCAGCTCCCGGCAGTCATCGCCGCGGTGCTCGCCCTGGTCGTGTTGTTCGGCTCGCGGTCGCTGCTGTCGGGGCACGTGCCGGAGGTCGGATCGTTCCAGGCGTGGCCCGGAGTCGGTGCCGCGTGGGCGACATTCGCCGGTTCGTGGCGCACGACGATGATGGGGTCGGCCCATCCCGCGAGCCCGATCTTCGCAGTGATGGCGATCTTCAGCGCGGCGCTCATCGACCATCCCGGCCTCGCGCAGTCACTCGTCGTCGGTGGTGCGCTTCCGCTCGGCGCGTTCGGCGCGTTTCGACTGTTGCGACCGTTCGCGGCGTCGTCGCTGCCCGGGCTCGCCGCGGCCGCGGCCTACGCGGCCAACCCGATCGCACGCAACTCGATCTGGCAGGGCGAGCTGGGTCCGCTCGTGTGCTTCGCGCTCGCGCCGTACGTGCTCGGAGCGTTCATGCGGGCCACGAACGCGAAGGCGACGGGAAACGCTGCGCCCGGTGTTGCACGCGTGGAGCTCGACGACGGTGGCTCCAAACGCAGTCGCGTCCATCTGTTGTGCACCGCCGCGTTGCTCTCCGCGCTCGCCGGATCGGTCTGGCCGCCCGCGCTGTTGTTGCTCCCGGCGATCGCGATCGCGTTCTGCATCGCGCTGCCGTTCACGGCCGGCGGTCGTCAGGCGCGTGTCGCAATCGGCGGTGCGATTGCTGCGAGCGCGCTCGGGGTACTGCTTCTCGCGCCGTGGTCGTTCTCGTTGTTTGGCGGCGACGCAGCGTCACTCGGTGCGCAGCCGCGCTCGTCGCTGTCGTTCGCGTCGATCCTGCACTTCCACACCGGTCGCGCGGGCGCAGGCATCGCGCCGTGGGGCATCGTCGCCGCCGCGGTCGTGCCCCTCGCCATTGCGACCGGCCCACGACTCGCGTGGGCCATGCGCGCGTGGATGCTCGCGGCGATGTCGTTCGCAATCGCGTTCTTGCCCGGGCGACTCTCGGCGGGAGCCACTGTGTTCTCGCCCGACGGCGTGCTCGTCGCGGCGGCGATCGGGCTCGCGTTCGCGGCCGGTCTCGGCGTGGCCGCCGTGCTCGACGATCTCCGACGTTTCCGTTTCGGTTGGCGTCAGATCATGTTGTTCGTCGCCATCGCCGGTCTGGCGCTCGCGCTGGTCGGATTCTCGGCCGACACGCTCTCGGGCCGCTACGGCCTGCGGGCCGACGACTGGCCCGGCACCTATTCATGGATGAACGAAGGTGCGCCCGCAGGCGGGTTCCGGGTGCTCTGGGTCGGTGACCCGACCATCCTGCCGGCCGACGCCAAGATCGTCGGCGACGTGGGTTTCGCGTTGACGCGCCAGGGCCCGGGCGATGCCCGGGTTGCGTGGGCCGCGCCCGAGGAGCACGCCGACCGGGTGTTGGCCGGGATGATCGCGGCCGCTTCCTCACAGTCGACCGTGCGCCTCGGGCACCTTCTCGCTCCCGCCGGGGTTCGCTACATCGCGTACGTCACTCGTGCCGCGCCCAACAGCGGCGCCTTCGGACGCGACGAGAGCGCCATCGCCGACGCGCTCGCCCGCCAACTCGACCTGACGCTCTCACGCGTCGACACGTCGGGGGTCGTCTACGACAACGACGCGTGGATCCCCACCCATGCGGTGGTGCCACCCGGCGACGTCAACGTGCAGATCGACGACCGCGACCCGCACGCCGCCGCGGTCCGCTCCGAATCCGACGGCGTCACCGGCGTGGCGACGACTTCGGGCAAGACCGACGCGATCGGGCCGGGCACGTTGTTGTGGTCGGAAGCGGCCGGTTCGCGCTGGACGGCGTCGGCGAACGGGCGCACGCTCGCCCGCGGTGACGCGTTCGGTTGGACGAACGCGTTCACGCTCACCGCTTCGGCTCCGGTCCACGTGCACTACAAGGGGAGCAGCCTCGTCTCGTTGGCGCGGGTCGCCGAGGTGCTGATGTGGATCGTGGTCGTCGCGATGTGGTTCGCGACGCGTCGGCGTGCGGCGCCCGTGGACACGCCTCGCCGCGCCCAGTCGAGCGTCGAAGATCGACCCCCGGTCGATGCGCCGACGGCTGATTCCGGTGTCAACGCATGAGGTCGCGGCGCGTGCTCTTTGTGCTTCTCGTCGCCGCGCTGGTCATCGGCGCGCTGGCGGCGGGGCGGGCAACGAGCGCGACCCGATCGACGACCCCGACCCGGACCGTGGCACCGAACGCTGCGGTAGCCGCGCAGTCGAGCACGGTGTGGTTCTGTCCCGGACTGCCTCCGTCGCTCCCGCACGCGTCGGCGCGCGTCGCGCTCTCGAACATCGGCAGTGGCGCGGCCGACGTCGTCGTGACCGATCTCCTCGACAAGGGCGGTTCGACGCACGTCTCGCTGAAGGTCGCGCCCGACTCCGTCGTCGTGAAGACGCGCGATCAACTGGGCGGACCCGGGGCGCTCACCGTGGAGACGTTCGGTGGGCGGGTGCTGGTCGAGGAGGGCATCGACTCATCGGGCGCCATGGAGAGCACGCCGTGCGCGACCCAGGCGTCGCCGCACTGGTACTTCGCGGCGGGGAGCACGCCTCGGGGCGTGCAGCAGTGGCTCGTGATCGACAACCCGTACGCGTCCGACGCCAAGGTCGACGTCACCTTGCGCACCAGCTCGGGCGTGCTCCGGCCCGACGCGCTCCAAGGACTCGACGTCGCCCGGAGGTCGCGAGCGGTCGTCGCCGTGCACGACATCGCCGTGCGCCAGGACCGCGTCGCCGTCGCGGTCGTCGCCGAGATTGGCGCCGTCATCGCGGGCCAGACGCTCGTCTACTCGAACGCGGCCGGCACTCCCGGAGTCGCGCTGTCGCTCGGCGCGCCGACCGTCGCGACGGAATGGACCTTCGCCGGTGCTACGGCCGAACCGGACTCGGTCGCGTATGTCGCGATCGCCAACGTCGGGAGTGACGACGCCCAGGTCGACGTGCAGGCGAACGCGGAGTCGTCGAAGCAGGCGCTGGTGCCAGCGACCGTGACCGTCGCCCAGGACGCGGTCGTCTGGGTGTCGCTCGGCCAGTGCGCGGCGGGGTCCGGCAACGCGTGCGTGAGCATCCCGGACGGTGTGCGCTACAGCCTTGACGTCCGGGCGGAGCAGAACGTCTCCATCGTGGCCCAGACGGTGGGCCGGTTCGACGCAACCGGGACCGTCGTCGGGACCGTCACGTCGCCGGGCGGGATCGTTCCGGCGCGGTCGTGGGCCTTTGCCCGCAGTCGGGTGACGAGAGAGAAGACCACCACCCTGGCGCTGTTCAACCCGACCGCCACGGCCGCGACCGTCGGCGTCGCATTCGTGCGTGCCGGGTCGGTCGAGCGACCAGCGGCGCTCCAGAACGTGGCGGTGGCGCCCGGACGCGTCGTGACCGTCGTCGTCGTGGCCGGCCCCAAGCCCGCGACGGCCGACGCCGCGCTGCTGATCGACTCGACTCAGCCGATCTTCGTCGACCGAATGATCATCGCGACCGCGGAAGCCTCGAACTCGGTCGGCATCGTCGTCGGTTGATGGTACCGACCGTCGGAGAATCCGACGGTACGGTTCGCCACATGGTCGTCCGGATCGTCGCCGCGGTGCTCGTGTTCGCCGCGCTCGCCGCGATCGCGTGGTGGCTCGAGCGTCGCCGCCGCGACGACGCGCCAACCCAGACACCGAGCGCGCTGCCCACCCAGCTCGACCGGGCCAACTTCCTCCGGCCCGACGCGCCATGGCTCGTGGTGCTCTTCACCTCGAGCAACTGCGACTCATGCGCTGGTCTCTACGACAAGGCCCGTGCCCTCGAATCGGCCGAGGTCGTGGTCGCCGAGGTCGAGTACTTTGTCCAACCCGACCTGCACGAACGCTACGGGGTCGACGCGGCGCCGATGACGCTCATCGCCGACGCGCAGGGCGTCGTGCGCGGTTCGTTCCTCGGTGCGTTCTCGGCGCCGGAGCTCTGGACCGCGGTTGCCGAGCTGCGAGCCGGATAGCTCGTTACAGATCGCCACTCGAAAGATCGCCGATCAGGTCGTCCTCGGCTGCGAGCTCGTCGGCAAGTGACTCGGTGCCGTCGGCGCGCGTGATCAGGCGCGGGCCGCCGACCTTGCGGCCCATCGCGGAGTCGACGATGTTCTCGACCTCCTCGCCGCTCAGCGTCTCCTTCTCGAGGAGCCCCTTGGCCACCGCGTCGAGCCCGGGGCGGTACTCGGTGAGCACCTTCCGGCAGCGGTCCTCTTCGTCGCGCAGGATCCTTTCGACCTCTTCGTCGATGACCCGAGCGGTCTCGTCGGAGTAGTCACGCGAATGCATGAGGTCCTCGCCGAGGAACACCGCGCCCTGCGAGCCCCAGGCCATCGGAC
>JBEPUZ010000067.1:0-18662 GCA_041691275.1 Actinomycetota bacterium | reverse complement strand
CGAGCGACGCGCGCGGTGACCGAGACGCAGACCGGTATCTCCCCGCCCGCCCCTCTCGATCCGCGGCGGTGGGTCGCGCTGGGTGTCGTGTTGCTGGCCGCGTTCATCGTGGTGCTCGACAACACGGTCCTGAATGTCGCCATCCCAACGATCCGCTCCGACTTCCACACGACGCTCCCGTCGTTGTTGTGGGTCATCACCGGGTACGCGCTGACGTTCGCGACGCTGCTCGTCATCGGTGGCCGGCTCGGCGATATCTACGGGCACCGTCGCATCTTCATCATCGGCGCCGCACTGTTCGGCGTCGGGTCTCTGGTCGCGTCGATCTCGACGTCGGTGCCCGAGCTCATCCTCGGCGAAGCGGTGATCGAGGGCATCGGCGCGTCGCTCATGCTGCCGTCGACGCTCGCGATCCTGTCGACCACGTTCCAAGGCCGGGAGCGGGCCAGCGCGTTCGCGTGGTGGGGCGCGACCGCGGGCGTGGCCGCCGCGTTCGGGCCGGTCGTCGGCGGGTTCCTCACCTCCGACTACTCGTGGCGCTGGTCGTTCCGCATCAACGTGATCATCGCACCGCTCGCGATCGTGGGCGCGCTCCTGTTCATGAAGAAAGGGGAGCGGGCCGCGAAGCGGCTGCCCCTCGACGCGTCCGGAGCCGCGTTCATCGCGGCCGGGATGTTCCTGTTGGTGTTCGCGCTGAGCGAGGGCAGCACCTACGGCTGGTGGAAGCCGCTCAAGGAGTTCTCGATGGTGGGTCACGGTGTGTGGCCCGTCTCGAGAGCGATCTCGATCATGCCCATCGTGCTGGTCGTCGCGGTCGCGATCCTCGTCGGTTTCTATTTCGTCGAACGGGCCAAGGAACGGCGTGACGAGCATCCGCTCTTCCCGTTCGCGCACCTGAAGATCAAGACATACCGCTACGGCCTGCTGACGGGTCTCGTGCTCGCGATGGGCCAGTTCGGCCTGAGCTTCGTGCTGCCGGTGTTCCTGCAGGGCGCGCGGTTGCTGACACCCGAGCAGAACGGTTGGTGGCAGTTCCCGACCGGTGTGTTCATCATCCTGGGTGCGCAGGTCGGCGGGCGCCTGATCCGCGCGGTCGGCGTGACGATCGTCGTCCGGCTCGGCCTGTTCTCGTACGCCGTTGGGATGCTGCTGATCTATCACGCGGTGTCACTCGACATCACCGCGCTCCGGCTCGTACCAGGCCTCGCGTTCTACGGCATCGGAATCGGCTTCGCGGGCGCGCAGCTGACGAACGTGGTGATGTCGGAGATCCCGGCCGAGAGCTCGGGCGTCGCGAGTGGAGCGAACACGACGGTGCGCCAGGTCGGCGCCGCGCTCGGCGTCGCCGTCATCGGATCGCTGCTCAGCGTGCAGATCCTCAGCCATTCGATCTCGCGCATCCGCGCCGCTGCGCTCCCGGCTGCGGTGAAGGTGCAGGCGCTCGCGGGCGTGCACGCGCAGGGCGCGTTCTACCAACCCCCCGCGTCGACGAGCCCCCACGACACGACGATCCTGCAGCACGCGCTGCGCACGAGCGTCGCCGGCGGCACCCGCGCCGCGCTCGTGTTCGCGGCGGTCGTCGTGCTGCTCGGTGCGCTGGTGTCGTTCCTCATCCCGCGCGTCGCGGCACCGGGGCCGAAAGGCACCGACGACCTCGAGCCGCTCGAACCCCTCGACGTCGACCCGGGCCTCCTCGACGCCGTCTGACCCCGAAAAGATCACCAACAGTTGTCGGAGATATCCGCGCTATGCGCGGAAAAGTCCGACAACTGTTGGTGGAGTATTCGGGGGGCTCTACGTGAAGAGGGTGTGGCCGAGGTAGCTGCCGTTGGTGGCCGGGAAGCACGGCGAAGGCGCCGCTGGCCTCGTGCTTGATGTACTCGTTCAACGCGGCGACGATCCCCACGATGAGTGAGGCCTCGAGCCCTTCTCGCAATCCGATGACGAAGGTGGGAAGCATCAGGCTCCGGCGAGGCGAACGACGGGCGGGCTGTAACTCAGGGTGACCTCACCAAACTTAGGCCACCCTTAGTAGAAGGTCAAACTCGAGCTCCGGGGAGCCGGACGAGGGGCCGTCGCGGCTCATCCGGGACGGATCGGGGCCGATCGGACACCTGATGCCCCTCCAGATGCCCGCGGCCGCCCTCCGGTCCCGCCGCCGCCGATCGATCGTCGGCGCGATCGCAGCCTCGGCCCTCATCGCCGCCTTCGTCTCGTTCGGGATGATGGTCCGCAGCGGCGCGGCCGTCGACACGAATGCGCCCGTCCTCGCCTCGCTCGCGATCAGCCCCGCGACCGTCGACACCGCCGCGGCCCCGGCGACGGTGACGATCACGGCGCGCCTCACCGACGAGCGCAGCCCATCGATCGGCGGCACCGCGGCGCTGAGCCGGATCGTGCTCACCGGCCCGGGCGGTCAGCAGCAGGCGATCGCGTACCTCTCACAGGCGCAACGCATCTCGGGAACCGCGGCCGACGGCACGTACCGCTCGACGCTTCAGATCCCCCGCCACTCCGCGTCCGGTCGTTGGGCCGCCTCGGCGGTGCTCGTCGACATCTCGGGCAACACCCGCACGTTGACCAATTCCGCGCTCGTCGGCGCGGGCTTTCCCGCGGCGGTGACCCAGACCGGCGCGGGTGACACCACACCGCCGCAGCTCGTCGCGATCGGTCTGGCTCCAGCCAGCGTCGACACGTCGCAGCAAGCGGGCGAGATCACTGTGACCGTGCATGCGAACGACGACCTGAGCGGCGTGTCCGACGGCGTCGCGACCGCAGCGAGTCAGGTGGTGCTGCGCGGTCCGAGTGGCGCGCACCACGCCCGCGCGACGCTCAGCGTCGATCACCGCACCGCGGGCAACGCGCTCGATGCGACCTTCGTGGTCGCGGTCACGCTGCCGCGTTGGTCGGAGCAAGGTCAGTGGACCATCGAGAGCGTCACGCTCGTCGACCAGGTCGGCAATCACCAGTCGCTCTCGGTGCCCGGAGTGACGTTCATGCAGACCGGCATCGGCGACACGTCTGCGCCGCAGTTCCGCGCGTTCTCTCTGTCGGCGACCAGCGTCGACGTGCGTGCTGCGTCCGCGACCATGGTGGTGCGCGGCCGGATCGTCGACGACATCTCCGGCGCGGCGGACGGCATCGTCGACTCCGCGAGCTCGGTGGTCTTCGAGTCGCCGTCGGGTCGCCAGCGCCTCACCGTGCCCTTCGGCGCCTCGCAACGGATCGCGGGTGACGGCATCGACGGTAACTATTCGATGAGCGCCACCGTCGCTGCGCACGCCGAACCCGGCTTGTGGACGATGACCGACGCGTGGCCGACCGACGCCGCCGGCAACGTGGGGCACCTCGGCCCGGCCGACTGGAACGCGAAGGGTTTTGCCCCGTCGTTCACCGTCGTGTCGGACACGCCGGTCGACACGGGGCCGGTGGTTCCCACCGATCCGCCCACGACGCCCGACTCGACGACGGGTTCGGTGTTCACCACGACGAGCACGAGTTTCGACCCGCAGTCGACCACCACGACGATGGTGGGGGACACCACGACGATCGACCCGTCGTCGACGACGCTCCCCGACGACAGCACGACGTCGAGCTCGAGCGTCCCCGACGACTCGACGTCGACCTCCATGCCCGCGGATACGACGACGGACGGGGGCGGGACGACGACGACCATCCGGACCGGACCGACGACGACGTCGACCACGGTCGCAGAGCATCCGGACTCGAGCGGGTCCACCCATGTGCGGCACGCGTCGGGATACTGGTTCGCCACCGCGTCGGGGCGGGTGGTCGGATTCGCCGGCGCAGCGACGACGGGCGCGACGGCATCCGACCTCGGATTCGACCGGGTCGTCGGCATCGCGAGCACCGCGTCGGGCAACGGCTACTGGCTCGCGACGGCGCGGGGCGACGTGCGCGCATTCGGAGACGCCCGCGCCTTTGGATCGATGCGGGGCCGTGCGCTCACGAAGCCGATCGTCGGTATCGCGGCGACGCCCGACGGCGGCGGTTACTGGCTGGTGGCGACCGACGGCGGGATCTTCGGTTTCGGCAACGCGCACTTCTACGGCTCGACCGGGGCGATCGTGTTGAACCAACCCATCGTGGGGATGACTGCGACGCCGAGCGGTCACGGCTACTGGTTCGTCGCCGCTGACGGCGGGCTCTTCAGTTACGGCGACGCCCGTTTCTTCGGCTCGATGGGCGCGACCCGGCTGAACCAACCAGTCGTTGGTATGACCTCGTCTCCCATGGGTCGGGGGTACTGGATGGTCGCGCGCGACGGCGGCATCTTCAGCTTCGGCGGTACGCGGTTCTACGGCTCGACCGGCGCAGTCCACCTGAACCAACCCATTGTCGGAATGTCGGCGTCCCCGACCGGCCGGGGTTACTGGTTCGTGGCCGGTGACGGCGGCGTCTTCAGCTTCGGCGACGCGCATTACTACGGGTCGATCGCCGGGTCCTCGGCCGCGGGCGCCGGCTTCGGTTTCGCGCCCGTCGTCGGTATGGCGGTTCGAGCGTCGTAAGCGCCACGTCGGCGCTCCGGAGCGGGTCTCAAGGCCGTCCCGGAAGCCGACGATGAACGCAAGGCATGCTCCCGATCTCGAAGCCCTCGGCCCGCCGCGTGCCGGCGCGGCCGGTGGACGACCTCGTTCCCGGCCCCGCAGGAGTTCGCCGCGGCCGGATCCAGGTCGCGGGCCTCGTCGCAATGGCGCTCGTTGCGCCGGTCGTTGTCGCGGTCGCGCCTGTCGGTACGACGCCGCGGCGCGCGTTGTACGTGGGCGCGTTGCTCGCCGTGTGCGCGTGCATCGCGCTCGGCGTCGTTCGCCGGCGCCCGACCGCCTCGTGGGCCGGGATCGCGGCGGCGGCCGCCACGATCGCCGGCGCGGAAGCATCCCGCACGTTGTTCGTCGCGTCGGGCAGTGTCGCCTTCCTCCGCCTCGCCGACGGCCTGCGGGTCGCGGCGTACCTCGTGCTCGCGGTCGCCATCGGCGCGGTTGTGCGCCGGCAGCGATCGGAGAACGAGCGCGCGTCGATGTTGGACGGCGCGATCGTCGGGTGCGCGCTGTTGGCCACCTGCTGGCCGATGCTCGCCTTCCAATCGACGTTGTCGCGCTCGGCCGAGATGTCCGGTGGCTGGCTCGGTGTGGCCCGTCCGTTCGCCGCGATCGTGCTGGGCGCGATGGCGGTGCGCCTGCTGTTCCGACCCGAAGCCGCGGCTCGGCTCTTGTTCGTCGGTGTGGTCCTGCTCGTCGCCGCCGACCTCCTCGAAGGATCAGGGCTCACGCACGCGACCGGTTCCGGACGTGACGTGCTCGCGATCAGCGCGCTCTTGGCGTTGTCGATCGTCGCGGTCGCCGCGAGCCGGCCGGTGCCGAGCCCGCAGAAGGAAGCGGCCGAGACCGATCCCGCGAACCGGCTCCGTTTGTTGTGCATCCTCACGGCGGTTGCACTGTGTTCGGTGACGCCACTCGCCGACGCGTGGTCGGCCGGGCATCACGACGTGTCGACCCTCGTGCCGGGTGCCTGCGCGATCGCGGCGTTCGTGTTCATCGCGATGCGGCTCTGGCACCTGGCGACCGGCGCCCGGGACGCCGGTGTACGGCAGGGGCTCCGGCGCCTGGGCGCGTTGGTGCAAGGCCTCAGCGATGCGATCTTCGTGGTCGACCGCGACGGCGCGATCTCGTACGCGAGCCCGCGGGCCGGGGCGCTGCTCGGCGTCGTTCCCGACGACCTCGTCGGTTGCCGCTTCGACGAATCGCTCGGCGCGCAGGAATCGGACCGGGTCGCCCGCCAGCTCCGGGCCGCGGTGACGCTCCCGCTCGGCGCGCACGAAGAGGTCGCGGGGAGCTTCGTCGATGGCAATGGCGACGCGCGGGACTTCGAGATGAGCATCATGAACAGAGTCGGCGACGCGGATGTCGCCGGTCTTGTCGTCACGATGCGCGACGTCACCGCGAAACGTGAGCTCACGCGCGAGCTCGAGCAGCGCGTCTTTCACGACGACCTCACCCAACTCGCGAACCGGTCGCTGTTCATGGACCGCCTCGACCAGGCGCGCCTGCGCAGCCGCCGCACCGGGTCCGCGATCGCGGTGATGTTCGTCGACCTCGACGACTTCAAGGCGGTCAACGACGGCCTCGGGCACGCGGCGGGCGATACGCTGCTGTGCGCGGTGTCGGGCCGGCTGAGCGAATGCCTGCGTCCGAGCGACACGATCGCCCGCCTCGGTGGCGACGAGTTCGCGGTGCTCCTCGACGGCGTGGCCGACGTGGCCGAGGTCATGACCATCGCCCAGCGCCTGCTCGAGGTGCTGCAGCTCCCGGTCGAGATCGAGGACCTGTCGGTGACGGTGCCGGCGAGTCTCGGGATCGCGATGGCCGAGCAGGGGCACGCGCACACGAATCTCATGCGCGACGCCGACATCGCGCTGTACCGCGCCAAGGAACAGGGCAAGAACTGCATCGCGCTCTTCGACACGTCGATGGGTTGGGAGGCGTATTCGCGACTGCGGCTGCGATCGCAACTGGAGTCGGCCGTCGAGAATAACGAGCTGCGCGTGCTCTTCCAGCCGATCATCTCGCTCACCTCGAACGAGATCGTCGGCGTCGAGGCTCTCGTGCGGTGGGAGCACCCGAAGCTCGGCACGCTGTCGCCGTCGGAGTTCATCCCGATCGCGGAGGAGAGCGCGCTCATCACACTCATCGGTCGTTGGGTGCTGCAGGAGGCGTGCGCGCAGGGCGCGGTGTGGAACCAGGGTGATCGTGATCTCTACGTGAGCGTCAACGTGTCGGCACGTCAGCTTCGCGAGCCCGGGTTCGGCGCCGAGATCGCCGCCGCGCTCGAGGAGTCGGGACTCGCGCCGAGCAAGCTCATGCTCGAGTTGACGGAGTCGGTGCTGATCGACGAAGCCGCGGGCAGGAATCTCGTCGAGAACGTGGCGCCGCTCGGCGTGGGCATCGCGATCGACGACTTCGGCACCGGGTACTCGTCGCTCGAATACCTACAGCGATTCCCCGTCAACGTGGTGAAGATCGACCGCAGCTTCGTATCGCGCATGAACGAGGACGGCATGCGCGCGGTCGTGAAGAGCATGGCCGCGATCTCGTCCGTGATGGGGTACACGAGCATCGCCGAAGGCGTCGAGACTGCGGAGGAAGCTGCCGATCTCGTCGGGCTCGACTACGGGTTCGCGCAGGGCTTCCTCTACAGCCACCCGGTCGGCGCGGCCGAGATCGGCATGCTGCTCGACGTCGAAGGCCCGATCACCTCCGACTCGGCCGCCGCCGGTTAGGCGGGGAAGACCTCGATCTCGGTCGCCTTCACGGCTGCCCACACCTCGGCGCCTTCGACGAGTTCGAGCTCGAGCACCGCGGCCGGGGTGACCTCGGCGACGATGGTCAGCGCGCCGACCACCCGCACGCGGACGCGCTCGCGCGCGCCGAGATGCTCGAGTCCGCTGACGGTTCCCCGCCACGCGTTACGCGCGCTCCCAGTCGGCCGCTGGCGATGGAGCACGACCGCGTTGGGCGAGATGATCAGCATCACGTCGCCCGCGAGCGGGCTCGCCGCCGTGACCTCGGCCGCGCCGACCCGAATGCGTTCGCCCTCGGCGTACCCGCGGAACAAGTTGACGCCGACCAGTTCGGCGACGTACTCCGATCGGGGCCGGCTCGTGATCTCGTCGGGCGTGCCGATCTGCACCACCTCGCCGTGCTCGAGGATGAGGATGCGGTCGGCGAGCGCGAGTGCGTCGACGGGGTCGTGCGTGACGAGGATGCGCGCACCCGCGAAGCGTCCGAGGATCGTGCGGAGCCGGCGCCGGGTCTCGGCCCGGGTCTGGACGTCGAGCGCGGCCAGCGGTTCGTCGAGCAGCAACAGCTTGGGCTCGGTCGCGATGGCGCGGGCGAGGGCCACCCGTTGCGCCTGACCGCCGGAGAGCTCGCGGGGCCGGGCGGAGGCTCGGGCCTCGACCCCGACCTCGGCGAGCAGCGCGCGGGCGCGGGCCCGGGCGGTTGTCCGCCCGTCGCCATGGGCGCGCAGACCGAAGGCGACGTTGTCGAGCGCACTCAGGTGTGCGAAGAGCAGGTAGTCCTGGAACACCACGCCGACCGAGCGCTGTTCGGCCGGGACGAAGCGATCGGTCGCGGGCTCGTCGACTACCTCGTCGTCGATGCACACGCGGCCTTCGTCGACGGGAAGCAGACCCGCGAGCACGCGCAACAGCGTCGTCTTCCCCGAGCCGTTCGGCCCGAGGATCGCGAGCAGCTCGCCGTCGGTGACCTCGACGTCGGCCGCGAGCGTGAACGACCCGAGCGTGACCCGGATCGTCGCAGACACGCTCATGCGGCTACGACCTTCGGCCCTCGATCGCCGGGGCGGCGCGCGACAGCATCCGGGCCTCCGGTCTGCGCCTGGGGGCTCATAGCGCGGACAACCAACGGTCGCGCAGGCTCACCAGCACCGTGAGCGAGATCGCGAGCAACAACAGGCTGAGGACGATCGCGGGTTCGATCGTGCCCTCTTCGAGCTTGACGTAGACGAAGAGCGGCAGGGTCTGGGTGTGCCCTTCGAGGTTGCCCGCGAAGGTGATGGTCGCGCCGAACTCGCCGAGGGCACGGGCCCAGCACAACACCGCGCCCGCGATCAGCGACGGCCGGATCATCGGCAGCGTCACTCGCCGGAACACCGTGAAGCGCGACGCGCCGAGAGTGCGGGCCGCCTCCTCGAAACGCCGATCGGCGGTGCGGAACGCGGCCTCGACCGTGAGGACCAGGAACGGCATCGCGACGAAGGTCTCCGCGAGGATCGCGCCGCCGACGTGGAAGGGCAGGTGTACGCCGACATGGTCGAGGTACTGCCCGACGAGCCCCTTCTTCCCGAGCGCGAGCAGGAGCGCGATGCCGCCGACGACGGGCGGGAGCACCATCGGCAGCAACGTCAGTGCGCGGACGAGACCGCGGCCGCGGTAGACGACGCGTGCCTGAACCCAGGCCAGAGGGACACCCAACACGACTGCGATCGCGGTTGCCGCGAGTGAGGTCTCGATCGAGAGCCGCAACGCGGTCAGCGACTCGTGACTCGACAGCACCGACCACGACGAGGTCCACGGGGCGCGCCACAGGAGCCCGGCGAGCGGGACGACGAAGATCGCGGCGGCAAGGACCGCGCCCGCGACCACGACGAGGGGAACCCGCTCCCGCCCGGCCCCGTGCCGCCGGTTCGTCATCGTCGGCAACTCATGGTCGGGACGAGACTAGGCCGCGGCCCGGTGACCGTTCGGGAGCCGGTCGGTTCGGGTCAGCGCTTGGCGGCGGTGTTGACCTTGTCGGGAGCGATGCGCAAGATGATGCGGCCCTGCTCGCCGATCGGGTTCTGATAGTCGGTGCCGACGTACTTCTGCGACAGCGCGTCGATGTGGTCGCGCGCGCTCTGACCGCCGACGACCTCGACGACGTGGCCTCGCACCTCGGCCCAGTCCCACGGGTTCTCGCCGCTCTGGATCAGCACGGTGATACGCGGGTCGCGGGCGACATTCTTCGCCCGTTGGCGCACCGGCTCGGTGTTCACCAGGACGTGCTCGCCGTCGGTGTCGACCCACGTGGGCAGCGCCTGCGGCTGCCCGTTCGGCATCAGGGTGACGACCGTGGCGAGGTTCTTTCCCTTTGCGAGACGGACGACGTCTTCGTCGAGAGCCATGAGGTTCCTGTTCTTTCGGGGGAGTTACTTCGGAGTGTGACCGTCAGCGACGGGCGCGCAGGGCCGGCAGCGCGAGCGAGCTGCCGACACCAACGAGCAGGCCCATCGAGCGCTCGAGCTCGCCGAGCACGTCGTCGAGCGCAGAACAGAAGTCGTCGACCTGCGCATCGGTGGTGATCAGGGGCGGCAGGATCTTCAGCACGTTCTGATGGTCGCCGGCGACCTGGCTGAGGATGCCGTGGTCGCGAAAGAGTGGCACGACGACCATCTGTGTGAAGAGACCGGTGCGCATCGACTCGAGAAGGGTCCACTGTGCGCGCAACCGGATCGAACGCGGTCGGCTGAACTCGATGCCGATCATCAGTCCCCGCCCGCGCACCTCGTGCACGAGCTCGTGGCGTTTGCCGACACGTTCGATTCCCGAGATGAGCTCGGCGCCGACGGTCGACGCGCGTTCGACGATCGACTCGGTGTCGATCGCGTGCAAGGTCGCGAGACCGGCCGTCATCGCGAGCACGTTCTGGCCAAAGGTCGAACTGTGCACGACCGCGCGGTCCATCTTGTCGAAGACCCGCTCGACGACCGCGCTCGTGGCGATGACCGCGCCGACGGGCACGTAGCCGCCCGAGAGCGCCTTGGCCACGGTCACGATGTCGGGCACGACGTTCGATTGCTCGAAGGCGAAGAACGTCCCGGTCCGGCCGAGGCCGGTCTGCACCTCGTCGATCGCGAGCAGGGCGCCGTGCCGGTGACAGAGGTCGGAGGCCGCGCGCAGGTAACCCTCGGGCGCGACGAACACGCCCTTGCCCTGGACTGGTTCGACCACGTACGCGGCGACGTCGCCCGCCCGCAGCTCCCGTTCCAACGCGTCGAGGTCGCCGAAAGGAATGCTTCGGCATCCGGGAAGGAGCGTGCCGAACCGATCGCGGAACTCGTGCGCTCCGTTCAGCGACAGCGCGCCCATCGTGAGTCCGTGGAACGCGTGATCGGCGAAGAGGATGCGGGAGCGGCCGGTCGCGCACCGGGCGTACTTGAGCACCGTCTCGACCGACTCGGCGCCGCTGTTGGTGAAGAAGCACCGGTAATCGTCGTTCGGCATGCGCGAGACGAGTGCTTCGGCGAGCAGACCGGAGAGTGGCGCGCATTCCATCTGGACGAGGTTCGGCAGCGACAGGTCCATCACGTCGCGGAGCGCCTGTTCGATACCGGGATGCCCGCGTCCGAACGCGAAGACACCGAAGCCGGAGAGGAAGTCGAGATAGCGCCGGCCGTCGCGGTCGAAGAGGTACGCGCCCTCGGCCCGCACGTAGTCGGCGTCGAAGCCGAGCGTGCGGAGGACCTTCGGCATCTGCGGGTTCATGTAGCGGTCGTGCAGCGCGAACGCTTCCTGTCCACGTGCAGCCAGCAACGCCCTGACGTCGAACGCCGGGATCGGGTCGGTGGTCGGGTTCGAGTCGGGCACAGATGGGTTCATGACGCTGCGGAATCCTCCTGGGGGAAGCGGATCCGTTTGATCCGGGCGTCCTTCACGAAGCCGTTCTCGACGAACCAGCGCGCGGCGCGCAGCAACGCGGCGCGCGCGGGCATGCTCGTGTACCCGAGCTCGGTGCGCGCCCGGCTGGTGTCGTAGACCATGCGCGTCGACGCCATGCGCACCGGCTCCGACGGCAGGGTCGGCTCGCGGCGCAGCACCGAACCTTCGAACCACTCGGCGCCGAGGACGATCGGCAGCACGGCTTTGGCCGAGAGCCGGACTCGGGGTGCGGGGAGGCCGCAGACGTCGGCGAGCGTGGCGAGCATCTCCTTCAGGGACATGTTGTCACCGCCGAGGATGTAGCTCCGTCCGAGCGCGCCTCGCTGCGCGGCGAGGACGTGCCCGCGCGCGACATCGTCGACGTGGGCGACGTTGAGCGCGGTGTCGACGTACGCGGGGATACGGCCGTTGAGGAACTCTACGATCGTCCGGCCGGTGGGCGTCGGCGCGGTGTCGCGCTCGCCGACCGGGAAGGTGGGGTGCACGAGCACGACGGGCGCGCCCGCGGCTCCCGCTCGGAGGACCTCGTGCTCGGCGAGGTACTTCGAGCGCTTGTAGTGCCCGAACAGATGCTCGAAGTGCACGCGTGAGTCTTCCGAGGCGAGCCGGCCCGGCTCGGCGACGCCGATCGTGCCGACGGTGCTCGTGTAGACGATGCGATCGCACCCGGCGCGCGAGGCGGCGCGCAGCACGTTGAGGGTTCCGCCGACGTTGACGTCGTAGAAGAGATCGGGGTCGGCCGCCCAGAACTTGTAGACGGCGGCGAGGTGGAACACGGTCGAGACGCCGGCGACGGCCGCGTCGAGCGCGGCGGGATCGCGGACGTCGCCCACGATACGATCGACGGGGAGACCGGCGAGGTTGTCGTCGTCACGCGCGGGCTCGCAGAGCGCCCGAATCTGGTATCCGGCGGAGATGAGCGCCCGCGCGACGGAGGACCCGATGAATCCGGACGCGCCCGTGACCAGGGCGGTTCGGGGCGTGTGGGAAGGACCAGCCATCGCTGTCATCTCACTCCGGCAACGCCGGGAACTCAATGGGTTATTCCGTGGCACCGACCGTCGGTACCGCAGTCGCCGCCGCCGCCGACAACCCGGCGAGGCCGGCCCGCAGCTCGGTTCGGGTCGGCCATCCGAATCCGAGCCGGAAGTGGCGGTCGTCGACCTCGAACCAGTGTCCGGGGCCGACGTAGGTGCCCGCCTCGGCGAGCAGCGTCTCATAGAAGCGGGTCGTGTCGACGGCGAACCCCGGCGCGAACCGAACCAGTCCCACGACCCCACCCGAAGGCTCGATCCACTCGAACACGTCCTGGGCTTCGATCCAGTCGCGCACGATGCCGAGCCGGGTCCGCACCTCGTCGAGGATCGGCGGGAGGATGCGGTCGCGGTCGCACAGCACCCGGCCCGCGATCGCTTCGTCGAGCGTGGGTCCGCAGATCACGATCTGTTCCTTGGCCGCGAGCAGCGTCTCCGCCAGCTGCGGATCGCGGCACACGGCCCAACCCACCCGCAGGCCCGGGAGCCCGTACGCCTTCGACATCGACGAGACACTGATCGCGCGGTTCGAGAGTGTCGCAGCCATCGGCAGGGGCTCGCCGTGCGTGAGGTCGCGGTACGTCTCGTCGACGAGCAGCACTGCGCCCGAACGTTCGGCGAGCTCGACGAGCGCGTGCAAGGAGGCGAGGTCGAGCATCGTGCCCGTGGGATTGTGCGGACAGGTCACCGAGATGAGCCGGGTCGTTCCCGGTCGGACGACGGCGGCGACGCGGTCGATGTCGAGCCGCCAACGCTCGTCGTACTCGAGGTCGACGATGGCGATGTCGGCGCCGATCGCGCGCGGCGTCTCCAGGTTCGTGGCGTAGTTGGTACGGACGACGACGACGTGGTCGCCGGGCTCGAGCAGTGAGGTCGCGACCGCGAACAGCGCGGCGGCCGCGCCCGGGGTCACGAGCACGTCGTCGGCGCGAAGGCCCTCGCCTCCCGCGGCGACCGCTTCCCGCAGGACGGGATCACCGAGATGGTCGCCGTAACAGAGGAGGAGATCGTCGAGATCGGGCCGGAAGCCGAGGTTCAGGTCGGAGAGGCGCCGGTCGGCGACCGAGCTCTCCGAAAGATTGTTGGTGATGGTGTCGTAGCCGAGCTGTTCCGGCGATTCGACCTCGATCGGCATCCGTCGGTAGCGCACGGCGCCAGCTTCGCAGGTCGCCCTGGCGCCGACCGTTCTGCTGTGCGAACATATGTTCGTGTCCGGCGCCGCCACGATCCTGCACGCCGACCTCGATGCGTTCTACGCGTCGGTGGAGCAGCGCGACGATCCCCGCCTGCGGGGCCGGCCCGTCATCGTCGGCGGTGGCGTGGTGCTCGCCGCGAGCTACGAGGCCAAGGCGTTCGGGATCAAGACCGCGATGGGCGGGAGGCAGGCGCGCCGGCTGTGCCCGTGGGCGGTGGTGGTCGAACCGCGCTTCTCCGCGTACGTCGCCGCGAGCAAAGCCGTGTTCGAGGTGTTCGAGAACACGACCCCGCTCGTCGAAGGGCTGTCGATCGACGAGGCGTTCCTCGAGGTCGGCGGACTGCGCAAGGTCTCGGGCACACCGGTCGAGATCGCGACGCAGCTTCGGCGCGACGTGCTCGATCGGGTGGGCCTCGCGATCAGCGTCGGGATCGCGCGGACGAAGTTCCTCGCCAAGGTCGCAAGCGGAGTCGCCAAGCCCGACGGCCTGCTGGTCGTGTCGCCCGACGCCGAGATCGAGTTCCTGCATCCACTCCCGGTGCAACGCCTCTGGGGCGTCGGCGCGGTGACCGCGCAGAAGTTGCAGAAGCGTGGCATCTCGACCGTTGCCGACGTCGCCCGGCTCGACGAGACCGTGCTCGTGGCGATGCTCGGGCGCGCGTCGGGCCGCCATCTCCACGCGCTCGCGCACAACCGCGATCCGCGTGTCGTGACCGTCGGCCACCGGCGGGGCTCGATCGGGTCGCAACACGCGCTCGGTCGATCGGGCACTCGGAAATCACCGGAGGCGATCGATGCCTCGCTCGTCGCTCTCGTCGATCGGGTGACCCGACGCATGCGGGTCGCGTCCCGCATCGGTCGGACCGTGGTGCTCAGGTTGCGCTTCGACGACTTCACCCGCGCGACGCGGTCGCACACGCTGGCGCGCCCGACTGCGCACACGGGCACGATCCTGGCGATCGCGCGTGAGCTGCTCTCGGCCGCGATGGCGAGGATCGAGCGCGATGGGATCACGCTCGTGGGTCTGGCCGTAGGGAACCTCTCCGGCGACGGCGTCGAGCAGCTTGCCCTCCCGTTCACGCGCGGAAGCGGTGGCGCGCTCGACTCCGCTCTCGACGGCGTACGCGCCCGGTTCGGTTCCGCGGCAGTCGGTCGCGCGGTCCTGCTCGGGCGCGACCCCGGACTCGCCGTCCCGATGCTTCCTGACTGACCTACGCGAGTTCGGTCGGCCCGACGAGTTGGCTGGCGGTCAGGGCGCCGCTGATGATGTCGTGCGCGGTCTGGCTCAGGAGCCGGTTCCGCGAGCGGGCAAACGATCGGAGCTGGGTGAACGCGATGTCGATGTTGACCTGGTTGCGCTCGGCCACGATTCCCTTGGCCTGTTCGATCACGATGCGCGACTCGAGCGCGGCCTCGAGCTGTGAGGTCACGACACGCGCGTCGGTGAGGGCCCGCTCTTGGAGGATGCCGATCGTCGCGATGTCGGCGAGCGACTGCGCGACCATCTGATCGTCGACGTCGAGAACGCTGGCGGTCGTCGAGAAGAGGTTGAGCGCGCCGATGACCTCGTTGCGGAGCTTCATCGGGAGCGCGGAGACCGACGCGAAGCCGGCTTCGCGGGCGTGGGGGGCGAACTGCGGCCAGAGCGAGTCGACCTCCTCGCCCAGCGCGCTGTGAACGGCCTCCCCGCTCCGGAACGCGTCGAGGCAGGGTCCCTCCTCGTACTGCAACTCGAACAGCTCGATGAGTCGCATCCGTTCGCTCGACGAGGCGACGTAGTGCAGCGCACCGTCACGGTCGGCGAGCATGATGCCCGCTTCGGTGACGTCAACGAGCTCGACGCATCGCGCCGCCAGCCGATGGAGAAATTCGACGATGTCATACTCGTCGACGAGCGTGTCGGCGAACTCTATGAACGTGTCGAGCAGCTCTTGTTCTCGAGCCATCCGTGGCCCCCCTTCTCGAGGTCCGGTGTAGCAACAGTGTGTCGGTGATGCGGTTCAGTCGAAGCGAATGTCTCCGGATGCCACGCCGGCGGCGACGTTGCCGATCGGCAGGTCTCGTGCGAACGCGTACGCCCGCAGCAGCGCCAGCGCATCCGGAAGCGGGATGCCGGCTTGCGCTGCGATGCGCCCGGTGGCTTGATGCACTTCCATGCGATGGGTGGGCACTCGTTCGAGTTGCCAGGCGATGGTCCCCGCCGGCGCTTCGGCCTGCCAGTCGAGCAGCATGCGGCTCGCCAACTGCGCCACCACGACGGCGTTGGCGATCTGCTCGCCGGTCAGTGTCCCGGGTTCGTCGTGGTAGAGGTTCATCGCGCCGATACAGATCCGCTCGACGAGGAGCGGGAATCCGAACGCGGCCCGAACGCCGGCCGACAGCGCGCCGCGCCGGAACTCGGGCCAGCCAACGGTGTCCGGACCCTCGAGATCGGGGTCGAACACCGGTGTCCGAGTCGCGTACGCCGCCAGGCACGGTCCTTCGCCCAGGGTGTACTCGACTTGTTCGACCTCGTTGGTCATTGGGTCGGAGACACCGATGCAGCCGAGCGACCGTTCGCCCGCGACCAGCATCAAGCCCGCGCCGGTCACACCGATGGCGTCGGTACACGCGACACAGAGTGAGCTGACGGGGTCGTGGTGCTCGTCGGTACGCGCCGCGACGAACTCCTTGAACCGATGCGGGTCGAGCCGCCGAACCGTCAACGACAACTCCTACTTTTCGAGGTTGATCGCGTGTTTTCGAGGTTGATCGCGTGCCCGCGGGGAGAATTCGGAAGCTGGATAGCGCTCTACCAACGTCGCCCCCGCGTGGCCCGATTCTACCCAGTATGGAATCCATTTGGGTATCAGCCGCAACGACGATTGCGGGTTTTCCTGTGGCTTGCGGGTTACCCGTTCGTTGGCAGTGACGAAAGTGGAGTGAGAGTCAGCCGGAATCCGCTCCGCCGTCGTCCTGAGGTTGGAACTGGGTGCGGTAGAGGTCTGCGTACAGACCGCCCGCGGCGAGCAGCGAGTCGTGGTTGCCGGTCTCGACGACACGGCCGCCGTCGACCACGAGGATCACGTCGGCCCGGCGGATCGTCGACAGCCGGTGTGCGATCACGAGTGAGGTGCGTCCCGCGAGGGCGACCTGGAGCGCCTGTTGGACCGCGACCTCCGACTCGGAGTCGAGATGCGCGGTCGCCTCGTCGAGCACGACGACACGGGGTGCCTTCAGTAGGAGACGGGCGATGGCGATGCGCTGCTTCTCGCCCCCGGAGAGGCGATACCCACGATCCCCGACGACCGTGTCGAGGCCGTCCGGGAGCATCGCGATCAACGGCATGATCTGCGCGGCTTCCAGCGCGTCGCGGAGCTCGTCGTCGCCGGCATCGGGTTTGGCGTACCGGAGGTTTTCGCCGATGGTCTCGTGGAAGAGGTGAGCGTCTTGGGTGACGACCCCGATCGTCGCCCGCAACGAGTCGGCGGTCGTGTCGCGCACGTCGACGCCGTTGATGCGGATGGCGCCCGCCCGCACGTCGTACAAGCGAGGCACGAGATTGGAGATCGTCGTCTTGCCCGCGCCCGAGGGCCCGACGAGCGCGACGAGCTGGCCGGGCTCGGCGATGAACGACACGTCGTAGAGCACCTGTTGGCTCGGCGTCTGCTCCAGCACCGCGACGGATTCGAGCGACGCGAGCGACACCTCCTCGGCGGTCGGATAGCTGAAGGCGACGTGGTCGAACTCCACGGTCGCGGGCCCGTCCGGGAGGGCCGTCGCGCCGGGCTTGTCGGCGATCATCGGTTCGAGATCGAGTACCTCGAACACGCGGTCGAACGACACGAGCGCGGTCATGACGTCGACCTGCACGTTCGAAAGCGCGGTCAACGGCCCGTACAGACGGTTCAGGTACGCGGTGAGCGCCACGACCGTACCGAGCTGCAGCGCGCCGTGCACCGCGAGGAGGCCGCCCCAGCCATAGACCATCGCGGTGGCGAGCGACGCCGTGAGGAGCAGGGAGATCATGAAAACCCGCGTATAGAGCGCCTGCGTGATCCCGATGTCGCGCACGCGGGTGGCCCGTTGCTCGAAGAGCCGGGACTCGGCCCGGGGATCGCCGAACAACTTCACCAGCAGCGCGCCGGACACGTTGAATCGCTCGGTCATCGTCGTGTTCATCTGCGCGTTGAGTCCGTACGACTCGCGGGTCAGGGCGGCGAGATGGCGACCGACCCAGCGCGCGGGGAACAGGAACACCGGGAGGATTGCGAGCGAGACGAGCGTGATCTCCCACGAGAGCACGAACATCGCCGTGAGCGTCACGCCGACGCCGATCGCGTTCCCCACTACCGACGACAGCGTGTCGGTGAACGCCTGTTGCGCGCCGAGGACGTCGTTGTTCAATCGGGTGACGAGCGCGCCGGTCTGTGTGCGGCTGAAGAACGCGATGGGCATGTCTTGGATGTGGCTGTACACGCGCGTTCGCATGTCGAGGATGAGCCCTTCGCCGACGCGCGCCGACACCCATCGCTGCCAGAGCGACAAGCCGGCGTCGACGATCGCGATCCCACCGACCACGAAGGCGAGCCCGACGACGAGCCCGCTGTCGTGTTTGATGATGCCGTCGTCGATGATGGCGCGGAAGAGCAACGGGTTGGCGGCGCCGAGCACCGCGTCGACGATGATGAGCACGAGGAACAGCTCGAGCAGGCGGCGATACGGGCGGGCGAACGCGAAGATCCGCCGAGTGATCCCGGACGGGAGCTTGTAGTCCTTGATCGAGCCGTCACGGCGGAACGACCGCATCAGCCCCACGCCGGCGCCGCCGCGGCCCCCACCTCCACCCATTCCCATTCCCATGCGCCGTTCCTCTCGGTTCGGGCCCCTCGGTTCGGCCTCTCGTCGGTCCCGGGCCATCCCACCACCGGCGGCGTGTGATCCTCGGACGGGCCCGGTGCGGTCGGTAGCGTCCAGCGGCATATGGGCACAGGAAACGTTCCGCCTCCCGACGACGGTCACCTCTACGACGAGTCGCCCGACGATCCCGACGCGACGGTTCGGAACCCGGCGGTCGCAGGAGAGCCCACCCAGATGATCCCGGTCGTTCCCCCGGCCGGGCCCGGAGGTCCGTACGGCCCGGGCCCGTCGGGTCCACCACCGGGCGCGGGGGACGACGACGACCGTCGCCGCAACCTGTGGTTGATCGTCGCGGCCG
>JBEPUZ010000066.1:0-18781 GCA_041691275.1 Actinomycetota bacterium | reverse complement strand
GTAATCCGCCTTGGCCGTTATCCGCACAAAGGGGATTCTTACCGCTCCGGCCCGGTACCCGGCGCGTCGCCACAGCTCGACGGAGCCCGAATCCTTACTCTAGCTTCTCGACTGTCTTAGTTGAGATCTGCCATCGGTCGTGAGCGGGATGAAGCAGGGCTAGGCGTTCGCCTGGCACAGCCTGATGGCCGGCGAGCTGATCACGGCGTTCCCAGGGGGCTCGCGACGTCCGCACGGCCACATAGCTCCCTTGCTTCGCCCAGGGGGCTCGCGACGTCCGCACGGCCACATAGCTCCCTTGCTTCGCCCAGGGGGCTCGCGCGTCCGCACGGCCACATAGCTCCCTTGCTTCGCCCGGGGGCTCGCGACGTCCGCACGGCTGGTTACCGGTCTCGCTCTTCGACCTCGAACTTGGTGAACTTGTCGCCGACCTGCGTCGCCTGGGCCACGTCGATACCTTCGACCACGTGGCCGAACAGGTTGTAGTTCGGCGTGAGCTTGCGGGTGCAGTCGTCGATGCAGATGAAGAACTGCGAACCGTTGGTGTCGGGGCCCGCGTTCGCCATCGCGACCGCGCCGAGGGTGTACTCGCCCTTCACGGGCTCGTCGGCGAACTTGTAGCCCGGACCGCCGGTACCGCTGCCTTCGGGGCAGCCGCCCTGGATCACGAACTCGGGGACGACGCGGTGGAACGTGAGGTTGTCGTAGTAGCCCTGGCGGGCGAGCCCGATGAAGTTGTTCACGGTGTTCGGCGCGAGCTGCGCGTCGAGATCCATCACGATCGCACCGCGATCGGTCGTGATCGTGACGCGGTAGATCTTCGACCCGTCGGTCTGCGGCTCAGGCATCTGTTTTTTGGCCACGAAGGGCTCCTTACGGCTTGGTGGTCGGGGTGATCTGGGGTTCGGGGCACTTGCCCGCTTTGATCGCCGACGCGAGGTCGGTCTCGATGCGGGTCTTGTACGGATGATCGTCCGGGGCGATTGCGAGGAAGTGCTCCATCGCGGCTGCGCCAGGACACAGCTTGTTCTCGACCGCCGCCAGCAACTCGCCCTGGAAGGCGTACGAATCAGGGTAGGTCGTGTCGATCGCTATCGCCCGATTGAGATCCCCGGTGGCGGCCTCGATCAGCTGCTGACGTGCGGTCTTGTCGTTGGTGCTGTTGCTGAGGATGGCGGAGAGATAGCCCGCGTACGCAAGCGGTTCCGGCTGCTTCGGGTCGAGCGCCGCCGCCTTGAGGTACTGCTCGGTCGCGGCGGGCGCGGCACCCACCGCGAGCAGGGCCCGGGCGTAGGAGATCTGGGCGGGGTAGCTCTTGGGCTGGGCGAGCGCCGAGGCCTTGGCCGCGGCCAGCGGCGCCGACGCCGTCGTCGTCGAGCTGGCGCCCTGGGCTCCGGCCTGCGCATCGCCGGTGATCTCCTGGCCCGCGTGACGCTGTCCTACCGTGTGCGCGAGCAGCACCGCGGCGAGCACCGCGAAGACCACGACGCCGCCGATGGTGAGCACGCGCATCAGCGGGGGAACACGGGGCCCGTCCGGGGCCGCGCGCTCGACCCCGTCCGCAATCGACTGGATGACGGCCGACGCGCGCGCGGTGTAGTCGTCGTGCAATACCCGATACGTGTCGGGATCGATGTTGCCGACGACCAGCTCGCTATCGAGATCGTCGAGCGATCGCAGCAGGAAGTCGCGCTCGTGCTCGAGCTCCTCGTGCGCCTCCCGAGCGGAATCGTCGCGATCGCTCACGCGTGGTCCTCAGAGTCGACGTCGTCGAGCCGGGCTTGGCGTACGACGTCCTCGTCGTGCTCGGTCGCCTGCAGTCGGGGCGCGTGGCTCCAACGCCGCACCGCCACGCCGATGCTCACCGCCCCGAGGATCAAGGCGAGCGTCGGGAGGCCCCACACGACGATGCCGAGGCCGGAGTTCGAGGGCGTCTCCAAGATCTTCTCGTTGTAGAGCGTCACGTAGGCCGCCCGGATCTCCGCGTCGGACTGCCCCGAGGCGATGCGGACCGGGATGTCGTCGCGGATCGCCGCGGCCTGCGGGGAGTTGCTGTCGAAGACCGCCTGACCCTCGCACACCGGGCACGCGAGCTGGTGCTCGAGCCGGTACGCTCGCGCTGAGGGCGAGTTGTCCGGCTGCGAACGCACGATGAGCACGACGACGCCCGCGATGACCACGAGCGCGAGCGCGAACCAGGGCAAGAGCTTGCGCGACGTCATGTCAGTTCTTGGCGGTGCACTCTTGGCCGGTGCGCGCCGCCTGCAACCAGATGTCGAGCTCGGCCTGGGTCGACGCGCCGAGGTTGCCGCACACCGCGATCCCGTCGGGAGAAAAGACATACGTCTCCGGTTGTCCGGTTGTCCCGAAGCGCAGCGACGCGCTGCCCTTCGGATCGACGCCGACGGGCCAGGTGATGCTCTCGCCCCGGACGTAGTCGCGCATGGTCGTGGCGTCGTCGTCGATGATGATGCCGACCATCGCGAAGTCGGGATCGTGCTTGTGCTCGGCGTAGAAGGCCTTCAACGCCGGCGCCTCCTGTTGGCAGGGCAGGCACCAGCTGTTGAAGAAATTCACGACGTACGTCTTGTTCGCAAGCGAGGCGGAGTCGATCGGTTTGCCGTCGAGGCCTTGCAGGGTGAAGGCGGGCGCGTGCGCATGCTCGATCACGAGCCGCGGGATCGACGGCTCGGAACGGTGCTGCACGGCAAGCACCACCCCGAACAACACGCACACGACGCCGACCGCGAGCGCGATCCAGCGGGCGCGCAACTTCATCATGTCGCGGCTTCGACGAGCGGCGCCCGTGCGGAATCGTCGGACGTCGGTCTCGTGGCAAGGCGTTCCAGCACGTCCCGTTCGCGGGGTGGGACGAGGGCGAGCGCGCAGCCGAGGGCCATGATCAGCCCGCCGATCCAGAGGAACATCACCATGGTGCCGATCTGCACCCCGATGGTGACCCGCCCCGAGGTGGGCGACGACACGAGCGTGAGATAGACGTCGCGCCACGGCGTGGTGTGGATCGACGGCGTCCCGATCCCCTCGGCCGCGTTGGGGAAGGTGGAGATCGCGGGCGCGAGATCACCGATGCCGCCGCTCACGTGGACGCGCGCCTTTACCGTCGTCTTCTGGGCCGACTGGTCGATGACGCGCCCGAGATAGGTGACCGTGTAGCCGCGCACGCGGGCCGACTCCCCCGGTGACAACTCGACCGTCTTCTTGGTCGTGTAGCCACCGGTGGTGGCGAGCGCGATCGCGACCACCACGACGCCGGCGTGGACGAGCAGGCCGCCGTAGAGGCGCGTGTTCGAACGCACGGTACGGAGCGCGGCGATCGGCAGCGATTCGGACTGCGCGCGCTTCCGGGTGCGGATCCCGATCACGACTGTGCGCCCGATGCTCGTGAGCGCGAAGGCCCCGAGCGAGAACGCGCCGACGTTGGCAACGCCGTGCGCACCCACGACGAGCGTGATCACGAGCGTGAGCGCACCGGCCCACGCCGGGATCAAGAGTCGGTCCCGCAGGACCTGCCCGCTCGCGGCGCGCCAGGGCAGGACCGGGCCGATCGCCATGAGGAACAGCAACGCGATACCGATCGGCGCACCGAGCCGAGTGAAATACGGCTCGCCGACCGTGATCTGCTTGTCCTGCAGGGCCTCGACGAGCAGCGGGAACACCGTGCCGGTCAGCACCACGAGCGCGAACCCGGCGAACAGCAGGTTGTTCAGGAGGAATGCTGCCTCACGGGAGACCGGGGAGTCGATGCGACCGGGCGATCGGAGCTTGTCGCCCCGCCAGGCGATGAGACCGACGCTGCCGAACACACAGATGCCGAGGAACGTGAGCAACCACGGCCCGATGTTCGACTGCGAGAAGGCATGAACCGAGCTGATCACACCGGAACGGGTCAAAAACGTGCCGAGAATCGTGAGGCAGAACGTCGCCAGCACGAGCGACAGGTTCCAGACCCGCAGCATGCCTCGCCGTTCCTGGACCATCACCGAATGGATGAACGCGGTCGCCGTGAGCCACGGCAGCAACGACGCGTTCTCGACCGGGTCCCAACCCCAGAATCCGCCCCAGCCCAGCACCGAGTAGCTCCACCAGGCGCCGAGCACGATGCCGATCGTGAGGAACCCCCACGAGACGAGCGTGGTGCGGCGAACCGCGGCCAGCCACCCTTCCCCGAAGCGACCGGTCACGAGCGCGGCGACCGCGAACGAGAACGGGATCGCGAACCCGACGTAACCCGCGTACAGGAATGGTGGATGGATCGCGACCAGCGGGTGGTTCTGCAGCAGCGGATTCGGACCCGCGCCATCGAGCGGGATGGTTCCCGGCTGCGCCTTGAACGGGTTCGCGGCGAAGAGCATCAGCGCGAAGAAGAACAACAGCACGCCGTACTGGACGAGGGTGGCCCACGCGACGAGCGGGTCGTCGGCACGGTTGCGGAACCGCCATGCGGTGGCGGCGACGTAGACCGAGAGCAGGAGCGACCACAAAAGGATCGAACCCTCGAGCGCACTCCACGCCGCCGTGAACGTGTAGAGACCCGGGGTGGCGTGGGCGACGTTGTCGGCGACGTACTTGATCGAGAAGTCGTGGCCGTAGAGCGCCGTCTCCATCACGACGAACGCCGCGATCGACGACACGAGGATCACGACGATGTAGCGGCGACCGATCTCGAGGAGGGTGCGCCGCCCGGTCGCGAGCCCCGCGCCGAGCGTCACCAGCCCGAGCGCCGCCGCGACGGTGCCGATCGTGAGGAGGCCGTAGCCGAGTTGTGCCCTCATGCGCGCATGTTCAGTTCGAATTGCCGAAAGGGTCGGCGGGACACTGGGTGGCGGTCTTCGGCGGCTTGTAGTCGGCGCCGTGCTTGATGAGCAGCCGGTCGGAGTCGAAGATGTTGGAGCCCGCCGCACTCCAATGCCCTTCAGCCACCACCGGCGCGCAGTCCTTGAACAGCTCGGGCTCGTCGCCACTGTGATGGATGCGCACGGTGACGCCGCCCTCTGTGAGCTCGAAATCGGCGCCACCGGGAATTTGCTTGATGCTCGCCGGGAGCACCCCGCCGCCGATCCGCATGGTGCGCACACCGTCGTGGGGCTCGTCGTGGACTGCCACCGACACGGTCTTGAAGAACACGACGTTCTTCTGCATCAGCACCAGCATCCAACCCACCGCGCCGAGGCACAGGACCGCGACGACCACGTACCGCAGGCGGTGGCGCTTGCGCGGCGGGAGCGCGTTCGGCGTGTCAGTCACGGGTCTCGTCGTGCAGGTTTCGCCGGAGCTGGCGCGACTTCTGCCGGATGAAGGTGAAGTACCCGCCCAGCGCGACCACGGTGACCGAGTACCCCGCGATGACGAAGCTCCAGTTGTGACTCATGCGGGAACGACCTCCACGTTATCGGCGCGCACGCGCTCCGCGATCGCGAGCTCGAGCTCGCGTGCTTCGCGACCCTCCTCGAGCTGCGCGAGCTGGAAGCGCTCGAGCACGAGGTAGGCGTACAGCAACGTGAACGCGACGACGGCGGCGATGAGGGTGAAGGCCATCGTGCCGTCGATGAGCACCTTGTTCTGCTCGTTGAACACCGTGCCCTGCTGGTGCAACGTCTGCCACCACGTCACCGAGAGATAGCTGATCGGTACGTCGGCGAACGCGATCAGCGCGGCGATGCTGCTGCGCTTCCCCCGCTCGTCCGCGGTCGCACCGGTACGGCGCAGGGCGAGGTAACCCAGGTACAAGAAGAAGAGGATGGCGGTGGTCGTGAGCCGCGCGTCCCACTCCCACCAGGTGCCCCACGTGGGCTTGCCCCACAGCGACCCCAGGATCAGCGTGAGGCCGGTGAACACGACGCCGACCTCGGCCGACGCCCCCGCGAGAAGATCCCAGGTGGAGTCGCGGGTGCGCGGGAAGAGCCAGAGCGCGGAGGCCAGCGCGGTCACGCCGAACGCGAGGTACGCGACCCAGGCCGTCGGGACGTGGAGGTACAGCAGGCGGACCGCGTCGTATCCCTGGTCGGCGCGCGGCGGCGTGATCCACAGCGCGAACACCGCGGTGAGCGCGAGGGAGGCGACGGTGACGGCGAGGAAGAGCCGTTTCATGCTTCCTCCAGGAGCGGACCGAACGCGACGGTGCCCGCGGTGACCGCCAGCACCGCGAACGCGACGAGGAGTTGGACCCAGGGCCACGCGTCGCCGGGAGTCCCCTGGAGCGCCGCCTGGAACGAGCGGGTGGCGCCCAGCATCACCGGCATGACTGCCGGGAGCAAGAGCAGCGGCACCAGGGTCTCGCGTGCGCGCAATCCTCCGGCCAGCACGCCGTAGACCGTACCCGTGGCGGCCAGTCCGACGGTCGCGGCAACGGCCGCGCAGAGCAGGATCACGACGCCGCGGACCGACACGTCGTAGAGCACCACGACCGCGGCGCCGACGATCACCTCGAGCAGGAACATCTCCACCGCTACTGCGGCGGCTTTGCCCAAGAAGATCGATCCGCCGTCGAGCCCGGAGAGGCGCAAACCGTCGCGGGCCCGGTTGGCCTCCTCGATCGAGAACGAGCGCCCGACGGCCAGCAGCACGGCCAGCAGCACCGCAGCCCAGAAGAGACCGGGCGCGGCCTGCCGGAGCAGGGTGGGGTCGGAGTCGAGCGCGAACGCGAACAACACGACCACGATGGCGCCGAAGGGGACGATCTGTTGCAGCGCGACGCGAGAACGGCGCTCGATGCGAAGGTCCTTGCCCGCGACAAGCAACGCGTCGCGAAAGAACGTCATGCGCGCGCCTCCGCCTCGGCCGCGGCGGAGGCCGCGATCTCGGCGGCGGGCCGAGCCGGATCGGGTGCGGGAGCGCTCGAGAGGACCGGATGCACCTGGCCTCCGACGATGCGCACCTCACGGGTCGCGAGCCGGCGCGCGAGGTCGAGCTCGTGCGACGCGAGCATCACCGTGCACCCGTCGGCGGCTGCCGCGCCGACGACCGACTCCAGGACTTCTCTTCCGTGCTCGTCGAGTCCGGCGTGCGGCTCGTCGAGGAGGAGCAGACGCGGTTTGCGCGCGAGCGCGTTCGCGAGGGAGAGGCGACGTCGTTGTCCTTGCGACAGACGGCCGTGCGCGACACTGGCCACCCGCTGCAGGCCGACCCGCTCGAGCGCGGCGTCGGCATCGGCCACCGTGTGCCCGGTGGAGCGGGCGACGAAGCGCACGTTCTCCGCAACCGTGAGGTCGTCGTAGCAAAAGGTCTCGTGACCGACGAGCGCAACCGCGCGCCGTACGCGCCGGGGTTCGACGGCCAGATCCACTCCGAGTACCTCAGCCTCTCCCGCCCGCAACGCCAACAGTCCGGCGCACAGACGCAACAGCGTCGTCTTTCCTGCACCGTTGGGGCCACTGAGCAACACGACCTCGCCCGCATCGACCTCGAGATCGGCACCTGCGAGCGCGGGAAATCGTCCGAGCATGCAGACGGCCGACCGAAGGCGTACGCAGCGCAACCAGAGCTCCGGGGACCGGGGGTGCGGTACGACGGGAAGCTTACGGACGGGCCGGGGAAGACGGCGAACCGGGCCGACCACCGCGCGCAGCGCGAAGAGCACAGGCGGTACGATTCTTTCCGTGCGGCGTGCAATTGCGGGTGTTGGCCGGACGCTGGTGACCCTCGGGCTGTTGATCCTGCTCTTCGTCGTCTATCAGCTCTGGGGGACGGGCATCTTCACCGCCCGCGCCCAGGCCGACCTGAAGACCAAGTTCGAGGCCCAGGTCGCCCAGAGCGAAAACGACACCGTCGCCCCGGTGCCCACGACCGTCAAGGCGCCGGCCGTGACCGTTCCCGACCAGCCGACCACCACAACGGTCCACTACGACAACGTCCGGCCCCCGCCGCCCACACCGCCTGACGGCGAAGTCGAGGGCATCATCTCGATCCCGAAGATCGGCGCCGATTTCGCTTACGTCGAAGGCACTTCACGCGACGATCTCAAGAAGGGGCCCGGCCACTATCCGGGTACCCCGCTGCCGGGAACCATCGGCAACGCCGCGATCGCCGGGCACCGCACCACGTACCTGCACCCGTTCATGGACATCGACAAGCTGAAGCCGGGCGACGACATCATCATCCACGACGCGGTGGGCGGCGTCTTCGACTATCAGATGACACAGCAGCTCACGGTGCTCCCCACCGACGTGTGGGTCGTCGACAACACGCCCGACGCGCAGCTGACGTTGACCGCGTGCACGCCGAAGGGTTCGGCGTCGCACCGGCTCGTCGTCAAGGCCAAGCTCGTGCCGAGCAAGAGCACGAAGCCGACGAAACCGAAACCGGTCGCGATCACCACCGGAACCGGCAAGGCCCGCGTCAGTGAAGCTGCCGGTCTCGCACAGGGACTCTCGGGCCAGACCCGTAGCCTCGTCCCGAGCGTGGCGTGGGGAATCGTCGCCGCGGTCGTCGGGCTCGCGTGGTGGTGGGGCTTCCGCCGCTGGCGCCACCCCGCAACCTGGATCATCGGCGTGCTGCCGTTCCTGGTCGCGTTGTTCCCGTTCTACGTCTTCTTGGAACGCGCGCTCCCCGCCGGATACTGAGCTCCGCGTGAGCCTCTCGAAATCCGACGTGCGCGTCGCCGCCGCCCGCATCGCGCCGTTCGTGCACCACACGCCCGTGATGCGTTCGCGCTCCCTCGACGAGTGGGCGGGCGCGACCTTGTTCGTCAAGGCCGAACATCTGCAGAGAGTCGGCGCGTTCAAGTACCGCGGCGCGACGAACGCGGTGCAGTCGCTGACCGACGTGGACGCGCGCCGAGGTGTCGCCGCGCACTCGTCGGGTAACCATGCGGCCGCGCTGGCACTGGCCGCGCGAACACGCGGGATACCCGCCTACGTCGTGATGCCGCAGAACGCGTCGGCCGCCAAGCGCGCGGCCGTGACTCGCTACGGCGCCGAGATCACTTACTGCGACAACACGATCGAGGCCCGTCGGGAGGTGCTGCGGGAGGTGCAGGATCGCACCGGCGCGGTCGAGATCCATCCCTTCGACGACGAACGGGTGATGGCCGGGGCCGGGACCGCGGCGTTCGAGCTGATCGTCGAAGTTCCCGATCTCGACGTGGTCGTGGCGCCGGTGGGCGGCGGTGGACTCGGCTCGGGAACATGCGTGGCCGTCGCGCCCCTGCGGGTCATCGGCGCGTCGCCACGAGATCGAAGCGCGACCGTCGCGGACGGGCTCCGAACCGGGTGCTCGCCGAGCACCGAGGCGATCCTGACGGCGCACGAGGTGGAGCGTGCGCTGGTCGACGATGCAGCCGCGATAGAAGCGATGCGGGCCGTGTGGGAGCGGACGAAGCAGCTGATCGAACCAAGCGCGGCAATCGCGTTCGCGGCGGTGCGCGCGGCCGGTCTCGATGGCGCGCGCGTCGGGGTCATCTGCTCGGGTGGCAACCTCGATCTCGACGCGCTCCCCTGGTGACGACACCCGATGATCATTGGTCGCGCGAAGCGAGCAGGCTGAACGTCCAGGGCGCGCGCGGAGAGCCTTCCGGCGCGACCCAGGTTCCGTTCTCCTGCTTCACCAACCACGGAAACCGGGGCCAAACAGTGAAGTCGTGTTCGACGAGCCAGATGCCTCCTCCACCAACCGGCTTCTACCAACCGACAGAGCCGTCGACCAGCTCGCGGATCAGGTCGGCGTGGCCGTTGTGGCGGGAGTACTCCTCGATCATGTGCACGTAGATCCAGCGCAACGAGCACGGCTCGCCGCGGCGGATGCCGGTGTCGTCGAGGTCACGCGCGGCCGCGGCGACCCGGCTGTCGCCACACTCCTGGTGCCAGCGGGCGAGATCGGCCTCCCAGTCGGCGTCGTCGAGCGGCACCAGCTCGCTGTCGTCGATCGCCGGGTCGAACCAGATCGGCGCGGTGTCGGGTTCGCGGAGGAGCACACGATGGAACCAGTTGCGTTCGACCTCGGCCATGTGCCGGAGCAGCCCGTGCAACGACAACAGCGACGTCGGAACGGGACGACGCTTGCGCTGCTCGTCGTCGAGCCCTTCGCACTTGAGGACCAGCGTCGTGCGGTGGAACTCCAGCCAACGCTCGAGCATCTCGCGTTCGCCGAGGGTGAAGGGGGGTTCCTCGCGCCGGGCATCTTCGATGTCGTCGACCATTATGCGTCCCGTTCTTCGTCGAACTTCTTGACGAGTGCCTTGGGGGCCGTGCAACGCCACGCGTCGGCGAGCAGCTCCTCGAGCTCGTCGCGTCGGATCGCCGCGAGCCGGACGAGCACGGCCGAGTAGCCGTTGTAGTGATCTTCGGTGAAGAATGTACGGGAGCTCGACGCGAGGAGCGCCGCTTTTTCACCGGCGTCGGCAACGCGCACTGCGACGACCTTCGCATTCGGGACGCGCGCCTTCTTGGGCTCGATCCGTTCGAGCCAGACCCAGACGAAGTCCTTGGGTTTGCTCTTCCCGAGCACGGCGAAGGCAAAGCGATCCGGGTCCTCCACCGTTGCCGGCAACGACAGCGCGATCCGGCGCACGTCGTCTCGGCTCGCCATACGCATTATCTACCGCGTCGGCCATCGACGATCAAGCAGACTGACGACATGAGATCGTGGTGGCTCGACGAGCGCGCCCACGCGGGCACGGAACATCTCGACTCCGGGTATGTGAGCGGGTACGACCGAAAGGCGGCGTTCGATCCGAGCGACGACGTCGATGCGCTCCGCCGGCGCGGGATCGATACGCGGTCCACCGTCGTCGACCTGGGTGCCGGAACCGGCACATTCGCGCTTGCCCTGGCACCGTTCTGTCATCGGGTGATCGCGGTCGACGTCTCCCCCGTGATGACCGCGGCTTTGCGCGAGCGAGCCGCGAAGGCAGGCATCGACAACGTGACGATCATCGAGGCCGGCTACCTCTCATACGAACACGATGGCGAGGCGGTCGACGCGGTCTACAGCCGGAACGCGCTTCATCAAGTACCCGACTTCTGGAAGGCGATCGTTCTCACCCGCGTCGCCGGCATATTGCGGGCGGGCGGCACGTTCCGGCTCCGCGATCTCGTCTACGACTTCGCGCCGGAAGACGCCGATGCCGCGATCGAGGCGTGGATCAGCGGAGCCGTCGACGATCCCGCGGTCGGATGGACTGCTTCGGAGTTGGCCGAGCACGTGCGCGGCGAGTTCAGCACGTATAGCTGGCTCCTCGACGCGATGCTCGACCGCACCGGCTTCGACGTGGTCGAGCGCACGTTCCGACGCGCCGCGTACGGCACGTATACGTGCGTCCGTCGTTGATCCAAAGCGCAACACGCGTCGCCGCGGTCAGTCGCCTTTGAACTCGGGGGTGCGCTTCTCCGCGAACGCGGCCAGCCCCTCTTGGAGGTCGTTGCTGGCGAACGCGGCCGATTCCCGCTCGGCGATCTGATTGCGTGCGCTCGCTCCGAGCCACCCGGCCTCGGCGACGAGATTCAACGCCAGCTTGTGGCCCTGCACGGTCAGGGGCGCCGACGCCGAGATCTCGCCCGCGATCCCGAGCGCAGATCCGAGCGCGTCACCGTCGACGTACTGGACCAAGCCGAGTCGCAGCGCCTCGTCGGCGTCGACGGTGCGTCCGGCCAACAGGAAGTCGCGTGCCGCGCCTTGCCCGAGCAGCTGGGCCAGGCGCCAGATGTTGCGCGCGCTCAGGTGGATGCCGAGCTTCCCGCCGGGGATCGCGAGACGGGCTCCGAGGGCGGCGACGCGGACGTCGCACGCGACCGCGAGCTGCATGCCGGCGCCGATGGCCGGGCCGTTGATGGCCGCGACGACCGGCGCCGGGTGCGCGACGATCGCGTCGAGCACCTTCTCGAACGCGGGCCGAAACGTGTCGGTCGTGGCGTCACCCTCGGCGACGAAGCGGCTCACGAGATCGGCACCCGCGCAGAACGCGGTCCCGGCGCCGGTGATCACGATCGCGCGCAGCTCCCCCGACCTCTCGAGATGGCCGCGCAGCTCGTCGCACATCTCCGCGTTCAACGCGTTGCGCCGCTCCTGGCGGTCGATCGTCGCGACACCGACCTGGCCGCGCGGTTCGAAAGTGATCACGCTGCGCGCCCGATCAGGCTTCGTCGATCAGCGCGATGCGATCGCCTTCTCGCACGGTCTGGCCGGGTTCGACGTCGAGCTCACGCACGACGCCGGGAACCTCGGTGATGACGGGAATTTCCATCTTCATCGACTCGAGGATGCAGATCTCGTCGCCCTCGGCGATCATCTGCCCCACCTCGACGACGACTTGCCACACGTTCGCAGTGATCTCCGCGCGGATCTCGGCCATGGCCGGGATCGTATTCGGCGTCAGAGGCTCTTGCTGTATCTGGATCGACCGGTTCACACCGGCAGGACGCCGTGCTTGCGCCACGGCCGGTCGACCTTCTTGTCGGCCGTGATCCGCAGGCCGCGGGCTATAGCGGCACGGGTGTCGGCGGGATCGATGACGTCGTCGATCTTGGCGTGGCCGGCGGCGACGTACGGGTCGATGTTGGCTCGGATCTCTTCGGCCAGCTCCAGTCGCCGGGCCGCGCGCTCGTCGTCGTCTTCGATCGCGTCGAGTTGCTTGCGATGGATGATGTTCACCGCACCGTCGGGGCCCATCACTGCGATCTCGGCGGTCGGCCACGCCACGATGTAGTCGGCTTCGTACGCGAACCCGTTCATGACGAAGTATCCGGCGCCGTAGCTCTTGCGGAGGATGACGGAGATCTTCGGCACCGTCGCCTCACTGACCGCGAAGAGCATCTTGGCGCCGTGGCGGATGATGCCCTGCTTCTCGACCGCGGAACCGACGATGAAGCCGGGCACGTCGTGCAGGAACACGAGTGGGATGTTGAACGCGTCACACAGCCACACGAACCGCGCCGCCTTGTCGGCCGCGTTCACATCGAGCGCGCCGCCCAGCACCATCGGCTGGTTCGCGACGATTCCGACCGGCTGACCGCCGACGCGCGCGAGTCCGGTCACGACGTTCTTCGCCCACTCCGGCTTCATCCAGAACACGTCACCGTCGTCGACGATCGCCTGCACGACCTTGCGCACGTCGTACGCGCGTCGGGGCGCGGTGGGAACGATGTCGTAGAGCTCCTCGACCCGACGGTCGACGGGGTCGCTCGTCGCCCGGACCGGCGGGCGCTCGCGGTTGTTCTGCGGGAAGAACGACAGATAGGCGCGCACGACCGCGAGGCACTCTGCATCGTCGCCGACCTCGAGATCGGCCACCCCGGAAACCTTCGTGTGCACCGCGGAGCCGCCCATCTCCTCCTCGGTCACGTCTTCACCGACCGCCGCCTTCACCAGGTGCCGCCCACCGAGCGCCATCGACGAGGTGCCCTTCACCATCGGCACGAAGTCGGCGAGCCCGGGGATGTACGCGGTTCCCGCCGCGCAGTGACCGAGCATGGCGGCGACCATCGGCACAACTCCGCTCATCGCCACTTGTTCGCGGAACAGCGCCCCGGCCCCGGCGAAGCTCGACCCACTCGTCGACTGGATGCGGGCACCGGCCGAGTCGAGCAACCACACGAACGGGATGCGCTGGCCGATCGCGTGCGCCCGCATGCGGGCGATCTTGTCCTCGCCGACCGCTCCCATCGACCCGGCCATGACCGTGAAGTCGTACGCCGCGATCGCAACGGGCCGGCCGTCGATCTCGCCCACGCCCGTGACTGCCCCGTCGGCGGCGAGGAATCGATCCCCGAGCCCGGCGTCCATGTGGTCGGCCAGGAGCCCGTACTCGACCCACGTTCCCGCGTCGACCAGGAGATCGAGGCGCTCGCGCACCGTGAGCTTGCCGAGCGAGCGTTGGCGCTCGACGAGCTTCTCGCCGCCCATCTCGAGCGCGCGGGTCTTGCGGGCACCGAGATCTTCGAGCAGCGGTCCCCAGTCGTGGCGCGGATCGGTCATCCCTAACGTCCCTTCCACTCGGGTGCGCGCTTCTCCGCGAACGCAGCGACGCCCTCGGCCGCGTCCTCGGTCTGCGAGGTGATCGTCAGCATCCCCTGGAGGTACGCGAGCGCGGCGTCGGCGTCCATCTCGAGCACCCGGTAGAACGCGTCGCGTCCCCAGCGCATGACGATCGGCGATTTCGAGGCCAGCTCGGCGGCGAGCACATCGACGGTCGCGTCCAGATCGGCGACCGGGACCACTCGTTGCACGAAACCAATGCGCGCGCCTTCCTCGGCACCGACCCGGCGCCCGGTCATCATCAGATCGAGCACCGTCTTGGGCGGCATCGAACGCAACAACGGGATCGTGATCATGTACGGCCAGAGACCGACGTTGATCTCGGGCGTGCCGAACACCGAGTCGTCGGATGCGACGACGAGATCGCACGCGCACGCGAGCCCGAACCCGCCGGCGAGCGCGTAGCCCCGAACCCGCGCGACGACAGGCTTGCCGAGGTGCCACATGTCGCGGAACAGGTCGGCGAGGAGTCCACGCCCGTCGTGCGCGGACGCGCCGCTGTCGGCGATGCCACCGGAACCGACGAGGTCGGCTCCGGCACAGAACGCCTTGTCGCCCGCACCGGTCAGGATGACGACACGCACTCCGTCGTCGGCCCGAGCGCGTCCGAACGCGTCGCGCAAACCATGCATGACCTCGAACGACATCGCATTGCGTCGCTCGGGACGATTGATCGTCACGCGGGCGACTCCCGCCGCGCTCTCGTACAACACCTCGTTAGCCATCAATTGCGGATGGTATTCGCATACCATTCGCTCCGTGCTGGTGTACGCGATCGCGATCGTCCTGGCACTTGCGATCCCGGCGGTCACACGTGGTTCGTATGTGCGCATGCTCGGCGTGCGCTGGCACTTTGGCTCGGTGCTGTTCCTGGGCCTCGCCGTCCAGATCGGGCTCGAATTCGTCACGATCCCCCGCGAGCATTGGCACGACGTCGGGTACGGGCTGCTCGTCGCCTCGTACGTGCTCATCCTTGCGTTTGCGGCCCGAAACCTCGTACTGCGCGGCATGGGCATCGTGCTCATCGGCATCGCGTGCAACGCGACGGTGATCACCCTGAACCAGGGGATGCCGTTCAAGGTCCCGTCCGAGTGGCAGAACAAGTCGTGGACCCAGCCGTCGGTCAAGCATCACCCGCAGCAGCACGACGACAAGCTCCGCTTCCTCTCCGACATCATCGTGTTGAAGGGACCGTTCGACTCGGTCATCAGCTTCGGTGATCTGATCCTCGCGGTCGGGCTCTGCGATGTCGCGTACAACGCGAGCCGGAAGCCGAAACGACGGGGCGACAAGAAGTCGCGCCGGTCGGCCCGGTCGGAAGCCATCGACCTGACCCGCAGCCATCGCAGCCGGCACCGGGCCGACGATGCCGAACGCGGTCAGGAATTAGCGCTGACCCGGTCCCGGAGCACGCGCTCCAGGGCTACGACGACGCGCTCGTCGTAGACGTACGCAGGCGCCGAACGCAGCGACTCCACGGCAATGTTGCCGGGCACGTTGTCGCGGGCGGTGAGATCGTCGTACTCACTCGCGAGGCGTAAGGCCTGCACGGCCAGGCGGCGCTTCGGATCGGTCACGTCGCCGGAAACGATCTCGCCCGCACCGACGAGGGGACGGATCTGGCGCAGCATCGACCCCGTCACCGACGTCACCTCGGCGGCGTCGACACCACGATCGTCGCCGGGCTCGTCGAGCGTGACCTGGCCGAGATGATGCAGCAGCGCCGCCATCTCGAGATCACGCACGTCGGTCGCACCCAATCCGAGCTGCTCCCCCATCGCAGAGACGAGCGTCGCGACACGCTCGGCGTGACCGGGAGGCACCATGCCGCCGAGCTCGGGCGCCATCGCGAGCGCTTCGATCGTCTGGCGGTAGGAGCGGGTCGCGGCGTCGAGTCGTTCGAACGCGTACCAGGCCGCGAGGAGCGGCGTGGCGAAGAGCAGTGGTCCCCACAGCCCGACGCGACCGTTGCCGTCGACGCCGCGGTAGCCGATCGCCATGAGCATGCCCGACGACGCGATCGCGAGCCACGCGAGCCGTCCCCGCTCGGAGAACGACGAGCCGAGCTGGAACACCTTGCTGGCAGCTACGTCGACGACGAGTTGTGCGGCGGATGCTGCGGCCAGCGCGACGAGCACGGGCACGACGCGCTCGCGTTCGCCCACGAGGTGCCACGCGCCCTGGTACGCCGCGTACGTTGCCGCGGCGACGGCAATGCGGACGCCGAACAACACGACGTGACGGACGCGCTGCTGGTCGGTGATCCGCAACAGGATCGAGACCAGTTCGGCGCCCGCGACCACGATCGCGTACTCCCGCAGATTGAACGACGATGCGAGCACAACGAGCACCGCGTACGACAGCGGGACCGCGCCGCGATCCTCGAGCCGGAGCGCAAGGAGCTCGCCGAGCACGAGCCCGGATCCGAGCAGCGTGAGCGCGTCGGCGCTGCCCGACGGATCGGCGAGGTGCGCGACGAGCCCGGCAAGGAGCCCGAGCCCACAGACGAGCGCGATCCGGCGGCCGCGGTTCATGGCTGGCCGCCCGAGTCTCGAGGTTTCAGCCGCATCACTAGATACTCGGCAGCCTTCCGCGGGCGGAAAAGGGCCGATCAGCCCGTTTGGTCGGATCGATCGTAGCCAGCACCCTGTCGAAACCGGGGCGTTTCGCCCGTCGTGACGTCGAGCATCCGCTCAGGACGGCGACGACGACGAGGAACGCCGGGCCGCGTCGCCCTCCAGCAGGTCGCCCAGGCCGGCGCTGCCGACGCCCGCGACCGGTGCATTGTCGAACTCGGCGTCGACCTCGAAACCGTCGCCGTGGTGCTCACCGCGCTTCTCGACCGCGTGGATCAACGCTTCGACACACTCCGGGTGGAACTGCACGCCGGCCTTGTCGCGCAACTCCTGGAACGCGACGTCCTGCGGCAGCGCTTTTCGGTACGAGCGCGTCGACGTCATCGCGTCGTAGGCGTCAGCGATCATCACGATGTATGGCTCGATCGGATGGTCGAGGTCGTCGGGATCGAAGCGGGTCGCGTCGCTGTGCGAAGCTGCGGCGATGGGACGCAGGAAGTCGATGTGGCTCAGCATCTGCACGCTGACCTTCTCGTGCACGCGCACCTTCGAGAACTCGTCGGGCGTGAGCCGCCCCGGTTTGTTGAGCAACTGATTCGGGACGACGAGCTTTCCGATGTCGTGCATCAGCGCGGCGAAGCGAAGCCGCTCGAGGCGGGCCGGCATGAAGTTGAGCTCTTCGCCGATATAGCGCGCGTAGTCGGCGACCCGTTCGGAGTGTCCCGACGTGTAACGGTCCTTCGCCTCCAGCGCGTGGATCAGCATCCCGACCGTCTCGTCGTGCGATTCCTTCACCCGTAGGTAGGAGGCGAACATCTCCCGGGCGATGAGGATCGGCACGATGATCATCAACACCGCGGCCGCGCCGATGCTGAGGTAGAGGCGTCCGAGGAGGATGCCGAGCACCGCGAACGGGATCTCGCCGACGTCCTGGCGCAACAGCTCGACGACGACGTCGCGGGGTCGACGCTCGCGCTCGACGACGTACGAGAGCACAATGAGCGCGAGCAACGTCGCGAAGAAGGTGAGTGCCGCAGGAACCAGACCGACCAGCGCGACCGGCAGCGCTTTCGTCGCGAAGTGGCGGAGCAGCGAATACACGAACGCGGCGGCCGCGACACTGCACGCCCAGTTCGCGCCGTTGAACGGAACCCACCCGAGCGAGCGCCGGCGCAGCGCGGGAAGATAAAAGCCCGCCGCGAGTCCGACGAGCACGGTGCCGGCCATCGTGCCGTCGTGATCGAACACCACGATCGACGCCATCAGCACGATGTCGACGGGCAGGAACGAGACGCCTTCGTCGGGCGCCATCACCGCCCGGTTGACGCTGAAGACCGCAAGTGCACAGAACCAGAAGAGCGACCAGCCGTTCGGCCAACCCTGGACCGCGACCAACCCGACCACGAGCGCGACGGCGACCGCGGTGACCACCGCGCAGTAACCGGCCAGCTTTCTCGGGAACGGGGCGACGGACTCGGTCATCAGGACTTTCTTCGGCACAATGAGCCGGTAGGCAAAGAGGGCAACCGGGAAAGAGACGGCAGGGGCGGGGGTCGACGAAGAATCAGTGGAAACGTCCGCCAGCAGCTCCACCGGCAAGCAGTAGAGCCACGAGCCCTCCAGTCGCAGCAGCGACACGGACAGCAATCTTCTTCACAGGAATTCCCCCTTGCGTAACCACCTCCGCCGCAAACGCTAGGTGCGACGGGACCTCGCTCCGCTTGGGTGACTGATGAAGGAGTTGCCGAACCCCGACCCTGCCGTCTGTTTCTCGGTCGTGGTTGCTAGGTGTCAAACCTCCCTCTTCAGCGGGGAATCTCTGTTCACACGAGTCACGCAGCGAACAGGCACCCCAGCCGGAGGGGCCGAAAAGCTTGGCACAACCGACCCCGAGTTCGGCCAATTGTCATCGGCTTGCGGCGAATGCGCAAGGGCCGACCGGCAACTATCCGACATATCGGGAAGTTCGGGACTTCTCCGCGAAATCGTCAATCGTTACTTTTGGCGCGCGTATCCCTACGGTGCGTCACGTGGGGAAACGGGCAGGTGGGGTGCTCGTCGCGTCGATCGCGGCGCTGACAGGATGCAGTGGGTCGGGTCCGACTGCTGCGCCGAGTGAGACGACGTCGCGTTCCGCGGTGACCACTCCGACCACCGTACGGCCGCGTGTGACCACAACAACGACGGTCCCCGAGTTCAGCTTCGACGATTCCGTACCG
>JBEPUZ010000065.1:0-18967 GCA_041691275.1 Actinomycetota bacterium | reverse complement strand
CGGGACCGCACATCGCGTACAACCCCGCGCCATACGCCTTGCGCACGATCACCGAGAACTTGGGCACGGTCGCTTCGGCAACGGCCGTGATCATCTTGGCGCCGTGGCGGATGATGCCCGACCGCTCGACCTGCGAGCCGATCATGAATCCGGGCACGTCGGCCAGGAACAGCAGCGGTACGTTGAACGCGTCGCACAACCAGATGAAACGCGCGGCCTTGTCTGCGGAGTCGACGAACAGCACTCCTCCGAGATGCTTCGGGTTGTTCGCGAGGATCCCGATCGGGTTTCCGTCGAGCCGAGCGAACCCGACGATCAGCTCCCGAGCCCACAGCGGTTTGATCTCGAAGAAGGAGTCCTCGTCGACCAGCGCGTCGAGCACCTTGTGCATGTCGTACGCACGCCGCTCCTCCAACGGGACGATTTCGGCGATCGGGCGCGCGCTGGAGACTGGGTCGGACGGCTCCTCGAACGGCGGCGACTCCAACCAGTTCGTCGGCAGGTACGACAGGAACCGTCGCGCCTGGGCTATCGCATCCTCGTCGGAGTCGCAGAGGTTGTCGCCACACCCGCTGACGGTCGCGTGCATGCGCGCGCCGCCCATCTCGTCCAGCGACACGTGTTCGCCGATCACCACTTCAGCCATGCGGGGCGAGCCAAGATACATCGACGCGTTGCCCTCGACCATGAACACCACATCACAGAACGCAGGAATGTACGCACCGCCCGCCGCCGACGGTCCGAAGAGGCAACACACCTGCGGCACCTTCCCCGACAGCCGCACCTGGTTGGCGAAGATGCGCCCCGCTCCCCTGCGTCCCGGGAACAGCTCGACCTGATCAGTGATGCGCGCGCCGGCGGAATCGATGAGATACACGACGGGTAACTCGTGACTCAGCGCATATTCGGTGAGGCGCACCATCTTCTCCACCGTTCGCGCCCCCCACGAGCCCGCCTTCACCGTCGTGTCGTTCGCCAACACACACACGGGACGACCGTCGATGCGGCCGACACCGGTGACGACACCGTCGGCCGGAAGATCCCCGGCGAGCGCGTTCGCGAGCAGCGCGTCTTCCACGAATGAATCGTCGTCGAGCAGCAGCGCCAGCCGTTCGCGTACGAACAACTTGTTCTGCTTCGCCAGCTTCTCGCTTTCCTTGGCGAGGTTGCCTTGGAGCGCGCGCTCGGCACGCTCGCGGATGTCGTCGGCGTCGGTCACGACGCGTACCGGCGAGTCCGGGTGCCGGCGTGGAGGAGCGCGCTCGGCAGCTCCCTGCCTACGATCTCCTGCGCGAGGCGCGCACACTCGAGCAGCGCGTCGACATCGATGCCCGTATCGATCTCCATGTCGCCGAGCATGTGCACGAGATCCTCCGTCACCGCGTTGCCCGACGCGCCCGGCGCATACGGGCAACCGCCGAGACCGCCGATCGACGCGTCGAACCGCGTCACACCTCGATCGATCGCGGCGACGACGTTCGCGAGCGCAGTGCCGCGCGTATTGTGGAAGTGCAAGCCGACGCGATCCGAGCTGATACCCGCATGCGCGAGCGCGTCGAGCAGATCGGCGACGCGGCGAGGAGTGGCCATGCCCGTGGTGTCGCCGAACGAGAGCCGGTCGGCTCCGGCGTCGATCAGGTGGCCGGCGATCTGCGCCACCCGTTCCGGCGCAACATCACCTTCATATGGGCACCCGAACGCAGTCGACACGATGGCCTCGACTTCAACCCCCGCACCGTGCCCGATCTCGACCACGTCGTGCGCAGCCACGAGGGACTCGGCCACCGACCGACGCACGTTCTTCTGGTTGTGCGTCTCACTCGCGCTCACGACGAGCTCGATCTCGTCGGCACCGGCGGCGGTCGCGAGCTCCGCGCCCTTCGGGTTCGGGACGAGTGCCGAGTAGACGACGCCGGGGCGCCGAGTGATCTTGGCCATCACCTCGGCCGCACCCGCCATGGGCGGGATCGCACTCGGCGCCACGAACGACGCGGCTTCGATGAACCGCAACCCCGTTCCCGACAGCGCGTCGATCAGTCGCACCCGTTCTTCGATCGGGACCGGCGCTTCGTTCTGCAGACCGTCACGCGGACCGACCTCCCGGATATCGACGCGCGCCGGCCAACTCGACATGACGACACGATACGCGGCTCGGCTCGGCCGTCGTGCGGTTCGACCGACGTTGTTGTCACACCGGTCCGCCATGATACGAACACATGTTCGATCAGGTCGTTGCCACCCATATAACGCTGGAAGAAGTCGTCCTGGCGTTCGACGCGTCCACATTGACGCCCGAGGCCGCGCGGCGATGGATGCAGGAGTTCGGATTGATCTTGCGGTTGGTCGACGGGATGGTCGGGCCGTGCGCACGCCGGGTGGCGGAGACGAGCGCGAGCGCGGCCGACGCGGTGGCGTCGGTGGCGAAGACGTTGGGTGTCGGTACGGGTGTGGTGCGGGGTGCGATCGAGACCGCGAAGAAGCGGGACGGGTTGGCGGCGACGGATCGGATGGTCCGCGAGGGCCGGTTGAGTGCGAAGGAAACGCAGCTGATCGCGGGTGCGGCGGCGAAGAATCCCGCGGCGGAGGAGTCACTGCTCGCGATCTCGGAGCAGGGGCTCGTGCCACTCAAGGATGCGTGTGTGCGGGCCCGGGCCGCGGTCGAAGACCCTGCGGAACGAGCGAAACGGCATCATCGCCAACGGGAGTGGCGGTCGTGGACCGACGCGGATGGGATGTTCGTGGGGCGGTTCCGGTTCGCGCCCGAGGTCGGCGGGCTGGTGAAGGCCAAGATCGACGATCAGGTGCAGCGCATCTTCCGGGCCCGCAAAGCCGGCACCGATCACGAGTCGCTCGATGCCTACGCGGCGGACGCGGTCACCGAGTGTCTGCTCGCCGAACCGGTAGCCGCCGCGCCGAGTGTTCCCAACGCGTACGTGCATCTCATCGTCGACCACGGCGCCCTCATCCGCGGCGGGACCGCCGACGGAGAGATCTGTGAGATTCCGGGTGTTGGGCCCGTCGACGTCGCCTGGGTGAAAGAACTGCTCGGTTCGGCGTTCCTCACCGCCGTCATCAAGAAGGGGAAGGACATCCTCACCGTCGCGCACCTCGGACGACACGTCCCCGCCGAAGTCATGACCGCCCTTCTCGTCAACGGACGCGAATGTGACGTCGAGGGCTGCAGCCACCGCGGCTATCTCGAACGCGACCACATCGACGACCATGCCAACGGCGGACCGACATCGTTCGCGAATCTCCGCTGGCTCTGCTACCGCCACCACCGGCTCAAGACCGCAGGCTGGATCCTCGGACCCGCCGATCCGGTCACCCGAAAACGCGCGCTGCGCGCACCACCCGCGAACGCGAACGCGGACGCGGCATGAGCGCGCGCGAGGTGTTGCTACGCGCTGCGGGGTCGGACGCGGATCTTGATCGGAGTCGGTCCGAGATCGAACGACTCCCGCATCTTGCGCTCGAGGTAGCGGAGGTACTGCTGCGAGAGCGGACGGGTGGCGAAGATCGTGAAGGTCGGCGGATCGGTCGCACCCTGGGTGGCGTACAGGATCCGGGGCCGGTGCTTCTTCACGACCGGAGCCGGGTGCGCGTTCTGCGCATCACGCAGGACGCGATTGAGCTTCGCGGTCGGGATCCGCTGGTGGTACGCACTCTCGGATTCGCGCAACGCGGGCAGGAGCTGATGCACACGACGGCCGCTCAGCGCCGAGATCGGGATCATCGGCGCGTAGCTGAGGAAGGCGAGCATGTCGGCGACCTGGCCCCGGACCTTGTCGCGGTCTTCGGTGTCGAGCAGATCCCACTTGTTGCAGATGATCACCACGGCGGTGCCGGCCGCGTCGATGCGCTCGGCCAGCCGCTGGTCCTGGTGCGTCACGCCTTCGGACGCGTCGATCACGAGCAACGCGGCGTCGGCGCGGTCGATCGCCTCGAGCGCGCGCACGAGGCTGTAGTACTCGGTGGGCTCGTCGATGCGGCTCTTGCGGCGCAGGCCCGCGGTATCGACGAACCGCAGCGGTCCGTCCTCGGTCTCGACCACGGTGTCGATCGCGTCCCGGGTCGTTCCCGGCATGTCGTGCACGACGGCCCGGTCTTCACCGACCATGCGATTGAACAGCGTCGACTTCCCGACGTTCGGACGGCCGACGATCGCGATGTTGAAGATGCCGTCGTCGAGCGCATCGGCGGCGTCGCGCTTCTCCCAGTCGTCATCGTCGGCGTCGGCATCGGGAAGCACGGCGATGATCGCGTCGAGAAGCTCTCCCGACAACCGACCGTGGATCGCCGATACCGGCATCGGCTCACCCAGACCGAGGCGCTGGAATTCCCAGATGTCGGCTTCGCGGCGCTCGTCGTCGACCTTGTTCACCACGACGATGACCGGCGTGCTCGTCTGTTGGAGCAGCCTCGCGACCTGGGCGTCTTCGTCGGTGATGCCGGTGATGACGTCGACGACGAGCAGCACGACGTCAGCGGTGCGCACCGCTTCGGCGGCCTGCGCGCTCACCTTCGCGGCCAGCGCGGATTCCTCACCGGTCAGACCGGCTTCGCCTTCGGCCAGCCAGCCACCGGTGTCGACGATACGAAACGCTCGGCCGACCCACTCTGCCGACAGCTCGCGACGATCGCGCGTGACACCCGGACGTTCCTCGACGATGGCGGCGCGCCGGCCGACGATGCGATTGACGAGCGTCGACTTACCGACGTTCGGGCGTCCGACGACCGCGACCACGGGCAGCTCTTCGCTCATGGTGCCGCCACCGCCACCGCGATCGGAGCCGAGCGCCGCAGCGCGTTGACGAGTGATCCCCCGTCGGTGGGCACGATCTCAACCAGGCGCGGTAACGCCTCGGCCGTGGTCCCGTCGAGAAAACGGCCGCGCGAGAGGGCAACGTCGGGAAGGAGGTACCGGTCGTCTTCGGGTTGACCTTCCAGCGCGGCGGCGATGTCCTCGCCGGTGAGCAGACCGGTGACACCGATGTTGCCGCCGAAGAAGCCGTTCTTCACCGGGAGGAGCCGAACCCGTCCGGGCAGCTCGGCCAGCAGCGGCTCGAGCACCGCCGCGCCCATCTCGCCGGTCACGATCACGTTGCATCGACCCGCTCCGCCGATCGGGCCGGTTGCCTTCGCGGCTGCGGTGCGGGGCGCGCGGTAGCCGTCGGCGGGCGCGCCGTCGACCCAGGCGAAGAAGCCGGAACGAGGCCCGGTGCCCACGACGTCGTGACCCGCGAGCGCGGCGCGCACCTCGGCCTCGAACGTGCGGGCCATACCGATCCCGTTCTCGTGCTGCTGGCACCCGTCGTAGGTCGCGAGCGCGGGGAAAGGACGCTGGGCAAGCAGGTAGTACTCGTCGGAGAGGTACACGAGGCGACGACCGAGCGCGGCGAGGTATCGCTCCTGCCAGCGTTCGGCGACCTCGACCACGGCCTGCGCCTCCGCCAGCGTGTGGACGCGCATCTCCTCCTCCCGGTTGTGCGCGCTGACACCGAGCGGAACGACACCGATGGTCTCGAGTGCGGGAAAGCGGTCGAGCACTCCGAGCAACGTTTCGTCAAGTACCGCGCCGTCGTTGATCCCCGGGCACACCACGACCTGGCCGTGCACCTCGATGCCCGCGTCGAGCAGCAGTTCGAGCCAGCGCAGGCTCGTCGCGCCCCGGCGGTTTCGGAGCAGGCGCGTGCGCACGTCGGGATCGGTCGCGTGGATGCTCACATACAAGGGGCCAAGGCGTTCGCTCACGACCCGTTCGAGATCCGACTCGGTGAAGCGGGTGAGCGTCGTGAAATTTCCGTAGAGGAACGACAACCGGTAGTCGTCATCCTTCAGGTAGAGGCTCTTGCGCATCCCCTTCGGCAACTGGTGGATGAAGCAGAACGGGCAGTGGTTGTCGCAGGTGCGGACCCGGTCGAAGACCGCACTCGTCAGCTCGATGCCCAGGGGCGCACCTTCGGCCTTCACGACGTGCACGGAATGCTCGAGCCCACCCCGCCGGAGGTCGAGCTCGACCTCGGCGCCGTCGACCTGAATTTGGTACGCGATCACGTCCCGGACGGCTTCGCCGTTGACCGCGAGCACCTCATCGCCGACGATCACGCCCGCCCGCGCCGCCGGGGATCCGGGCGCGACAGCATCAACGCGGGCAGCAGGCATGGAGCCAGGATACGGGACTGCCCGCATTACCCTCGTTCCGTGCCCGTAGAAAAGGTTCTGCTCGCCGAGCCACGCGGCTTCTGCGCCGGGGTGGAGATGGCCATCAAGGCGCTCGCGTGGATGGTTCGGGTCTTCGAGCCGCCCGTGTACTGCTACCACGAGATCGTCCACAATCGGCTCGTGGTCGACCGCTTCCGGGAACAGGGAGTCATTTTCGTCGACGACGTGAACGACGTTCCCGCCGGCGCCCCTCTGATGTTGTCGGCCCACGGAAGCGCGCCCGACGTCGTCGAGACGGCCCGGGCCAACAATCGCTACGTCGTGAACGCGGTCTGCCCGCTCGTCACCAAGGTCCACCACGAGGCCAAGGTCCGGGCCCGCAAGGGATTCACGATCCTGTACGTGGGTCACGCCGGTCACGACGAAGCGGTCGGCACGCTGGCCGTCGCCCCGGATTCCATCCAGCTCGTCGAACGCGACGCCGACCTCGAAGCCGCGGCCGCCAACGTCGTCGACCCCACTCGGGTCGCGGTGCTCGCGCAGACGACGCTCGCGCAGAACGAATGGGCCGGCATCGTCGAGCGCACCCGGGAGCGATTCCCCGAGGTGTGGACCGCGGCGCGCAACGACCTGTGCTTCGCGACCACCAACCGTCAGGACGCACTGACCGACATCGCCAAGCGCGCCGACGCGGTCGTCGTGATCGGGAGTGCGAACTCGTCGAACACGATCGCGTTGACGAAGGTCGCGATCGAAGCCGGTTGCCCGATGGTGTTACGAGTGGACGGGCCCGACGAGGTCGACGTCCGGGACGCGCGCATCGTGGGCGTCACCGCGGGCGCGAGCGCACCCGAGGAGCTGGTCGAGTCGGTCATCGCCAAGCTCGCGCCGCGCGACGGCGTCGAGGCCGTGCGCGTGACCGACGAGGACGAGTACTTTCCCCCGCCCCGAGAGCTGCGGGAGCTCATCCCCGCGCTCGACGCGATCGCCGCGCTCATGCTCGGCGGCATGCCCAGCGCCGCGGGCGGCCCCTTCGCCGACGACCGCACGCTCGACGCGTCGAACGTCCTCGCCGGCTTTTAGCGCAGATCCCACGCCTGGTCGAACACGACCTGCAAGGCATCGTGCAGGCGCAGCGTCAAAGCGTCGACCTGATCGCGAGGAACGACGCCACCGGAACGGGCAGGCGTGACCACCGGATCGCCGACCACCATCACGACTTTGTGGAACCGCGGGAACTTGATGCGATGCGTCCGGAGGATCTCTTCGGTGCCGGCCAGGCCGACGGGCAGGATCGGGACGCCCGCGCGCAACGCGAGGTACGCGGCGCCCGGCTGGAGGGGCTGGATCTTGGGACCGTTCTGCCGGGTCCCCTCCGGGTAGAGGAGCAGCACCTCTCCCGCCTGGAGCATGGCGATCGAATCCCGCAATGCCTTGCGGTCGGTACCGTCCCGGGCGACCGCGAAGCCACCGAGACGAAAGAAGAACCACTTCGCCACCGGGATCTCGAACAGCGACGCCTTGCCCATGTAACGCAGCGGGCGGCGGGACAGCCACGCCGCGAACGGGATGTCCATCATCGAACGGTGCGACGGCGCGAGGACGTAGCCACCGGTCGCCGGCAACTTCTCCCGGCCCTCGATCCGGACCCGGTAGGCCGCAGCGGAGCCGCCGGCGACCAGCATGCGGATGGAGTCGTAGAACAGCATCAGTCGGCCTCCGCCGCTCGGGCGCACGCGATCACTTCGGCGACGATGGTGTCGATGTCGAGCCGGGTCGAGTCGATCACGACCGCGTCGTCGGCCGCACGCAGCGGCGAGACCGCCCGGCCGGAATCGATCGCATCGCGACAGTCGAGCGCGGCCTGCACGTCCTCGACCGCCACCGTTCGCGCGGCCGCCATCTCGTCGCGTTGACGGCGCCGGGCCCGCTCTTCGTCACTGGCGACAAGGAACACCTTCACGGTCGCGTCGGGAAACACGACGGTCCCGATGTCGCGCCCCTCGACCACACCGCCCCCGTGCCCGGCGACCCACTCCCGCTGTTGCGCGACCAGGATGTCGCGCACAGGTGCGTGGGCGGACACCGTCGACACCGCACCGGTCACGACCGGACCCCGGATCTCCGCGCTCACGTCACGACCCGACAACATCGTCACGTCATCCTCGACCGTGATCACACTCGTCCGGACGACCGCGGCGCACGCGTCGGCATCGTCGAGGGCGACACCGGCGTCGAGCGCCGCGAGCGTGACCGCCCGGTACATCGCGCCCGTGTCGAGTACGGCCAGATCGAGCGCGGCCGCGACTTCGCGCGCCACCGTCGACTTCCCCGAGCCCGACGGACCGTCGATCGCGATCACCGTCGTCATCGCGTGAGCCGGGCCAGGTCGCGAGCGAACTGCGGATACGACGACGCCACTGCAGACCAGTCATCGACGGTCGAGTCGGCGCCCATCGCGTTCGCGGCCACCGCCATCGCCATCGCGATCCGGTGATCGCCGTGACTCGAGAACGCGGCGGGTTCGGCCCTCCCACCCCGAATGCTCAGGCCGTCGGCGCGCGCTTCCACGCCCACGCCCAGCTTGCCCAGCTCCTGGTGCAGCGTCCCGATGCGATTGCTCTCCTTCACCACGAGCTCGGCGGCGTCGCGCACGTCGGTGACGCCTTCGGCGAACGCGGCCGCGATTGCGAGTGCGGGGATCTCGTCGAGCACGTTGGGGATCTCGGCGCCTTCGATCGTCGTGCCGTGCAGGTCGGAGGAACGCACGCGCAACTCCCCGACCGGCTCGCCGCACACCTCGCCCGTCGCGATCAGCTCGACGTCGGCCCCCATACGTTTCATCACAGTGACGAAACCTACGCGGGTCGGGTTGCACGAGACGCCTTCGAGCACGATCTCCGAGCCGGGCGTGATCGCGGCCGCGACCGCGAAGAACGCCGCCGACGAGGGATCGCCGGGCACCTCGAGCTCGAACGCACGGGGCGCGCCGCGCGTGATCGTCACCGACAGACCGTCGACGGTCACCGGCACGCCCAGCGCCGCGAGCATCCGTTCGGTGTGATCGCGGCTGGCGCCCGGCGACACGACCTCCGTCGACCCGCTCGCACCCATCCCGGCGAGCAGGATCGCCGATTTCACCTGCGCGCTGGCGACCGGCAGCCGGTACTGCAACCCGTGCAGCGGGCCCCCTCGGATGACCAGGGGCGCCCGCGTCGCGTCGTCGCGCCCGTCGATCGTCGCGCCCATCGCGCGCAGCGGCTCGACGATGCGCGCCATCGGCCTCGACCGCAGCGACGCGTCACCGGTGAGAACCGACAGCAAGGAACGGCCTGCGAGTACGCCTGCGAACACCCGCATCGTCGTGCCCGAGTTCTCGCAGTCGAGCACGTCGTCGGCCTCGACGAGGTCCGAGCCGCACACGACGACGCGACCCTCGTCGACGACGACCTCGACACCGAGCTGGCGGAGCACCCGCGCGGTCGCGGCGACGTCGGCACCGGTCGCGAGATTCGTGATCGTGCTGAAACCGTCGGCCAGTGCCGCGAACATCAACGCCCGGTGCGAGATCGACTTGTCCCCCGGGATCCGCAACCGACCCCGGAGGGGCCCGGCACCCCCGACCGTGAGCACGTCGGCCGTACTCATGCGAGATCCGTCCGGCCCGTCTTGTAGCCGAGGTCGCGCAAGCCCGATTCGAACCGGTCGGCGGCGTCGGCGACGACGATGAGCACGAGCACACCGGCGCCACCTTCCTTCGAGTGCGCGATCTCCATGTCGACGACGTTCACGCCGAGCCTCCCGGCCAGCGTGGTCACCTGCGCGATCACGCCCGGTGTGTCGGGCACGACGATGCGCAGCTCCACCAGCTTGGTCGCCATCGAGATCCCCACCGGCAGATTGCGGCGGCCCACGCGGGCCCGGTCGAGCAACGCCTTCAGCGCGTCGCGATCGCCGGCTGCGACGAGATCACGCGCGCGCTGCAAGCCGACGAGGTACGCGTCGAGCGCGCCGAGCACGGCGTCGCGGTTCGACGTGAGGATGTCGAGCCAGATATTCGACTGGCTCGCGGCGATGCGGGTCATGTCGCGAAATCCACCCGCCGCAAGCCGGAGCAGCGCGCGGTGCTGGGTCTCGTGCGTGGTCGCGACGTCCATCAGCGTCGATGCCGCAAGTTGGGGGACATGACTCACGAACGCGACGAGCACGTCGTGGTCGTCGGGCGTCACCGCTACGACTTCGGCCTGCAGCTCGCGCAAGAGCGCGCGCAACGTGGTGTACGTGTCCTCGACCGTCGAGGGAGTGGGCGTGACGACCCACGCCGCGCCCACGAACAGATCGGCCCGGGCCCCGTCGATCCCCTCCTGCTCCGAACCCGCCATCGGATGACCGCCGATGAACCGGCTCGCGAGATCGGGACACCGGCGGGCCACCTCGGCGACGACCCCGCCTTTGACCGACCCCACGTCGGTGACGAGGGGCACGCCCGCGTCGAGCAGGTCGACGACCGTCTCCGCGATCAGCCCGACCGGGAGCGCGACGAACGCGATGTCGACCCCCGCCGCCGCGCTCCGCACACTGTCGGCGATCCTGGTGACCGCACCGAGCTCCTCGGCGCGCTCCAATCGCGCCCGGTCCTGGTCGAAGCCGACGACCTCGTGTCCGAGACCGACGAGTGCGAGCCCGATCGAGCCACCGATGAGGCCCGTACCGATGACGGCGGCGTGCACGACTACTCGGGCAGGTCGTCGCGGAGAGAGCGGGCGCCCTCGAGGTACACGTGGTGGAGATCGCTCCGGGTCTGCTCGCCGTAGAAGTGCATCATCACCCGGATCGTCTGCTTCATCCCGTGCTCGATACCGAGCTCGCGCGCGCACAGCAACGGGACGTCGCCGAGCCCGAGGGCCCGGGCGCTCGCGGCCGGGAACTCGGCGGTGAGGTCGTCGGTGGCGGTGAAGATGATGCTGACGAGATCATCGTGCGAGATCGAGTTGCGCCCGAGCATCTCGGTGACGAGCGCCTGTGTCTTGGCGTCGATGTCGGCCTTGGTGTCCTCGGCAAAGGTCGTCGCGCCGCGCAGCGCCAGCAATCTCACGGGTCGCCACGTTACTCGGGCGGGTCGTCGTCCTTCGGGAGGTTGGTCAGTCCGGCCCCGTACAGCGCCCGCACCTCGTCCCGGGTCAGCTCCCGCCACGCACCGGGGGCGAGATGCGCGTCACGGAGCGGACCGATGCGGACGCGGGCGAGCCGCACGACCGGATGACCGACCGCCGCGCACATCCGGCGCACCATGCGCTTGCGCCCTTCCTTCACGACGATCGTGAGCGCGGTCGTGCCCGCAGCCGACGTCTGCATGATTTTCGCCCGCGCCGGCCGGGTCATCCCGTCGTCGAGCTCGACCCCTTCCCGCAGACGGCGCAGCTCCGCCGGCGACGGGACGCCCTCGACCTCGGCGAAGTACTCCTTCTCCACGCCGTGGCGCGGGTGCGTGAGCAGCTGGGTCAGGTCACCGTCGTTCGTGAGCAGCAGGAGCCCCTCGGTGTCGAGGTCGAGGCGGCCGACCGGGAACACCCGGGGCTCGCCCGGCACGAGATCGAGCACCGTCGGGCGGTCGTGGGTGTCGTGCGCGGTCGTGACGTAGCCCGCGGGCTTGTTCAACAGCCAGTGGACGAGGTCGGTGTCGACGATGACGGGAACGCCGTCGACGGAGATGCGATCGGTCGCAGGATCGACCCGCCGGCCGAGCACCGCGACCTCACCGTTCACCGTGACCCGGGCGTCGGCGATCAACATCTCGTTGGTCCGGCGCGACCCGAAACCGGCGCGCGCGAGAACCTTCTGGAGCCGCTCGCCTTCGGCCTCCACCCGAACTACAGCTCGGTCGTGACGTCGGCCTCTTCGGGCCCGTCGGGCTCTTCGGACGAAGCCGCATCGTCGCTCGTGGACGCGTTCGACGAGAGCAACAGGCCGCGCTCGAGCGCCTCGACCACCGACGCCTCGGGCACGAAGTCGGCGAGCGGAGGCAGGTCGGCCAACGCGTTGAGCCCGAGCCGTTCGAGGAACAATCGCGACGTCGCAAACATCGACGGGTTGCCCGGAGTGGGATCGTGCCCGATCTCGTCGACGTAGCCGCGCGCCACCAACGTCTTCAACGTCGCGTCGACGTTGACGCCGCGGATCGCGGAGAGCTGGGCCCGGGAGACGGGCTGTTTGTACGCGATGATCGCGAGCGTCTCGAGCGCCGGCCCCGACAACCGAGCGGTCTGCCCGTCGAGCACGAACTTCTCGACGTACGCGTACGCATCGGGATGCGTCTGGAATCGGTAGCCGCCGGCGACGCGTGCGAGTTGGAAGCCGCGTCCCTGGGCCTCGTACTCGGCCGCGAGCCGCGCGCACAGGTCGTCGATCGTCTCGACCGGCAACTCGAGCAGCTGCGCCATCACCGTGGGGTGCACCGGCTCGGTCGCGGCCAGCACGATCGCCTCGACCGCGCGCCGGGTCTCTACGTCGACGGAGACATCCGAGTCGCTCACACCTGCTCCTGCACTCGTTCTTCTTCGATCACGATCTCGACGTCCTCACGTACGTCAACGTTCTCACGTGTGGGCTCGTCCCCCCACTCCTCCAGCGACGACAGGTCGAGAGCGACCCGTTCGCCGGCTTCGAGCGGGCGCACCATGAGATCACCGAAGCTCTCGACCTGTTCGAGGTCGACGACACCCTGCTTGAACAGCTCGAGCACGGCGAGGAACCGCACGATGATCTCGAGCTTCTCGTGCACGCCGTAGGTGAGCTCGCGGAAGTGCATGGCGCCGCGCGCGGGCAACAGCGCGAGCACGGTGTCGATCGCGTCGCGCACGCTGGCGCGGATCGGCGCGATGTGGGTGGTCTGGACTTCCTCGACGACCTTGGGCGTAAGGCCCCGGCGGGCCGCCGCGTGCAGCGCATCGAGCGCGACCCGTTCGAGCGGATCGGGAGCGAGCGACCGGAACGGCTCCTCGGGTCCGGCGGTGCGTGCCACCGAGCGGCTCGCCGACTGCAGCTGTTCGCTCATCACGCGCGCGGCGTCCTGGAACGTCTTGCACTCGAGCAGGCGCGCCAACAGGAGATCGCGCTCCTCGAAGCGCATCAGCTCCTCGTCGAGATCGACGTCTTCGCGTCCGGGCAGCAATCGCCGGGCCTTGAGCTCGACGAGTGTCGCCGCGATGAGCAGGAATTCTGTCGCGATGTCGAGGTCGACCCGCTCCATGTGTTCGACCTCGGCACAGAACACATCGACGATGTGTGCGAGCGAGATCTCCCAGAGGTCGACCTCTTCCTTCAAGATGAGGTGCAGGAGAAGGTCGAACGGGCCCTCGAAAACTGGTGTCGAGACCGCATACGGCACCCGGTCAGGATACCCGCGCGAATCACAGCGTTGTGGTCCAGCCCGGCCACCAGCGAATATGAGCGGGTTCATGGGAAAACGACCGATAACGTGACCGCCCATGGCACGGGTGTTCTCGGGGATCCAACCGTCTGGCGACATGCATCTGGGCAACTACCTGGGTGCCGTCCGCCGCTGGGTCGATTCGCAACCTCTCGCCGGTTCCGACGCGGCCGGGAACCACGACGCGATCTTCTGCGTGGTCGACCTGCACGCGATGACGCTGCCTTGGGATCCCGCGGAGCTGACCGCAGGGACCCGCCGGCTGGCAACGCTGCTCGCGGCGTCCGGTCTCGGTGGCGACCGTTCGCTGTTGTTCGTGCAGAGCCACGTGCGCGCCCATGCCGAGCTCACATGGCTGCTCAACTGCGTCGCGACCTACGGCGAGCTGCAGCGCATGACCCAGTTCAAGGACAAGAGCGCCCGGGGCGGCGAGGCCGGCGTCGGGTCGTCGAGCGCCGGGTTGTTCGACTACCCGGTGCTGATGGTCTCCGACATCCTGCTGTACGACACCGCCGAGGTGCCGGTGGGCGAGGACCAGCGCCAACACGTCGAGCTCGCGCGCGACGTCGCGATCAGGTTCAACAGCCGGTTCGGCGAGACCTTCGTCGTGCCCAAAGCCGTGTTCCCGAAGGTCGGGGCGCGCGTCATGGACCTGCAACGGCCCGAGCGCAAGATGTCGAAGTCGGAGGACTCGCCCCAGGGCACGATCCTCGTGCTCGATCCGCCCAAGTCCATTGAGAAGAAGATCAAGTCCGCGGTGACCGATTCCGGCTCCGAGATCCGCCACGACCGCTCGGACAAGCCTGGCGTCTCGAACCTCATCGAGATCTACGGTGCGGTCACCGGCCGCACCGTCCCCGAGATCGAACGCGAATTCGACGGCAGGCAGTACGGAGTCTTCAAGGTCACCGTCGTCGAGGCCGTCGTCGAATTCCTGCGACCGGTACAGGAACGATTCGAGGAATTGTCCGGCGATCCGGCGGAAGTCGATCACCGGCTCGCGGTCGGCGCCGACGCGGCCGAGGCGATCGCCGAGCCGGTACTCGCCCGCGCGTCCCGCGCCGCAGGCCTGCTCCCCCGCCCCCGCGCGTAGTCGCTACTGCTTCACGGCTTTCCACGGCGCCGGCTTCGACAGGTCGACGGGGCAGTCGTACTTCCCGTTGAGCTCACCCATGTCGTGCCCGGCGAGCAGGAGGCGGCTGACGGTGCCGCCACCGGACGCACCCTGGATGACCACGGCCTGCGCGTTGCAGTATTCGATGTTCACGCCGACACCGATCCCCGCCGCGGCGAGATCCGAATCGGTCATGTGCGGGTACGCCCTCGACTCCGCGTACTGGCTGTTGTAGTAGCGGCGGGCGGTGCTGATATCGGGATCGGTGCTGACGCTGTCGACCGTGCCGCGCACGTGCGAGATCCAGCCGTCGATCGTGCCGGACACGCCGCCCGGGCGCTGCTGGGCCCAGTACGTCCAGGTGCCGAGACCGACGACGACGAGCAGCGCGAGGACCATCCGGGCGCGCGGCCGGCGCCGACGACGACGTTTGGGCGCCGAGCTCGCCCCGCCGAGGCCCTCGCGACCTTGGATCGCACGATTGTCAGGACCTGCGCCCGCGTACGCGTCGTCCCCGAGCTTGACGAAGTACGAGTCGGTGGGCTGGCGCACCTCCGTGTATCGGCGCGTTTCGCGCCGGAGTTCACTGTCGGATGGTTTCACCGTCGGCGACGGCCAGGATCCGGCAGAACTCGAGCGGAATCCCGGTGCTCGGCCACAGCTCGGGGCGGTGGTGCGCGGCGGCCCACACCACGGCCTCCGGGCGGGCCCCCGCCTGGCGCAGCCGGTTCGCGCCGAGCTCATCGTGGTTCACGTATCGGCCGACGGGCCCGGACCAGCCCCGGGCCGAGCGGAATCCGAGCGCCAGGGCGGTGGCCCCCGACCGTCGGACCACTCCGAACCCGGTCTGGGCCTTGCCGACGTCGTGCAGGAGCGCGGCCGCGACCCAGCGCGCCTCGGCGTCGGGACAAGCAGCGAGCACGGCCCGGGCGGTTGCGACCGACTCGGCCCGATCGGCCGGTCCCAGGTCCTGCCAGCAGGCGAGCTCCCCGGGCCGCAGTGCCGACCGCACGAGCTCGACGTCGGCCGCGTCGAGCGGGCGGGGACGCAACGATCCGAAGAAGCGCCGGACGAGGTGGGCCGGCCGCGTCACCGGAAGACGAACCGGTAGAGGTGATCGAGAAACGGCTGGAACAGTCGGTCGGTGATGTGCCCGTAGAAAACGAGCGCGAACAGCACCAGGATCCCGTACGGCCGGAAGCGATCCCACGCCGGCAGCCAGTCACGCGGCAGCACGCGCTCGACGATGGACGCGCCGTCGAGCGGCGGGATCGGGAGGAAGTTGAAGATCCCGAGGAAGAGGTTGACCTCGGCGAAGAGCAGCGGGATCAGCACGCGCATCGGGAGGTCACCGATGATCACGAAGCTCGCGCCGTGCGCGTGGAACTGCGTCCGGGCGAACACCGCCGCGATGAACGCGAGCGCGAAGTTCGTTCCCGGTCCCGCGAGCGACACGACGAGCATGTCGCGCCGACCGTTGCGGAGCCGGCTCGGATTGACCGGCACCGGTTTGGCCCACCCGATGACGGGAAGATGCGTGAGCGCTCCGATCACGGGCAGTACAACCGAACCGAAAGGATCGATGTGCGGGAGCGGGTTCAGCGTGAGCCGGCCCGCGTCCTTGGCCGTGTTGTCACCGAGGAGGTACGCGACGACCCCGTGGCTGATCTCGTGCAGGATGATCGCGACAATCAGCCCGCCGAAGAAGATGACGGTGACGCTGTCAACGTGCACAGGGCGAGGAAGTCAGCGACGTTTGGAAGCGCACGAGATGCACAGGCGCGCCGCCGGGACCGCGTCGAGGCGGTCGCCGCCGATGTCGTCGCCGCACGACTCGCACTGCCCGTAGTTGTCGGCGTCGAGTTTGGTCAACGCGTCGTCGATGTCGAGCAGTGTCTCTCGCAACGTCCCCTCGAGCGCGTCGACCTCACCGCGTTCCGCCGTGACCTGACCGGAGTCGGCGAAGCCGTCGTCGTACGAGCTGCGATCGACACCGAGGGCCCGGAGCTCGCCCTTGACCCGCTCACGTTCGGCAATCAGCTGGGCGCGCTGATTCGCATGCGTCGTCTCGGCCATGACGGAATCCTACCTCCGCGGATCCGATTTCTCGGCAGCTCCCGCCCCGTTCCGCGCCCGTTCGGTGGTCGCGTGCGCACGGGGGTGCGCGGCGTCGTAGGCCGTGCGGAGCCGCTCCGGCGACACCTTCGTGTACACCTGCGTGGTCGAGATGCTGGCGTGGCCGAGGAGCTCCTGGACCACCCGCAGATCGGCGCCGTGGTCGAGCATGTGGGTAGCACACGAGTGCCGCAGCACGTGGGGCGACAGCTGTGACTCGAGGCCGACCCGTTCCCCCGCCTTGCGCACGATCGTCCAGCACGACTGGCGGGAGAGGCGCCCACCCCGGGCATTGAGCAACACCGCGTCGCCGTCACGAGCCGAGCGGCGAACGCGAGCGCTTCGAAGCGCCAGGCGGCCGTCGCGCAGGTACGCCTCGATCGCCTCCCGCGCGCCGCGCCCGACGGGCACGACCCGTTCCTTCGATCCTTTGCCGAACACGCGCATCGTTGCGTCTTCGAGATCGAGATCGTCGAGATCGAGACCGACCGCCTCGCTGATTCGGATGCCGGTGCCGTAGAGCATCTCGAGCAGCGCACGGTCCCGCTGCGACAACGGATCGTCGCCGGGCACGGCATGCAGGAGGAGTTCGACCTCGTCCTCGGCGAGCGCCTTCGGAATTCCCGCCGGGACCGGCGGCGCCCCGACCTCCTCACTCGGATCGCGCTCGACGAATCCCTCGCGCGCGCAGAAGCGGTGGAACGACCGCACCGCGACGACACCGCGCGCCACAGACGACGCGGCCAACGTACGCCGGCCGTCGTCGTCGACCAGCGTCTCGAGATGCCGAACGTACGCGTGCACGACGTCTTCGCCGATGCGCGCGGGATCGGTCTCGCCGCGGGCTCGCAGGAACGCGGCGTACCGACGGAGATCACGCCGGTATGCGGCGAGTGAGTTCAGCGCGAGCCCGCGCTCCACGACGAGCCAGTCGTCGTGCTCGGCGAGCAGCCGACCCAACTCGTCGTCACTCATCGCTACTCAGATCGACGCGACGCACGTCGTCGCAGTTGGGATGTTCGCCCGCCCGATCACGCCGGGCCGTCACGTCAGGTCCCGAGTGCGGGAGCCGTCTCGGCGATCGGGAGCTTGGGCCGGCGACCGTCGGCCCTTTCGAGCGCGGCCTTCACGAACGCGGCGAACAAGGGGTGCGGCCGGTTCGGGCGACTCTTGAACTCGGGGTGGGCCTGGGTGGCGATGAAGAACGGGTGCATCGACTTGGGCAGCTCGATGAACTCGACGAGCAACTCGTCGGGCGACGTGCCCGAGAGCACCATCCCGTTCTCCTCGAAAATCTGGCGGTACCGGTTGTTGAGCTCGTAGCGGTGGCGGTGGCGCTCGTAGACGACCTCTTCGCCGTAGACCTCACGCGCGAGCGTGCCGGGCTTCAGCTTCGCCGGATACGCCCCGAGTCGCATGGTGCCGCCCATGTCGACGACGGCCTTCTGCTCGTCCATCAGGTCGATGACCGGATGGAGCGTGCTCGGGTCGAACTCGGAGCTGTTCGCGTTCTCGAGCATGCACACGTCGCGGGCGAACTCGATGACCGCGCAGTGCAGACCGAGACAAAGACCGAGGAACGGGATCCCGTTCTGGCGGGCGTAGCCGGCCGCTTCGATCTTGCCCGGAATGCCGCGCATACCGAACCCACCGGGGACGACGATCCCGTCGAGGTCGTGGAGGCGGCTGTCGGCGAGCAGGCCTTCGGCGTCGTCGGCGGCGATCCAGTCGATCAGCACGTTGGCGCCGCACGAGTAGCCGCCGTGCTTCAGCGCCTCGACCACCGAGAGGTATGCGTCGGGCAGATTGATGTACTTGCCGACGAGGCCGATGCGCACGTCGTCCTTGGCCGCGCGCACCCGGTCGACGAGTGCGGTCCACTCGGTGAGGTCGGGCTCGTGCTGGTCGAGGTGCAGCATCTGGCACACGTACTCGTCGAGGCCCTCGTCGTGGAGGACGAGCGGGATCTCGTACAGGATGTCGGCGTCGACCGCGGTGACGATGCCCGCCTCGGGCACGTCGCAGAGCTGGGAGATCTTCTCCTTCAGGCGCTTCGAGATCGGCCGGTCGCTGCGGCAGACGATCGCGTCGGGCTGGATGCCCCGGCCCCGTAACTCGGTGACCGAGTGCTGGGTCTGTCTCTT
>JBEPUZ010000064.1:0-19015 GCA_041691275.1 Actinomycetota bacterium | reverse complement strand
CGCGCGGCCCCCCCCCTCTCCCTTCCCCCCCTCGCGCGGGGGGGGGGGGGGGGCCGGGGCCCGGGGGCAACCGTGGTGTCGGGTGCGGGAGTCTCGGGCGTGGTCGCCGCGGTTGGCGCCGTTGTGCCGGGCGTGCTCGAAGCCTTGCTGCTGCTCCCGCAGGCGGCCAATGAGAGTGCGGCGACGCCGACGACGGCGAGCGCGCGGGTGGTGAAGACGAGCTCGCGGGACTTGAAGAGACGCATGGAACCCCCTGGACCGATGTCGCGGGGCGACATCCTCGACGGACCCCCTCAGTACGGACGGGAAGCGGACGCGGTTCGATGAACCTGCGGCCGGCGGCATCCGTATCCTCCGGGTGATGCCCGAAGCACGCCCGGTGCTGGCGAACGACGACGGTGTGCGTGCGGTCTACGCCGCGCACGGACCGGAGCTGTACCGGTTCGCGTTCCGATCGCTGGGTGACCGCGGATTGGCCGAGGAGGCCGTCCAGGAGACGTTCGTGCGGGCCTGGCAGGCCGCGAACCGCTTCGACGACGGGCTCGGGTCGTTGCGCACGTGGTTGTTCGCGATTATTCGCAACGTCGTCATCGACCTCTCGCGCGCTCGGGCCGTCCGGCCCGCGCTCGCGGGTGAGAGACGAACGAACGACGTGATCGTCCTCGACGACGACATCGAGCGCGTGCTCCTGGCCTGGCAGGTCGAGGAGGCGTTGCAGAAGTTGAGTGGCGAGCACCGCCACGCTCTCGTGGAAGTGCACTACAAGTCGCGTCCGTATCACGAGGTGGCGACCGAGCTCGGTGTCCCGGTCGGTACCGTCAAGAGCCGCGTCTACTACGCGCTGAAGGCGATGCGCCTCGCGCTCGAAGAGTTGGGTTGGTCCGATGACGCCTGATGCGTGTCGCGAGCTGCGTCCCGCGCTCGGCGCGTTCGCGCTCGGGAATGCCGATCCCGGCGAGGCATTGGCGCTCCGCGCGCACCTCGACGGTTGTCCCGAGTGCCGGACCGAGCTGCGCGAGCTGATGTCGGTCGCGGGCGCGCTCCCGCTGGCCGACGCGGTCCGGGTGACGGGCGGTCCCTCGCATCCGCCGGAGATGTTGGCCAAGGAGGTGCTCGGTCGGGTCGCGGCCGAACGGAACGCGCACCGGGTCCGCCGGCGGTGGCGAATCTCGACGGCGGTCGCGTCGGCGACCGCGGTCGCGGCCGCGATCATCGCCCTTGTCCTCCTGGTGCCCGGCAATTCCCCGAGCGGGACCCAGGTGACATTCCCGACCACCGCGGGCGTGAGCGCAGCTGCGGTCCTGCGGCCGCGCGCGATCGGTACCGAGGTGGCGTTTCACGTCTCGGGCCTGCACTCGGGCGAGTACTACTGGCTCTGGGTCACGGGGGCCGACGGTGACCGTATTGCTGCGGGCACGTTCCAGGGCAACGGCTCGGCCGCGACCGACATCGTGATGACCGCCGCGCTCCCGCTCGACGAAGCGCGCCGGATCTGGGTGACCGACGACCACAACAAGGTCGTGCTCGACCAGCGGTTGCCCGCCCCCGCCTAGGGCCTTCTAGTCTGCGGCGCATGCCGCAGAATGTTCCCGAGTTCGAGTTCTCCGACAATGCCAAGCAGGTGCGCGCGTTCGTCTTCGACTTCTGGTGCGAGAACGGCCGCGGCCCCACGCTGCTCGAGGTGCACCAGAGCACCGACCTCGACCGCCGGCGCATCATCACCGCGTACAAGGAGCTTCAGCTCGGTATCGACATCGTCGTCAACGAGGACACCCAGAACTGCAATCTTTTGAAGGCACCGCCCTTTTCGTCGTTCCCGTCACAGGTGCGTGCCTACATCGACGACACGTTCCATTCGTTCGTGGGTTGTGCGAGCGAGGCAATCGCGTTCTCGCACATGCCGCCGTTCAGGGACAAGACGGTCCGCCTCGAATCGCACTGTGCGTGCTGCTTCACGCCGGTGACATTGATCTCGAAGAACTTCGAGATGCAGTCGGTGACGCCGCCCGGCGTGTTCCTGCACATCTCGCTGTCGCCGTACGACTGGAACAACGTCGACATGAGTCGTATGTGCGACTCGATGAACTACGTGCTCGACGCCGAGCACGCGGAGCACTACGAGAAGCAGACCGCGACGCGGGGCATCCTCGTCAACCTCGACCAGGCGAAGATGTTCGTGCAGAACGTCGCCAACGAGCGGATGTACAACTTCCACTGGAAGCCGGGCACGCTGAACCCGCGCGCCGTGATCAAGGGCTTCAAGATGCTGGGCGTCGACACGTCCCCCTGGGAGTAGCGCGGCGGGAGGAGTCAGCTTCCGCGGGCGACCCGATCCTTGAGGGCGGCGCGGTCGGGCTTGCCCGTCGCCAACAGCGGGAGGGTGTCGAGCATCACGACGCGCTCGGGGGTCTTGAACTTGGCGACGCCCTGCTCGACGAACCAGGCGCGGCACGCGTCGAGGTCGAAGGTCGGGGCGCCTTCGACGAACGCGACCACGCGCTCGCCCATCAGCCGGTCGGGCTCGCCGACCGCGACCGCGTGGCGGACGTCGGGATGGGCTTCGAGCACCTGTTCCACCTCGGCGGCGCCGATGTTCTCGCCGCCCCGGATGATGACGTCCTTGAGCCGCCCGACGATCTCGATCGCGCTCGTGGTCGGATCGATCTCGGCCAGGTCGCCGGTGCGGAACCACCCGTCGGCGGTGAATGCCTCCGCCGTCTGCGCGGCGTCGAGATAGCCGACGCACACCTCCGGTCCGCGTGCGAGGAGCTCGCGGCGCTCGTCGACCCGCACTTCGACCTCGCCGATCGTGTGACCGTCGGTGATGATCGTCGGTACCTCGGTCGATCCGTACGTGCGTTTCACCCGCGCGCCGAACGCCTCCGACGCCTCGTCGACGAACGCCTGACCGACCCCGGCGCCGCCGCTCGAGATCAGGCGCAGGCTCGCGACCCGTTCGTGCGTGAAGCCGGGCGACTGCATCATCGACACGAAGAACGTCGGCGGCCCGACCATGAAGGTGACCCGTTCGCGTTCGATGAGGGCAAGCGCGTGCTCGGGATCCCAGCGGGCCATGAAGACCGTCGGGAACGGGACGACGCCCGGCAGCGTGATCCCGTTCAGGAGGCCGGAGATGTGCGCGCCGGGCGCGGGCATCAGCACGCAGTCGTCCGGCCCGAGCTCGTGCGCGACCTGCATCTGCGTGGCCTTGTACGCGAGCGTCGCCTGCGTGTGCAGCACGCCCTTCGGGGTCCCGCTCGAGCCCGACGTGAAGAGCACCGCGGCCAGGCGGGTGGCGTCGGTCCACGGCTCGCCGACCGCGTCACCCTCGGGGAGCGCATCGATATCGGCGACGACGAACGACGGCTGCACCGCTTCGAGCACGCCCGTGACATCGGTCGCGCCCATGAGGTGATGGACGGGCGCCGCGATCGCACCCAACCGCCAGCACGCGCGGTAGAGAACCGCGACCTCGTCGCGATTCGGCGACTGCCAGGAGACGGCGTCGCCCGGTTGCACTCCTCGCGCCCGCAGTCCGCCCGCCACCCGGGCGACGCGCTGGGCGAGCGCGGGCGCCGAGACCCGCGCGAGCAGAACGTCGAGCGACGGTCGATCCCACGGCCCGCCTGCGCTCCGGTACCGCGCGACGAGACGAGACGTGAACGTGGCCGCGAGCACAGCTGTCAGGCGCGCGACGTCACGCGCGGCGCGACTTCCATCCGTCGCTCGACGGCGTCGCACCCTTCAACACACTCGTGCCGACGAAATTGCGCTGGATCTCGATCGTTCCCGCGCCGATGCACAGCCCGCGGATGTCGCGGTACACGCGCTCGACCGGATACTCGCGGGAGAATCCGTACCCGCCGAGGAGCTGGATCGCCTCGTCGCACACGAACTTCGCGGCGAGGTTCGCGGCGGTCTTCGCCATCGCGGTCTCGAGCGCGGGCGGGGTGCCGTGCGGACCCGCCATGTGTACCGCTCGCTGCAGCAGGAGCCGGGCGCCTTCGAGCTGGGTCGCCATGTCGGCGATCTTCCACTGCAGCCCCTGCAGGTTCGCGAGCGTTTTGTCGCCGAGCTTGCGTTCGTTCATGTATCCGATCGCGTACTCGAGCGCGCCCTGCGCCGCACCCACACACATCGCGGCGTTGCCGCAGCGCTCGTGGTTGATGTGCGAGATCAGCGTCTTGAACGACTCGCTGTTGTCGGGATCGCCCCAGAGCAACACGTCCTCGGGCTCGATGCGCACGTCGTCGAACGCGAGCTCGGCCTCGCTTGTCGCCCGCAGTCCCATCTTCACGTGGGTGCCGGCGATCGTCACGCCCGGTGCTTCGAGGTCGACGATGACCGCGCCGATGCCCTTGGTCCCGACGCTGTCCGGGAAGCGGCACCAGACGAGGCATACCCGCGCCTTGTGCCCGCCGGTGACGTAGTTCTTGTAGGCGTTGAGACGGAAGCCGTCGCCGTCGGGGGTGAGGCGCGCCCGCATATGGCCGACGGAGCTTCCCGCCTCGGTCTCGCTGATCCCGATGCAGAACAACGCGTCGCCGCTCGCGGCCATCGGCAGCCAGCGATCCTTCATCTCGTCGTTGCCGAGATGCTCGATGGCGCGGGGCGGGCCGTTGAAGATCAGCTGAGCGAGGATCGCGCTCGACACGTCGGCCCGGCCGAGCTCTTCGAGCACGATCGCGGCCTCGATGTCACCGAGCCCGGAGCCGCCCCAACGCTCGCCGATGGTGATGCCGAACAGGTCGGCTTTGCGCATGCCGTCCCATGACCACTGCGGGAACTCTTCGGTCTCGTCGCCGTGCCGGGCCATCGGCGCGAGCTCGCGCTCGGCGACATCGCGTGCGAGTTGCCGCAACGCAGCCTGGTCTTCGGTGTCGGCGAAAGGATTCGCGCCGGTCGCGTGCGCAGCCATGCTGCGAGGCTACTTCGCCGACTGACACGGACGTCAGGCCGAACGGGCTCTCCGAGGCGCGCCCGTCAGGCTTTGAGGAAGACCTTCATCGCACCCTGGACGACGACGAGCGCGGTCGCCCCGAAGAGCGCGGGTTTGATGACCGTCGCCGGTCCGAGTTGGCGCGGCGCCTTGTCCTTCTTGCCCACGGAAAGGGGATCGGCGCGCTTCCGGTCGACCTTGACCATTGCGGCCCGAACCTGACTACCGTGTCAGGTATGGCTGCCGACACCCAGGACGAAGTTGGTCCCGACCTCGACTGGTTCACGGCCCAGCCCTACGAAGCCTGGGGGGATCTCCGCCGGTCGGAGTGCCCCGTCCTGGGCATCAGCTCCGACGTCATGGGACCGAATCCCTTCTACCAGATCAGCAAGTACAAGGACGCCGACGCGGCGCTGCGCGACGACAAGACCTTCGCCTCGTCGATCAACATGGACCACATCGGCGAGTTCATGGGTGAGCTCCTCGTCGGTATGGACGGCGACGAGCACCGCAAGTACCGCAACCTCGTCGCCAAGGCGTTTCGCGCGTCCCAGCTCGACAAGTGGGACGAAACACTCGTGCGGCCCATCATCAACCGCCTGCTCGACTCGATCGCACCGGCGGGCAGGGCCGATCTCGTCGCGACGGTCACCGCGCTCTATCCGATGCAGGTCATCTGCGGAATCGTCGGCGTACCGCTCGCCGACGCGGGCCAATTCGCGCAGTGGGCCGAAGAGATCAACACCGGACCGATGGCGCCCGAGCGCGGCCACGCGGCCAGCGCGGCGATGAAGGACTACCTGGAACCGCTGGTCGAGGCGCGGCGGGCGAACCCGACCGGCGACTTCCTCTCCGATCTCGTCAACGCCGAGATCGACGGTGAGCGCCTCACCGACGGCAAGCTCTACGGCTTCCTCCGATTGCTCCTCCCCGCGGGTGGTGAGACGACCTACCGCGTGATGGGCAACGCGATGTACGCGTTGCTGACGCATCCCGACGCGCTGGAGCGCGTGTACGCGGATCGCGAGCTCATCCCCGAGGTCATCGAGGAGACGTTGCGGTGGGAGACGTCGGTGACCCTCGTCAGCCGTGTCGCCGTGGCGGACACCGAGGTCGGCGGTTGCCCGATCGCCAAGGGCTCACCAATCGGTGTGCTCACGGGTTCGTCGAATCGCGACGAGGACCGATGGGACGACGGCGATCAGTGGAAGCTCGGCCGTCCGGTGCAGCACCATCTCGCCTTCGGTACCGGCCCGCACCAGTGCCTGGGCATGCATCTCGCGCGCCTCGAGTTGCGGGTCGGCCTCAACGAGATCCTCGAACGGCTCCCGAGCCTCCGCCTCGATCCCGCGGGCGTCGACGAGGCCGTGATCGAGGGCTTCGCGTTCCGCGGACCGCGCGCCCTGTCGGTGACGTTCGATCCGAGCTAGATATCGCGCCTCGTCGGCCTCTCCGACAGCGCGGCGAGATCGGCGTCGACCATCATCTCGACGAGCGCGCGGAAGTTGGTGCGCGGCTTCCAGCCCATCGTCGCCGACGCCTTGGCCGGATTGCCGATCAACAGGTCGACTTCGGCGGGGCGGTAGAACCGATCGTCTTGGACCACGAAGTCGGTCCAGTCGAGGTTGACGCGCCCGAAGGCGAGCTCGCACAGGTCGCGGATCGAATGGGTCTCGCCGCTCGCGATGACGTAGTCGCCCGGTTCGTCGAGCTGCAGCATCGCCCACATCGCCTCGACGTAGTCGCCCGCGAAGCCCCAGTCGCGGCGCGCGTCGAGATTGCCGAGCCGCAGTTCCTTGTCGATCCCGCGCGCGATCCGGGCGACGCCGTGACTCACCTTGCGTTCGACGAACTCGAGTCCGCGCCGAGGTGAGCCGTGGTTGAACAGGATGCCGCTCGTCGCGAAGAGGTCGTAACTCTCGCGATAGTTGACGGTGATCCAGTGCGCGTAGGCCTTCGCCGCGCCGTACGGCGAGCGCGGGTAGAACGGCGTCGACTCGGTCTGCGGTACCTCCATCACCTTCCCGAAGATCTCCGAGGAGCTGGCTTGGTAGAAGCGGATATCGGGGTCGACGTGGCGGATCGCTTCGAGGATCCGCACCGCGCCGAGACCCGTGACGTCGCCGGTCAACACCGGCTGCGAGAAGCTCGTCATGACGAAACTCTGCGCGGCGAGGTTGTAGACCTCGGCCGGCCGGTGCTCGGCGATGATGTTCACCAGCGAACCCTGGTCGAGCAGATCTCCGGGGACGAGCTCGAGGTCGTCTTGAATGTGGGCGATGCGCTCGAAGTTGACCGTCGAGCTCCGGCGCACGACTCCGACGACCTCATAGCCCTTCTCGAGCAGGAACTCCGCGAGATAGGAGCCGTCCTGGCCGGTGATCCCGGTGATGAGTGCGCGTCGCGTCGTCATGGCAACCGTTCTACAGGACCCAGGTCGAGCTTGCGGAGCGGATCGGGATCTCTCGGGTCGCGTTGTCGCACATCGGGGCGGGCATGTCTCCCGGTCGTCACCGCTGGCCATACCGAGCTAGAGCATCAGGTCACGAGCGACGCGAACGTGCGACGCCGCGCTCGCGGCTCGACCTTCTGACGTAGTGGTCTACGTGTTGCCGAACATCATCATCCACTGGTCGCGCGTGCGCGGCCGGTAGACGACGTTCGTCCGGCGTACGTCGCCCATCGGCGCGTTCGGCTCGGCCGAATACATGTGACCGGGGTACAGCACGGTCTCGTCGGGAACGATCGCGAGCTTCTGAGTCAGGCTCTCGTACAGCGCCTCGGGATCGCCGCCCGGAAGATCGGTACGGCCGCAGCTGTCGAGGAACAGCGTGTCGCCACTCACGAGCATGCCGTCGACGAAGAAGCATTGCGAACCCGGCGTGTGGCCGGGAGTGTGGATCAAGGTGATCGGGATGACGCCGACCTCGAGCACGTCGCCCGACGCATGGAGCTCGAGGTCGGAGTCGGAACAGCCGGTGACGCGCTTCACGCCGAACGCCTCGTCGGCCTGGACGTGCACCTTGACGTCGACGCCGGGGAGTGCGAGCAACTCGGCCACACCTGCGATCGACCAGCCGCCGAGGTCACCGCCTACGTGGTCCTGGTGGTAATGCGTGATCAGCACGTCGCGCAGGTTCATCCCGTCGACGGCGAGGATGTCGACGAGCTCGGCCGGGCCGTACGCGGGATCGATGGCGACGGCCTCACCCGTCTCGCGATCGCCGATGAGATACACGAAGTTCGCCATCTGCTTTGCGATCTGGTCGTCGTGCGCGAAATCGCGGCCGGCGAGCAACTGGCGAAAGTACAGACGGTCGTCCATCGGCGACACCCTACGAGTCTGCCGGCAGCTGCCGCCTACGCTTCGGGAGTGCCGGCCCCCACCACGGAGATCGACCAGGTTCGGAGCATCACCCGCCAGGTGCTGCGCTCGCTCGATGATCTCACCGACGACCAGGCCGCGGCTCCGTCACGGTTGGCGGGCTGGAGCCGGGCCGAGCTGCTGACCCACCTCGCCCGCAACGCCGACGGCATCCGCGGGATGGTCGAGGCCGCGAACCGCGGCGAGAGCGCGGCGATGTATCCGAGCCTGGATTTTCGTGCAGCCGGGATCGCGGCCGGCCGCGGTGCGAGCGCGGCGGTGCTGCGTTCCGATCTCCGGGGTGCGCACGACCGACTCGTCGAGGCGTGGGGCGAGCTGTCCGGTCCGGGCTGGGAGATCAAGGGCAGAGCCTCGGCCGACCGCACGATGCGTGAGTTCGTATGGGTGCGACTGAAGGAGGTCGAGATCCATGCCGTCGATCTCGATCGCGGGTACGAACCGTCCGACTGGCCGGTCGCGTTCGTCGGACCCGCACTCGACGAGGTGCTGTCGACGTTGCCGGGGCGCGCTCTCGGCACCCGTCCGCGCCTCGACGTCGAGTACCGCATCGTCTGCACCGATCACGACCGGGCCTGGAGAGTCGAGATCCACGGCGACGACGTACGCGTGCGCGCCGACGACGATGGCGCCGCCGACGGTGAGGCGATCGGGTGGGGGTGCGACATCGTTGCTTGGCTCTACGGCCGCGATCCGCGCGGAGGCGGCGGCATCCTCGCGTCCGGCGATCTCGGTGTGCTGCGCCTTCCCCGTTGGTTCCCGTATTCGTAGCGCGAGACGGCGTGCCCCCGGCTCCGGTCACATGGCTGCGGCGCGCGCGAGGAACTCGCGCAGGTTCTCCTCGTCGACCTCGGCGGTCGCCGCTGCGATCGACAGCCAGCGCAACTTCGCGGCCGTGGTCTCCGGCGCCACGGCCTCCGGATGTTCGGTGGTCAGGACGTAACGCACGTCGGCGTGTTCGTGCGCGCCTTCGTCGGCGAAGCTCGGAACAGGAACGATCACGACGTGCACGGGCGTGGCTCCGGGCGTGATCGAAGCGAGGTCCTGCAGGCCCGTCTCTTCTCGCGCTTCGCGGAGTGCGACCGCGTACGGATCCGCCTCGCCCGGGTCAAAGTGTCCGCCGACCTGCATCCACCGTTGCATCTTCGGGTGCCAGCGCAACAGCACCCGGCGCGTCGGTCGGTGCATCACGAGCGCCGACGCGGTCACGTGCAGCTCGGCGGACCGGGAGAACACATCGCGGTACCTCGCCGCCTCCCGGATGCGTCCGAGATCGGTTGCTTCGTGGGTCGACATCGGTGTGTACCCGTCGAGCACCCGGATGAGTTCGTCCGTCAGCGTCGTCTCCCCGAGGAGGGCCGTCGACGAGAGGCTACGGGCGGGACCGCACCGGGGGTTGCCGGCGCACGGTTTCCCGATTGGACGCAAGCGCGTTCGCGCCGCACAGAGGACTGCAGCGACCGATCAATCTATGCTGCTTCGCAATGAAATCGATCTCGTCGGCGCCGCTCGACAGCCTGGTCGCAACGACCGCGACCGCCGTCGACGAGTTCCGGGAACTCGGCCACGCACACGTGCCCGGTGTCTGTTCCCGTGACGAGGTCGCGTCGTATCGGCCGTTTATCTCCGATGCCGCGCAGCAGCGCAACCCGGAACCGCCGCCGCTCGAGACGCGCGACACGTACGGCAAGGCGTTCGTGCAGTCGACGAACCTCTGGCGACTCGACGACGCAGTGAAGGCGTTCGTGTGGGCGCCGCGGTTCGCGCGGCTCGCCGCGGATCTGCTCGGCGTTCCCGGCGTTCGCCTGTACCACGATCAGGCGCTCTTCAAGGAGGTCGGCGGCGGTCCGACACCGTGGCATCAGGACCAGGTCTACTGGCCGCTCGACACGGATCGCACGATCACGATGTGGATGCCACTCGTCGACGTACCGGACGAGGTCGGCTCGATGACGTTCGCGTCCGGAAGCCATCGCTTGGGCGACATCGGCGCGTTCGACATCTCCGACGCGTCCGACGCGACGGTGGAGGATCTCGTGACCGCGCGCGGTCTCCCGTTGCAGACATACGGAGGGATGCCGGCCGGAGACGCGACGTTCCACGCGGGTTGGACGCTGCATCGCGCCGACGCCAATCCGACTACGACGAACCGCGAGGTCTTCACCGTCATCTGGTACGCCGACGGAGCGCGCGCCACCGAGCCACGGAACCTGTATCAACAGTGGGATCTGCACATGTGGCTCAAGGGGACCGCCCCCGGCGAGATCGCCGACGGCCCTCGCAACCCGCGCCTGTGGCCGCCTCCGGTTACGTAACGGCCGAGGTGATGCGCGGCCCGCGGATAGCTAGCGGATCTTTGCGGCGAGCCACCAGGTGAGACCGAACGGGTCGTAGACGATCGCGGCCCGGGTCCCCGGTGGACGCTCCGACGGTGCGTCGCCCGTCGCGCCGGCCGCGATCGCTCGGGCATACGTGTCGTCGACGTCGGCGACGTACAGCCGAAGTCCGACCCTCGGTATCGATTCACTCTCGCGACCCTTTGCGCTCGGATGTTCGCCCATCTCGACGATCGTCTCGCCAATCCGGAGCTTCGCATGGCCGACGCCACCTGATGGCGTCGCGTGGCGTTCGAGCTCGGTCGCCGCGAATGCCCGCGTATAGAACTCGATGGCCGAACCCGCGTCGCCGACGATGAGATACGGACGCAGCGCGCGCAGATCCGGACCCTCGTATTCCGATGGCGGGCTCGTGGCCATCTGTGAATCTTGCCTCGCCTTCCGGCATGTGTCACGCGCCCGGCTACCCAGCGCGGGCGTGGGCGGTGTGTTGGTGTTGTTCGGTGTGGTGGGGCCAGCAGTAGAGCTTGAGGTTGTCGAGGGATGTCGGTCCGCCCTGGGACCAGTGTCGGAGGTGGTGGGCTTCGCAGTCGGGTGGGGGTCGGTCGCATCCGGGGTGTTGGCAGTGCCGGTCGCGGATGACGAGCGCTTTCCAGAGTGCGGGTGGGATGGTGCGGGTGGTGCGGCCGACGTCGAGGATCTCGCTGGGTCCGGCGGTGATGACGCGGCTGATGTCGCAGTCGCAGGTGAGGCGAGCGAGGGTCGCGGCGGAGAGGTGGCCGTAGTGGCGGGCTTCGGTGCGGATGCGGTCGATGTCAGGGTGGCTGGCGCCGGGGAGGTCGTACAGGTCGATGGCGACACTGAAGTGTTCGCGCACGGCGCGGGCGGTGCCTGTCTCGCCGCGTAGGTGGCCGCGCCGGACGAGATGCAGGAGTGCGTCGGCTCGCCGTTGTGCGACGGGGCGGGGGTCGTGGGCGAGGTGGTCGCGTTCCATCTCGGTCTGGAGGGCCCGTTCGAGGAAGGCGCCGTCGGCAGGGTCGTAGAAGCCGTCGACGGCGTACATGCCGTCGAACGTCTTCGAGAGGTGCAGGCGGCGCCGGGCGTGTTGTTTGTCGTCGCTGGCGGCTCCGCCGTCGCCGTCGATCGCATCCACCACCCGGCGCACGAATCCGCGCAGCGTGCGGGGCGGATGTTGGCGGGCGATCTCCACGAACTGCGGTTCGATCGGTGTGAGCTGTGATGCCCGTTCGGGGGTGTGGGCGTCGGCGATCACCGCGGCGTGAGCCCGGGAGATGTCACCGGCCGCGAACGCTTCGGCAACGTCGGGGAGCAGGTCGAGTTTGCGGGCGAGTTTCACGTGTCCGGCGGCGACACCGTGGTCGAGTCGGCAGGTGACGCGTAATGCGACGGCGGTGTTGGTGTAGCCGTCGGTCGTGTAGCTGGCGGCCCGGTCGTAGGCGCCGATCTTGTGGAGCACGGCCGACATGCCGGCTTCGAGGTCGCGAATGTCCTGTGCGATCTCTGCGATCCCCGATACGAACATATATTCGAGTCGACCCGAAAAAGTACTACAAACACAGAGGAAATCGGCTACGTCATAGGTTTTCTTCGTCGCCTGAATGCGCGCCACCACGAGCGCCGAACCGACGACTTCGCGTACGGGTCGAAGCCGTGCAACGCCGCGTCCGGAGCGCTCCGAATGCGCGGAGACGAATCCCGTTCCCGGCCGTCGGTCCTCGCCGCTCCGCCCTTCGCCGACGCCCGCGTAGAGATCCTCAAACCGTCGCCCACCTCCGTGTTCACCCTGATCGGCAGAACCTCCGGCTCCCGGCAATCCGCCGAGTGATGAGCAGGCAGGCGACGGCCCAGCCGGCCCGGTCGTACCCTCTCTGTATGGCCGACACCAGGCGAGCAGCGACGCGCACCGAGTACCGAACGTGCCACCTGTGTGAAGCGACCTGTGGACTCGAGCTGCATCTCACCGACGATGCGATCACGCTCGTGCGCGGCGACCGGGACGACGTGTTCAGTCACGGTTTCCTCTGCCCGAAGGGAACTGCGCTGAAGCAACTCGAATCTGATCCGGACCGCATCGGTAGGCCGCTCGTGCGCAAGGGTGACACGTTCCACGAAGTGACCTGGGACGAAGCGTTCGCAGCGATCGAGACCGGGCTCACGCCCATCCGCGAGCGCTACGGCCCCGACGCCATCGCCGTCTATCTCGGCAATCCGAACGCGCACAATCTCGCCGGGCTCCTCTACGGGAAGGTCGTGCTCCAGGCAGCGCGCACGAAGAACGTCTTCAGCGCGAGCACCGTCGATCAGATGCCGAAGCAGGTGTCGGCCGGCATGATGTTCGGCGGCGGCCTGACCATCCCGGTTCCCGACGTCGATCGCACCGACTACCTCTTGATGCTCGGCGCCAATCCATACGCGTCGAACGGCTCGTTGTTGACCGCGCCCGACATGCCCGGCCGGCTCCGGGCGCTGCGGGCGCGCGGCGGGAAGCTCGTCGTCGTCGACCCGCGCCGGACGAAGACCGCCGAGGAGGCCGACGAGCACCTTCCGATCCGTCCCGCGACCGACGCCCTCTTCCTGTTCGCGCTGGTGCACGTGTTGTTCGCCGACGGACTGGTCGACCTCGGCGATGTTGCGGCCCATGTCGCCGGTGTCGACGACGTGCGCCGGCTCGCGGCGGCGTTCTCGCCCGAAGTCGTGGCGCCCGCGTGCGGTATCGATGCCCACACCATCCGGCGGGTGGCGCACGACCTCGCGGCTGCTCCGACCGCCGCCGTGTACGGCCGTATCGGCACCTGCACCCAGGAGTTCGGAACGCTCGCGTCGTGGCTCGTCGACGTGCTCAACGTGTGTACCGGCAACCTCGATCGCCCCGGCGGCGCGATGTTCACCAACGCGGCGACGTCGTTCTCGGGAGAGGCGACGGGGAAGGGGAGGGGCGTCTCGTTCGGCCGCCGCACCTCGCGGGTTCGTGGGCTGCCGGAGTTCTTCGGCGAGCTCCCCGTCGTGTGCCTCGCCGAGGAGATCGACACGCCGGGCGAGGGTCAGATCCGCGCGCTGATCACAGTGGCGGGCAATCCCGCGGTCTCGATCCCGAACTCGGATCGCGTCCGCCGCGCCCTGCCGAACCTCGACTTCATGGTTAGCTTCGACATCTACCTCAACGAGACGACGCGGCACGCGAACGTGATCCTGCCGCCCGAACCGGAGCTGGCACGCGGGCACTACGACATCGCGCTCTACAACCTCGCGGTGCGCAACGTCGCGAACTACTCACCCCCGATCGTCGACCTCGACCCGGGCGACATGCCCGAGTGGAGCTCGCTGTTGCGGCTCGCGGGCGTGATCGGCGGGCAGGGCGCGCACGTCGACGTCGACGAGTTCGACGATCTGGTGGTGTCGGGACTAGTAGCGAAGGCGGTCGGGCGACGCGGCTCGAACGTTAAAGGTCGCGATGCGGGCGAGTTGATGGAGATGCTCTCGGCGCGGCGGGGTCCCGAGCGCGTGCTCGATCTCATGCTGCGCACCGGCCCGTACGGCGACGGCTTCGGCGCCGATCCGGACGGCCTGACGCTGGCGGTGCTCGAAGCGAATCCGCACGGTGTCGACCTCGGGCCGCTGCAGCCCCGGATCCCGGAGGTGTTGCGCACCCCGTCGGGCAAGATCGAGCTCGCACCCGCTGCGTGTGTGGACGATGTCGCCCGCCTCCGCGCGCTCCTCGATCGACCGGCCGCGGATGCGGGCGGGCCGCTGGTGCTCGTCGGCCGGAGAGATCTGCGCTCCAACAACTCGTGGATGCACAACCTCCCGGTCCTGGTGAAGGGCAAACCCCGCTGCACCGTGCACGTGCATCCCGACGACGCGGCCCGGATCGGTTTCGCCGACGGTGCCGACGTGCGCGTGAGCTCCATCTCGGGCGCGATCGTGCTGCCGGCCGAGGTGACCGACGCGGTGATGCCGGGCGTGGTGAGCATCCCCCACGGTTGGGGGCACGACGTCGAAGGTACGACCATGACGACGGCCGCCGAGCACGCGGGCGCGAACTCGAACGTGCTCTCGAGCAGTGATCTGTTCGATCCGCTGTCGGGCAACGCGGTGTTCAGTGGGATCCCGGTCGACCTCGTCGCGGTCGGCGACCTCACACACTCCTGACGTATCGCTCATGCCGCCCGAACCGTGGCGGCGCACACTGGGGCATGAGCATTCGACGTAGCCATCTCTCGGGCGCGGTCCTTGTTGCGGTGGCCGCGCTGGCAACCGGATGCGGTTCCGGCACGTCCTTGACCACGTCGCCGGCAACCTCACCGACCACGGCGACACCCGCAACGACGGCATCGATCACGACTGCTCCGACCACGACCACTCCGACCGCCGTCGCGGTGACAGCGAGCCTGCCCGCGGGTCGACACGTCGAGACGTACACGGTGCAAGCCGTGAAGCGCACCGCGGTCGTCGTGGTTCCGAAGACCCTCACCAAGGCCGCGCCCCTCGTGTTCGTCTTCCACGGACACGGCGGTACGGGCGCGAACATCGAGCGCAAGTTCGACATCGAGGGCCTCTGGCCCGAAGCGATCGTCGTCTACCCGCAGGGCCTCGTGGGCCACAAGGGCAAAACCGACCCCGCCGGCGCGGAGACCGGCTGGCAGACAGCCGCGGGGGAGGGCGGCGACGCCGATCTCGCGTTCTACGACACCATGCTCGACTCGCTGCGTTCGGCGCTGCCCGTCGACAACAACCGGGTCTACGCGATGGGCCACTCGAACGGGTCGGCATTCGTTTCGCTGTTGTTGCACGAGCGGGGCGCCGGCATCGCGGCCACGGCCAACCTGTCCGGGGTGTTGGTGCAACTGCTCCCCACCGATCCGCCCCGCTCGATGTTCCTCGCGATGGGCGAGACCGATCCGATCGTCCCGTACGCGAACCAGAAGCGGGCGATACCTCTCGCCGAGACGAAGATCGGCGCCGACCCGGCTCGAGCGACAATGACAGGGTTTCTGCGCTCGGAGAAGGGTCGAGGCAATCTCGAGCTCGAGACCTACATCTATCCGGGCGGGCACGAACCGCCGGCCGCCGTTCCCCGGCTCGTCGTCGACTTCTTCCGGCGGCACACGCTCGCCACCGGTTGAGCGATCAGCGCTTCTTCTGCCTTTTCTCCGCGTTGAGCGCGTCGAACATCTCGTGGTCGACGAGATCGTCGTACTCCGGATGCTTGACGATGAAGTGATCGACGAACTCGCACACAGGGACGATCTCGATGCCGCGCACGCGGATGTCGTCGAGCGTTCCCTTGACGAGCGCGGTGGCGAGACCCTTTCCCGAACGAGCGTCGTCGACTTCGGTGTGCACGAGAATCAGGCGTCCGCCCCGCATGACGTACTGCGCGAACGCGACCACGTCGCCGTCGGCGATCAGCTCGTACCGCGAGCGCGACCTGTTGTCGCGGACCTCGTTCATGAGGGCGCCTGTTCCCGCAGCGACGCGGTGAAAGCACCCATGCCGAACAGGAAGCCGTCGCAGTCCTGGGCCTTGCCCACCGCGATCGACTTCGCGTCGATCCCGCCCGGATACACCGGCGGGATGTAGTACTCGAACCCGCCGTCCTCGATCGCGTCTGCGATGCCGGCGGCGCAGTCGACGGCCGGCACCTTGTCGACGTGCATCAGCGCGGGCACGTTGTCGGGCTGGTCCCAGATCTCGGTCTCGATCGGGCCCGGCAACACGAGCTTGACCTGCACCGGCGTCCCCGCGAGATCGAGGAGCATCGCTTCGGCGAACCCGCACATCGCGTATTTCGCCGCGTTGTACGCCGACTCGTTCGCGATGGGAATCCGTCCACCCATGCTCGACACGAACACGATCTGCCCCGATCCGCGCTCGAGCATGCGCGGGAGCAGCGCGAGTCCCATGCGGACGGGGGAGTGGAAGTCGACGTCCATGAGGTGCTGCACATCGGCCGGCGTGAGATCGGTCACGCGTGTGCGCTTCGGGATCGCGGCGTTGTTGACGAGGACGTCGACGTTCCCGAACGCGTCCCATGCTTCGAGCGCCACCTGTTCGGCCCGGTCGAGGTCGCCGAGGTCGGCGACCCACATCTGCGAGTTGGGTGACGTGGCCCGGCACCGTTCCAGTACTTCCTCCAGCCGGTCGGCGCGACGGGCGACGATGCCCACGGTCGCACCCCGCGCCGCGAGGATCGGCGCGAGCGCGGCACCGATGCCCGACGACGCGCCGGTCAACAAGATGTTCGAGCCCTCGATCTTCACTGTGGGAGTTCCTTACTGCGGGTTGCTCATCGGGTGGGCGGATCGGACTTCTGCTGCGACTCGTGCTCGGCCCACGAGAAGATCCCCTTCGACATCGTCGAGGCTTCCTCCCTCGCCCGGGCGCCGAACACCTCCGCGCGCGCGGCGTGGACGTCGCTGTCGTCGGGTGCGGCCTGCGCGGCCAACTCGACCAGATGACCCGCGAGCCGAAGGTCGCCGGTCGCCGCGACCTCGAGCGCACGGGAGGCCAGTCTTCCGGCACCGCCCGCGAGATCGGCGATCTCCCGTGCGAGCGCGTCGGCGGGTGCGGGCTTCAAGTGCGACGGGTCGCCGTCGTACCACCCGCCGTACAGGCGCCAGATGTTGCGCACCACGAACTCGGGCTCGTCGTACACGGCGTGCAGATACGGGCGCTCGAGGAGGTGCTCGGGCGCGCGCACCGCCTGCACGATGTCGTCGAGACGAGCGCCTTCGTTCATCAATGCAAGTGTCTGTTCGACGATCGACTCGAGGAGCTCCGCGCCCTCGGTGAGCGCGCGACGGACGCGATCGGCTCCGACGATCGGCAAACCGTGCCCGGGCAGCAACACCTCGGGTTCGAGCGCGATCATCTTGCGGAACGCGACCGCCCAGTCGCGGGCGTACCGCTGCACCTTCTGGGGATTGCCGCAGTTCGGAGAAGCCCAGATAAACATGTCGCCCGCGAACAACACGCGGCGGGCCGGGGCCCACACCCACGTCGCGTCGTCGGTCTCGCCCCGGTCGTGGAAGAGCTCGAACGCTTCGCCGCCGACCGTGATCGCCAGCGTGTCGGTGTACGTCTCGTCGGGCATCCGGTACTCGGTCGGCCACCGCAGCCCGGGCGTCTTGAACTGTCGTTGGTTGATCACAGCGTTGTATCCCGCCGTCATTCGGTAGCGCTCGAACCGCTCCGCTATGGCCGTGTGCGCGATCACGTGCGGTGCCGCCCAACCGTTCGTGCGCGCCTCCTCCTCGTACAGGTCGACGCCGAACACATGGTCGATGTGGCCGTGGGTGAACACAGCCGTGTGGAGCGGTCGGTCCGACCACGTCCGGATCGTGTCGTGTACGGCTTGGGCGTGGAATACGCCACTGGTGTCGACCATCACGAGCCCGTCCGGGGTCGCGACCGCGGCTGAGTTGGCGAAGGCGTCGACGAACGCAAGGCCGGGCTGCACCTCGGCCATCTGCCCGCTCGAGGCGAACGGGTGATGGGCCTCGATGGGGAGCTCGCCCGTGAACAGCTTGTCGGCCAAGTCGAGAAGTTCCATGCCGGGAGCGTCCCACCCTGCCCGCTGCTTGCGGAAATCGAGGCCCGCGGCTTGCGGAAATCGAGGTCCGCGGCTTGCGGAAATCGAGGCCCCCGACGGCGGAGATCGGGCAGAGCGTGCCTCCGGAATATGACTGCTTGCGGTCAAAATCAGAACGTGTTCCAATTCCGATCGTGGTGACCGCAGCTCCCGACCCCGAGACCGCCCCCGCAGGCGCGCTCGCCCGCAGTCAGGCGGCCCGGCGCCGCCGGGTACTCGACGCGACCCTGGAGCTCGCGGCCGCCGGCGGGTTCGACGCGGTGCAGATGCGCGACGTCGCCGCCGCGGCAGATGTCGCGCTCGGCACCGTGTACCGCTACTTCGCGTCCAAGGAGCGGTTGCTGCTCGAGGCGATGGCAGAGCAGCAGGCCGATCTGCGGGCCTATCTCGAGGTGCACCCGCCCGGCGAACCGACGCCCGCGGCCCGCGTGGTGTCGGTACTGCGGGGCGCGAACCGGTCGCTGCGGGAGTACCCCGACGTCACCGCGGCGATGGTGCGCTCGTTCGGCACCGCGCAGATCGAGAACGCCGACATCGTGCGCCGGGTCACCGAGATCATGACCGGGATCATCACGAACGCGATCCACGCGCCCGAGCGCCGGGCCGCGACGACCGTCGAGGTGAGGGTCGCGCGCATCCTCATGCAGGTCTGGCTCTCGTCGCTCAACGGCTGGGTCTGCGGGGTCGACGGCCCGGATCGGGTCGACGAAGACCTCGCCGCCGCCGCCGACCTCCTCCTCGGCTGA
>JBEPUZ010000063.1:0-19423 GCA_041691275.1 Actinomycetota bacterium | reverse complement strand
ACCGGCGCGACGCGCGAGTACCGTTTCCGCCCGATGCCCTCGTCCAAAGAAGTCCGCGCGCGACAGAACCGCCAAAAGGAACGGGTCGCCGCGGCCCGGGCCGAGCGCCAACGCACGCAGAGACGCCGCCGTCAGGTGGGCGGAACCGCAGCCGTGATCATCCTCGTCGTCGTTCTCGCGCTCGGCGTGGCCCTCGGCGGGAACAACAGCAGCGCCAAGGTCGCGGTCGCGCCGACGAACACCGACGCACCCACCACGACGACGACCCTCGCGTCGGCGAAAGGCAAGCCCTGCGTCGGACTGAAAGACCCGCTCCCCAAGGGCTCACCCGCATTCTTCATCGCCCCCGGCCCCGCACCGACCAAGCTCGTGATGCAGGATCTCAAGGTCGGGACCGGCGCGGTCGTCCCGAAGAACGCGAAGGTCACAGTGAACTACGTCGGGCTCACGTGCTCGAACGGCAAGATCTTCGATTCGTCGTATACAGCCCAGCCCTACGACGCCGACCTGACCGCCGCCAGCGACATCATGGCGGGCTGGAAACAGGGAGTGCCCGGCATGAAGGTCGGAGGGGTCCGGTTGCTCTCGATCCCGCCGTCGCTCGCGTACGGAACCGCCGGCCGTCCACCGATTGCGCCCGACGAAGCCCTCTTCTTCCTCGTCGCCGTGGTCAAGATCGGCTGACGCCTCACTCACGTCGCAGGCGGCATGAGCGCGTGGTCACCGGCAGTCAGCCGCTGCCGCGCGTTACTCGTCGAGCTCGGCGAGGTCGACGAGACCGTTCGCAGCCGCGAGCGCAAACGCCCGCCGCGACGCCTTGTCGAACGCCAGCGCGAAGTAGTGCTCGGCGATGGTCTCCCGGCCCGGCAGGGGCGGCGGACCCAACGAACGGATCATCGCCGACGGATCGTCGGCGGGGCGCAGGAGCGCGACCGGCTCTTCGCCGGGATCGACACCGTCCCAGAAGTCGCGCTTGGGCGCGGCCTTCTTGCGCGGGGTCGACCGTGCGCTCGACGACCGACGACGGGGCGGGCTCATGCGTGCACCTCGGCGACCTCTTCTTCGGAGGAAAGCAGATCCTCGGTGAGCAGCGCGTCGGGGCGGATGCCGAGCGCCAGCTTCAGCTGGTCGTGATCGAGATCGGCGAGCGAGCTCGACTTCGGCAACACGAGATCGGCGATGCGGCGCTTACCCGCGACGACCTCTTCGACACGCTCGTCGACGGTGCCGGGGCAGATCAGCCGGTGACAGATGACCGTGCGGGTCTGACCGATGCGCCACGCGCGATCTCGGGCCTGGTCCTCGACCGCCGGGTTCCACCAACGGTCGTACAACACGACGTGACTGGCCGCTGTGAGGTTGAGTCCGGTACCGCCGGCCTTGAGTGAGAGCACGAGCACGCGGGGGCCGTCGCCACCCTGGAAGTCGGCGATGATCTGGTCGCGGGCGGTGCGGGAGAGACCGCCGTGATAGCAGGCGACGGGCGTGCCGGTGCGCTTGGTCAGGTGATCGGCGAGCTTGATGCCCCACTGCGCGAAGTGGGTGAACACGAGCACGCTCTCGCCCGCGGCGAACACCGCGTCGACGATCTCCTCGAGCCGCGCGAGCTTGCCCGATCGTCCCTCGAGGGGGAGATCGTCGTCCTGGTACGCGGCCGGATGGTTGCAGATCTGTTTGAGCGCGGTGATTGCGGCGAGGATCTGACCGTTGCGGGCCTTGCCTTCGCCCTCCGCCAAGGCGGTGCCGGTCACGAGCGTGTCGAGCAACGCCTGGTACAGACCGATCTGCTCCGGCGTCATCGCACAACGATCGAGCTCGTCGATCTGGTCGGGCAGTTCCGCGGCGATCGCGGGCTCCGACTTGGTGCGCCGGAACACGAGGATGCCGTTGAGCGCGCGCATCGCGTCCTCGCCCTCGACGCGGGCCGCGCGACCGTCGTTCGACAACCGCGCGATGAACTGCGGGCGCGGACCGACGAGCCCGGGATTGGCGAAGTCGAGGATCGCCCAGAGATCGCCGAGACCGTTCTCGATCGGCGTACCGGTGAGCGCGATCTTGGTGCGGGCCGGAATGCGCCGGAGCTGCTGCGAGGTGTCGTTCGCCGGGTTCTTGATCGCCTGCGCCTCGTCGAGGATGACCTTCGACCACGAGATCTCGGCGATCGCATCGATGTCGCGCACCGCGGTGCCGTATGTGGTGACGACAACGTCGGCGTCGGCGACATTGGCCGCGATCTCGCCCGCGGCGGCGCGGTTCGCGCCGTGGTGCACGACGACGCGCAGTCCGGGGGTGAACCGCGCCGCTTCCGCGGTCCAGTTCCCGACGACGGCGGGCGGCGCGATGACGAGCGCGGGCCCGGAACCCGCGCCCGCGAGCAGATCGGCGAGCATCGTCGGCGTCTTGCCCAAACCCATGTCGAGCGCCAGGCAACCGCCGAGCCCGGCCTGGCCGAGGAAACCGAGCCAGGCGAGCGCCTCGGCCTGGTAGCTGCGCAACTCGCCCACGAATCCGTCGGGAGTTCCCGCCGGCGATGCCGACACATCGGCAGCCGCTTCGAGCAGCTCGGCCGCCCAACCACCGCCGACGACCGATACACCCCCGGCCAGCGCGGAGCCCTCGATACCGAGCGCGAGCCGCAACGTCTCCGCACCCGAGAGCTGGGTGGTGTCGGCCCGTTCGGCGAGCGCCTCGGCCGCGGCCTGCAGGTCGGCCTTGTCGAGCGCGACCCAACGACCGCCGGAGCGGATGAGCGGGCGCGCTTCTCGCGCCAGGCGAGCGATGTCGGCCGCCGTCAGCTCGACGTCGTCGAACACCGCCGACCAGCGCACGTCGGCAAGCTGGTTCGCACCCACGACCGACTCGGTCGGCGCGTCGACGAAGACGCGCAGCGAGGGTGTGGGCTTGCGCCGCGAGAGCGCGGGGACGCGCACGTCGAAGCCGGCCGCCTCGAGCTGCGGACCTGTGGTCGCCATGAGCTCCCACGCTTCGTCCTGACTGAGGATCACCTCGCCCCGCCGAGTCCCGCCCGGCCGCAACAACGCCGGCAGCATGCGCTCGAGTCGCGTCAGCTCGTCCTCGAGATGCGGGCGGCCCGAGCCCGCGTTCACGATCGCCTGCTCGATCGGCAACAGCTCGCGACGCGTACCCGTGGCGAACACCGCGAGGTGCCAGACGTTGGCGTCGTCGGGAGGATCGAGACGCACGACCAGGCGGCCGCGCTCCCCCGTGACCGATCGACCCCAGCGTTCGATGCGCGTCGCGACGTCGCTCGCGAGCCGCGTCGGCGCGTCGAACGCGCTGCCGTCGAGCCGACCGAGGAACGCCTCGGCGACGTCGGTCGCGGTGCGAACGTTGGGAGGTGGCGCCGGCATCTCGAGCTGGCGGGCACCGTCTCGACAGATGGCGTCGACCATTCCCGTGAGCGCGGAACGCGTGAGCGCGCGGGCGTCGACGTCCTGGTCGAGCGCGAGCAGCGATCCGGGCATCGTCTCGATCAAACGCGCGAGGCGAACCGGATCGACAAGCGCGGGCGTCCACCGGACCGAGTACGAGCCGTTCGAGTCGCGTGCGCTTCCCCCGCGCCGCGTGCGTTGGCGCAGGAACGGCACCGTGGCACCGCGCGCGGTCAGCTCGACCGCCCAGATCGCGACACGTCCGAGCCACCGAACGCTCTCGCCGATGCCCTCGACCTGCCCGGCACCCGCCGCGACCAACCATCCCAGCACGTCACCGACCGGAATGGCCTGGGCGTCGGCCCGCGGCCCGTTCGGAAGGGGCACGGGGCCGTGCCGGGCCCAGCCGGCGCCCGGGGCGCCGGCGGTCGCCAGCATCTGGGCGAGCTCTTCGCCGCCGACGGGCGGGGCGTTGCGGCCCGCCGCCCACGCGACCACGCGTCCGGGCTCCCACGACACTTGGACCTCGACCACGCCGGGCTCGAGCTCGTGCTCGTCGGCGACGTCGCGATCATCGCGCGCGCTGCGGTTGGAACGAGTGGGCCGTGCGGTGGACTCGGCCCGCCGCATCCCCGTGTGCCGTGCCCACGCGTCGGCGAGCCGGCGATGCTCCGATTCGAGGTCGGCTATCACCTGCTCGCGCTCTTCGCCCCGCAGTGTGCGCGCGCTTGCAAGATGTTCCTCCGCGTCGCGCAGGAGCGCGAGCAAGGAAGCGCGCCACGCGACGGGGTCGGCCTGGAGTACCGCGAGTTGCTCGGGCGTCGCGTCGCCATCGATCTCGGCATCGACGTACATATCGAACTGCCACGGCGCGAGCGCCGTCGGCGTCGGCGTTCCTGTCACTGATCTCCGCGTTGGATATCAAGGAGGACGCGACGTGCGTCCCCGAAGAGTGCGGGCCCGAAAGCCCTCCGGCCCCGGTGCATAACGAGTGACCGGGAACTGGTACCTGGCCTTCCGCGTGAGCGGAACGTCGATGTTGGCATCGACGGAACGGCCGTCGGAAACATTGTATGCGAACTGCGCGCGAACGCCGCACCACCCCGTTCGCCTATGAGGGAGTGAGAACCCTGTTCTCTCACGTCACCAGCGCGTGACCATCCCTCCCCGTGCGGGAAAGCCGGACGAATCGGGTCACAAACCCCTCGCGAGGTGGAAGAATGCCCCTTAGGTCTCAGTGCCGGGCGGCAAGGGAGACAGGTCTTGAGTCACGTACCGGACGCAGTCATAACCCTTGCCCTTGTCGATGACCAGACGCTGTTCCGCGAGGGTTTGCGGGCACTGCTGGACGAGGAAGCCGACCTCGAGGTCGTGGCCCAAGCTGCCACGGTCGAGTGGATTTGCGACCTCGATATCGACCCGCGCGTCGTCGTCGCCGACCTCGACCTCCCGGACGCTCGGCACAACGTCGTGATCGAACGGCTGCGGGAGCGCTTCCACGACGCGGCGATCATCGCGCTCACGGCGCTCGACGACCTACCCACGGTGCAGCGCGCACTCGCGGCGGGGGCCGACGGTTACGTGTTGAAGTCGGCCGCGAAGAGCGACCTCGTCTCGGGGATTCGCACGGTGGCCCGCGGCGGTTTGTACCTGCAGCCGTCGATCGGCATCGCGTTCGCGTCGCGACCGCCGGAAGACGTCGCGCATCCGGCGGTCGGCGGGTTGACGCCGAAGGAGACCGACGTGTTGCGGCTGCTCGCGTTGGGTCACACCAACGCCGAGATCGCGCAACTCCTCGGAACGAGCCTGCGCACGATCGAGACGCATCGCGCCCACATCCACCAGAAGCTCGACCGGCACAGTCGGGCCGAGCTGGTGCGGTTCGCGCTCGACGCCGGACTCCTTCGCCTCGACGAGCGAGGCGCGCCCGCTCCTGACACGCGTGTCGCCGCCCGACAAGGCGATCCCGTACCCAACTGACGCCGGACCGGACGACTACCGAGAACCGGCGGTTCCTACCGACTTCGCACGCGCTTTCGACGTCAGGTCCGGAGAGTTCGCGCCAGAAACGAACCGGAAGTCGTGGTGAACCGGGCCGACCTCGCGCTCTGCGGCGCGAAGGACCGTGGGCGCGACCCCTACGCGATGGCCGGACCCGGCGGGATACGTGGCGCCAGGCCCCCGAACACGAGATCCGCGATCGTGCGACTCGTCGAGACCGGATCGAGGTCGTCGGTCGAGTTCGACGCGACCCGGCTGAGGATCGGCGCGACGAGGACGCTCGCGGCGAGGTCGAGATCGACGTCGGCGCCGACCTCTCCGCGTTCGACGCCCCGCGCCAACAACCCGAGCAGGACTGCGCGTCGGGGCGCGACGACTTCGTCGAAGTACCGACGGTGCAGATGTGGGAACTTGGACGCTTCCGCGTTGAGCGCGCGGAGCATCTGCGCGGCACGGGGGTCGACGGACCGTTCGATGATCACCGCGAGCAGCTCGGCGACGTCGTCACGCACTGTTTTTCCCGAGAGTTCCGGCAGCGGACGATTGAGTGACGACAGAACGTCGAGATACAAGGCGTCCTTCGATTTCCACCGTCGGTAGAGCGAGTTGCGGGATACTCCTGCGTGCTCCGCGATCGCGACGAACGAGATTCCCGACAAGGTCGCGCCCGCGCTGACGAGATCGAGCACCGCGTCGATCAGCGCCGCGTCGGTGCGCTCGTCGCGCTGACGTCCCGGAGGCCGGCCGGTGGAAGCCAGGTCCGGAGACGCGTGCACGGCGGTCGGCCCGGTTGCGGAGTCCGAAGGACGCGCCATCCGATAACGATACAGCGCTGTTGCGATTCATTCGACCCCGGACCTAGGGTGCTTGCGCATACGGAGCACGGCTGTTCCGTATCGAGAGAGCTGCGGAAGGAATCGACGATGAAGCCCGGCCCGATGACGATCGCGACATGACCGACCAGCCGAATTCGAGCCCGCCGGCCGCCGCGTGGGGCGCGGCCACCGGGCCGCCGGACCCGCTGCGCTGGATCGCGCTGGTGATCCTGTCGAGCACCTTGTTCATCATCGTGCTCGACAACACGATCCTGAACGTGGCGGTCCCGACGATCATCCGCCAGTTCCACACGCAGGTCTCTTCGTTGCAGTGGGTGATCTCGGGCTACTCGCTCGTGTTCGCCTCACTGCTCATCAGCTTCGGTCGCCTCGGCGACATCGTCGGTCGCCGGCGAATGTTCTTCATCGGCGCGTCGTTGTTCGCGGTCGGTTCGTTGATCGCGTCACTCTCGCAATCAGTCGTCCAACTCTTCATCGGCGAATCACTCATCGAGGGAATCGGCGCGGCGATGATGCTGCCCGCCACGCTGTCGATCATCTCGGCCACGTTCAAAGGACGCGAGCGCGGCGTGGCGTTCGCGGTCTGGGGTTCGGTCGCGGGTGGCGCCGGCGCGCTCGGCCCGTGGATCGGCGGCATTCTCACCACCGACTATTCGTGGCGCTGGGCGTTCCGGGTCAACGTCGTCATTGCCCCCCTCGCGATCCTCGCCGGCATGTTCTTCGTGCACGAGTCGAAGGACGACAACGCCAAGGGTCTCGACCCTGCGGGAGTGACGGCTATCACCGTTGGATTGCTCGCGCTCGTTTTCGGGATCATCGAGGCCGCCCGCTACGGCTGGTGGAAACCGATCGGCGATCAGTCAATCGGCGGATGGAAGTGGCCGCTCGACTCGGTGTCGATAGTCCCCGTGTCGTTGCTGATCGCCGTCGTCGTGCTCGGCCTGTTCGTGCGCTTGGAGTTGAGCCGGGTGCAGGCCGGGAAACCGGTCGTGTTCGACTTCACCGACTTGGTGCACAAGGGCTTTCGTTACGGTCTCATCAACACGACCGTGCTCGCCATGGGCGAGTTCGGGGCGTTCTTCGTGCTGCCGATCTTCCTGCAGGCGGGACTTCACCTGTCGGCGATCCGATCGGGCACGTGGCTGCTGCCGGCCGGGATCATGGCGTTCGTCGGCGGCGGTATCGGCGGGCAACTCAGTAAGCGCTTCGGACCGAAGTACGTCATCACGATCGGGCTGACGCTCGAAGCGCTCGGCATCTGGCTGTACGTCGTCGCGTTCTCACAATCGACGACGTTCTTGTCGCTGCTCCCTGCGCTGATGCTGCACGGCATCGGCATCGGTTTCGCGACGAGCCAGCTGACCAACGTCGTGCTCTCCGACATCCCGCCCCAGAAGGCCGGCTCCGCGAGCGGCGCTGCGGGCATGGTGCGCCAGGTCGGTACCGCGCTCGGCATCGCGCTCATCGGCGCGATCTTCGTGGGTCAGGCGACCAGTCACGTACGGCACGATCTGAACCAGGCGACAGACATCCCGGCCGCGGTGCGGACCGAGGTGGTGAAGGGAGTCGGCGACGGAATCGGCGGCGGTGCTCCGCCGGGGGCGACCGACACACCGGTCGGCCGTCGGATCACGAAGATCGTCTCCAACGGGGTCGCCGACGCGGCGCGTCCCGCGGTGGCGTTCGCGGCCGGAGTCGTCACGTTGGGCGCGCTCATCTCTCTGCTCGTGCCGAACATCCCGGCCGAGCACGAGACGGCTTCGACGGAGTGGCCGCCCGGTGTCACAACCGGTGTCACAACCGACGCCGAGACAGACGACGAGACCGAATCGGAACCGACACCCGCGTGAACGACATGCCGGGCGAGTTCCCCGACGTCATCAGCTCCGTCCGCCTCTGCATCGACGCCAACGACGCCGACCTCGTCGCGAGTTTCTGGGTATCGCTTTTGGGCTACCACCTCCGCGAGGTGTCGGGCACCGACGACTGGCGCCATCTCGACCATTCTTCGCCCGCCCTCCCGGCCCTGACGATCCAGCCCGTGCCCGAGCGCAAGACGCCGAAGAACCGGCTCCACCTCGACATCTTCGTGACCGACCCGCAACCGTGGATCGAACGCGCGCTGCAGTGCGGCGCCGAGAAGCTCTGGTTGAGCACGGAGCCCGACGATTGGTTCCAGGTCATGGCCGACCCCGAGGGCAACGAGTTCTGCATCTGCCTCGACGGGCCGGCGCCTTCCTGATCCCCGCGTTTTGGATCTGCTCTCGGTGAGCTTCCACGGATCCGGGTCGGAACGGGCTCGGTTCGAACAGTGGTCCGCGATGATCAGACCACGGAGGACCGTTCAGTCGGTGTGCGCCGGAGCCGGCGCGCCCGGCCAGCCTTCTTGGAACAGCGCGATCGGATCGCGCAGGTCGAGCATGCCGAGGTACCCGCCGCCGCGCTCGATCGCATCGTGCACTGCGTAGCCGAGCACCTCCTGGCACTGCCGGGGCAGCCGGGCCGCGACGTCGGGCGGTACTGCGAGATAGTTGTTCTCCTCGGTCCGCAACCAACCCAGCGTGTACGAGAGATGCACCCCGCGCCTGGGATCGCTACCCGTGTGCGCGCCGCCGCCGTGGAACGTCGAACCGAGATACACGATCGCCGAACCCGCCGGCATCTCCGCGACCACGCCTTCGTCGTGCGCCGGATACCGCCCCGGCTCCCAGCGATGACTCCCCGGGAAGACTCGCGTCGCTCCGTTGCCGGCCGTGAAGTCGACGAGCGCGATGACCGAAGCCAACTGGAGCTCAGGCTTCGGCTCCGGCACGAGGTTCCAGACGATCTCGTCGCGGTGCCAGAACTGATCCTGCGCGCCGGGCAAACGCTCCAACAGGTGCGCGAGATTGAGTTGATAGCGCGCGCAAGATGGACCGAGCACCGCGTCGCAGATCGCGAGAAGCGACGGGTGGACCATGACCTCGGTCGCGAACGTCGGCGACTTCGCGGCCAGGCCCGAGACGTGTCGCGTCTGCGCGTGGAAGAACTGCACACCCGGATTGAGGTGACGCATGTCGGGGTCGGCCGCGTCGACGAACGGTTGGACCTCGGCGTTGACAGCGGCGACGACCTCGGGGCGCAGCATGTCGCGTACGATCACGGCACCATCGGCTTCGAGTGCGTCGACGACCTCGGCGACGGGCGCATCGACGGCGACGGTACGGATCTCCTTCGGAGCTCCTGCCATGTGTCCAGCTTGGCACGCATCCCGATTGCCGCGCCGCGGTTCTTCACGGTTCCGGAGTGGCACACCCGATCGTTAGGTTCCTGCGATGCGTGACAACCACCACTCCGAGCGCTCGACCGCCGAACGCGTCGGCGAGCTGTTGACCGCCGCGACCGGGGTCGGGAGGAACCAGACCGAGATCATCGACTGGGCGGTTGCCGGGCTCGTCGGCCTCGATGCGGCCGCGGTCGACGGTCAAGCCGAGCGCCGGCTCGTGGACGGGATCGGAGCCGCGTGGGCCCGCGGCTGGCAGCCGGTGGAGCTGGCTCGGCAGGTGCGCCGGACCGTCGATGCCTCGGTGGAGGGCCTGGCCCTGCTCGCGATCGCGGCCGAGTACGCGTGCAACAGCCCTGCGAGTGTCGACGCCCGCTGGGACGCGCAACTCGTCGAGCTGCAGCTTCCGACGGTGTCCGGCACCGACCGCTGGCTCGCTCGGTCGACGCGCAGGGTCTCGCGCGAGGAGCAGATCCGGGTCGTGGTCTCGTTGCTGCGGACGGTGGTCGCGCTGCCGCGGATCCCGACGCTCATCCCGCCACCGGGCGCGACCGGGGTCGATGCCCCGATCATCGATCTGACCGAGCCGACGAACGACCCCGTGCTGAACCGCGTCCGGGCGCTGTTGGCCCAGGCCGAATCGACGACGTTCGAGGCCGAGGCCGAGACCTTCACGGCCAAGGCGCAGGAGCTGATGACGAGGCACGCGATCGACATCGCGATGGTGGCCGCGGGGTCCCGGCGGTCCGACGTCCCCGGCTCCATCCGCATCGCCGTCGACGAGCCCTACGTCGAAGGGAAGTCGCTGCTCCTGCAGGTCGTGGCCGAGAGCTCCCGGTGCCAGGCCGTGTTCCATCAGGGCCTGGCCATGTCGTCGGTCGTCGGGTTCGGGTCCGACCTCGCCTCGACGGAAACGCTGTTCACCTCACTGCTGGTGCAGGCTCAGGTCGCCCTCCGAGGGACCGCCGTCACGGCCTCGCCGGGGACGCGCACTCGGAGTCGCGCGTTCCGGTCCGCTTTCCTCATGGCGTACGCGCTGCGGGTCGGCGAGCGGTTGGACGACGTCAACCGGCACGTCGTCGCCGAGGCCGAATCCACGACCGGCCGGTCGGTCCTCCCGGTCCTCGCGGCCCGCTCGGCCCAGGTCTCCGAGACCGTCGGCACCATGTTCGGCGCGCTCGAGAATCGCGCCACCCGCCGCCGCTTCGACCCTGAGGGCTGGGACAGTGGCCGCACCGCCGCCGACCGCGCCCAGCTCGCTCCGGCGGTCTCGACCAACCGGTGAGCGATCCGCGTCGACACGACACTGCGGAGCCTCTGTTGCGTCGCTCCGACTTCGACCCTCGGCGTGAAGGCAGCCCATGAACCTCGCACGCGTGAACTTGGGGCGCGTGAGCAGCGCCGCGCTGGCCGTGTCGGGACTGGCGGGCGTCGCGATGCCCGCGAGCGTCTCGGCCGCGCTCGACCTGGTTCCGGGATCGGCGCGCGGTACCGCGGAAGCGCGAGCCGGTCTGGGCGGAACGTACGCAGCGCTCGGCGGATGGGCACTCGTCAGCCGGGCCCCGGCCGCGCAGACCGCCGTCGGTGTGACCTGGCTCGGTGCGGCCGCCGTCCGCGTCGGCTCGCTCGTGCTGGATCGGCCCCGCACCGAGTGGACGTTCTGGGCCTATCTCGCGGCCGAGGTCGGATTCGGTCTGACCGCGCTCGGCGCTGCCCGTCACGCCACCACATAGGAGCGTCGACACAGTGGGCACGCGCGTCGGCGACGACCGCGAAGGCGTCAACGGACCGTGGTTGCCCCACAGGGTCTTCGCAGCTGTCGAACGCCGGGACCCCCGAGTCCCGTGCGAGTCCGAGCCGACGGGCTCACGCGTTTGTCCCCGGACGGGACGCATAGGTAGCTTGCCCCCGAAGCCGGGTAGCCCGCCCGCCCCCCGGACTTCGCGAAGAGGTGCTCCGAGCAATCGGGGCGCCTTTTCGCGTCGGCGCCGACGCGGAGATCAGAGACGGGCGGACGCTCTTGACGCAAGCCACTCGTCGATCGGCTGCGCGGAGTCGCGTGCCCCGCGCTCGATCAGCGATTCGAACTTGTCGAAGTCGAGCAGGCTCACGCCTTCGAGGTTCGGCCGCACGTAGCAGTCGCCGTTGTCGGCGTCGCCCATCGCACCCAGCTCGGTCAACCGCATCAACACTCGGGGCAGCGTGGTGAGGTTGTCGAGCGTGCGATTGCGCACGCTCGATGCGAGCAGCTTCCAGCCCGATACCACGCCACTCGTCGACGTGGTCGCGGATGCGAACTCGCGCCGGGTTCCCACATCGATCGCGATGACCGAGATGCCCGAGTGCTTCGTACGCATGGAGGTGACGGGCATGTTGTCGAGGATCCCGCCGTCGACGAGCACATCGCCGTTCGCGCTGTGCATCGGAGGGAAGAGCCCCGGCACCGAGAAGCTCGAACGGACCGCGGCCCACGCCTCGCCCCGCTCGTGCAGCTCGAGCGTTCCCCGCGTGAGGTTTGTCGACACGCAGAAGAAGTTGCGCCAGGTGTCCTCCAGATCAAGACCCTGCGCGCCCTCCCTGATGTGATGGGTGACGCGTCCGCCGGCCGCGAACGACACGGTGGGGAACGTGAGATCGACGGGCGACCGGTCGACGACCGCGGCGCGCATCTGTGCGGAAACGTCTTCGATCGCGTCGCCGCGCGCCACCGCCCCGGCCACGATCGCGCCGATGCTCGCGCCCGCCGTCGCGTCGATGGGTATTCCGCGCTCGAGGAGCGTCCGGACCACTCCGATGTGGGCGATTCCCCGGGCGCCTCCACCACTGAACACAACGCCGATGCCGCGACCCACCAGCAGGCGCGCCACGCGCTCGTAGTCACCGGCGCGATCGACCCGCACGTGATGATGACGATCCGGGCTTCTCTCGGCGAGCCAATCGCGCGTCCCGCGCGGGTTCGTGGTGGGCGGATCGTGGAGGAGGACGAGCTCGGTGCGACGGCTGACCGAACCCTGGCGGCGGCGCAGCTCGTGTTCGACCGGACGGATCCCCCGGTCGCCGCGCGCGCGCGCGACGAACACGACGATGTCGGCGGCCTGAACGCACTCGTCGGTCCAGGTCGCAAACGTGGGGTCGACGACGTAGACGACGACGCTGTGCGCCGCCTCGACACGATCGCGCCAGGCCGCGCGCGTGAGATCCGACCGATCCCGACCGATCTGCGCGATCGCGTCGTCGGAATCGACCACCACGGCCGAGTCGACCAGCGGAACGAGCGCGGCCCCGATCCGCGCCCCGAACCCGCGCACGTCCGAGCTCTCGTCGAGCGGGACGATCGCGATGGTCGTCGCCGGGCTCGTCTTCGGTCCCCGCCGGATCGTGTCCATCAGCTTGCCGATCAGCACGCTCGAGATCACCCGCAGCGCGTCGGGGTGCGCCTGGATGATCCGCCCGAACGCCGCGGTCGACAAGAAGAACACGTGGCTGTCGCGCAGAGCGACGATCGACGCCGAGCGCGGACTGTCGGTGAGGAGCGCCATCTCGCCGGTGAGCTCACCCCGCCCGACCTCGGCCAATACGACCTGGCTGCCGTCGTCCTTCGTCAACACGACTTGGAAGCGTCCGCTCCCGATGAGGTACATGCCATCGGCGACGTCACCCTGACGGATCAGCTGCTCGCCCCGCGGTGCGATGCGCAGCTCCAGCTCGGTCCGCAACAACACGCGCGCGTCGGGCGCGAGCCCGCAGAACACCGGGCTTGCGAGCAGCAGACCGTCGACCGTCTCATCGTCGGCGATCCCGGTGTCGGTCACCGGCCCCCCTGCACCATGCGAGCTTCTCGCAACTCGCCCGCGAGCGCGACGAGGAGCTGCTCGGCGAGGTCGGAGAACTCGCGCAAAAGTGTGCGGAACATGCGGATGCCGATGACGGCGACCTTGACGTCGGTCGCGGCGACCACGGTCGCGCTTCTGGGCTCACCGTCGAGTATCGCGAGCTCCCCGAAGTAGGCACCCGGCCCGACGCGATTGAGCTCGACGGAGTCGCGCTGCACGATCGCGGTGCCCTCGATGATCACGAACAGTGCGTCGCCGGGCTCGCCCTCGCGCACGAGATCCATCCCCGCCGGGAGCTCGGCAATCTGCGCGTGCCGCGCGATCGTCCGCCGTTGGCGATCCGTGCAGTGTGAGAACAAACGGACATCGGCGAGCGTCTCGGCCAGGTCCCGCTTCGACCCCAACGTCGTCTCCTTGGCGCACATGAATCTTCCGGATCTACGATCCGGCGTCGTCGCACTCTTCCATGCCGACGACGGCGGAGTCGACACTTCGAGGCGGGGGCGCATTGCGGGGCTTGGCGATCTTCGTGATCCGGCGGCGATGGTGGATCATCGCGGCCGCGATCGTCGCGTTCCCACTTGCAACCGTGTACGGCGCAGGTGTCCACGACAAGCTGTCGACGGGGGGCTTCGACGATCCCGGCGCGGAATCGAGCCGGGCCGCGGCCGTCATCGCCCGGCAATTCCCGGCGTCCGGGCAGTCGGACTACGTCATCGTCGTCACCGCCGCGACCGGCACGGTCGACGGCGCGGCCGTCGCCCGGGCCGGAACCGAGTTGACGCAACGGCTGCAACGATCAAACGGGGTCTTGTCGGCGTCGTCGTACTGGTCGCTCGAACGCGTGCCCCAGCTCCGGAGCCACGACTCGCGCCAGGCCCTCGTCGTCGCGTCCCTGCGGGGGACCCAGAACGAGAAGCTGAAGACGGCCGCCGCACTCACTGCGGTGTTCGCAAGCAAGGGTGCAGTCGTCTCCACCGCGGTCAGCGGCCAGGTCGAGGTGACCCGGCAGCTCGCGGATCAAGCCGACAAGGATCTCGCCAAAGCCGACCTCCTCACCGCGCCCATCACGTTCGTCGCGCTCGCCATCGTGTTCGGCAGCCTCATCGCCGCGGGACTCCCGCTGGTCGTCGGACTGTTCGCCGTCCTCGGCACCTTCGTGACGCTGACGCTGTTGACGAAGTTCACCGAGGTCTCGGTCTTCTCGCTGAATCTCACCACCGGCCTCGGCCTCGGTCTCGCCATCGACTACAGCCTCTTCGTCGTCTCCCGGTACCGCGAAGAACTGCGCCACGGCGTGTCGTCGGTCGTCGCCGTCGGTCGGTCGATGCAGACCGCGGGTCGGACCGTCGCGTTCAGCGCCGCGACCGTCGCGATCTCGCTCACCTGCCTCGCCATCTTCCCGATGCCATACCTCCGCTCGTTCGCGTACGCGGGAGTCGCCGTCGTGGCGCTCGCGGCCCTGGCGTCCGTCGTCGTCCTGCCCGCAATCCTCGCGGTGCTCGGGCCCTGGGTCGACCGACTCCGGATCTTCAAGGTGCGCGAGCCGACCGACGGGGGCGTGTGGCTGCACCAGGCGCGCCGGGTCATGCGGCATCCGATCGTGTACGCGGTAACCGTCACGATCGTGCTCGGGCTGCTCGCGATCCCGTTCTTCCATCTCGATCTCGGCCTTTCCGACGACCGAGTCGGACCGAAGAACATGAGCAGTCGCATCGCCACGGATCAGATCCGCGAGAACTTCTCCAGCCGGGAAGCCGACGCGCTCCAAGTGTTGGTACCCGACGTCGACGCCAAGGCCGATCGGGTCGCCATCGACCACTTCGCGCGCACGCTCTCGGTCCAGCACGGAGTCGCCCGCGTCGACGCGATCACCGGCTACTACCACGTCGCGATCGGCGGGACGCTGATTCCCTTCGTCCCTCCCAACGCGTTCTCGCAACGATTCGCTGCGCCGGCGGGTACGCGGGGAACCCTCTTGTCGGTCGTCCCCGACGTCGAGCCGCTGTCGACGCAGGGCGAGAACCTCGTCCGCGCCATCCGGTCGACTCTCGCACCGTTCCCGTTCCTCGTCGCGGGAACCTCGGCGAACCTCGTCGACACCAAGCACGCCGTCGTCACGCGCCTCCCGTTGACGCTCGGTCTCATCGCGCTCGCCACGTTCGTGCTGCTGTTCTTGATGACCGGCAGCATCCTGGTGCCGATCAAGGCGCTGCTTTTGAACCTGCTGAGCCTCACCGCGACGTTCGGCGCGATCGTCTGGATCTTCCAGGACGGCCACCTGTCGGGCCCGCTGCATTTCACCGCGACCGGCAGCATCGACGTGTTCACCCCGATCCTCATGTTCTGCATCGCGTTCGGTCTGTCGATGGACTACGAGGTCTTCCTGCTATCGCGCATCAAGGAGGAGTACGACCTCGAGCACGACAACGAGCACGCGGTCGCGGTCGGGCTTCAGAAGTCGGGCCGGATCGTCACCGCGGCCGCGCTGCTGCTGACCGTCGTGTTCCTCGGGATCGCGACCTCCGAGGTTGCGTTGGTCAAGACCTTCGGCATCGGCCTCACCCTCGCAGTGCTCGTCGACGCCTTCCTCATCCGTGCGACGCTCGTCCCCGCCTTCATGCGACTGGCCGGCCGACTCAACTGGTGGTCGCCGAGATGGTTACGCCGCTGGCATCTGCGCTTCGGTATCTGGGAGAACGAACCGATTGCAATTCTCGATCGACAGTTCGAAGCGAACAAGTGATGGCGCACGGGAGGCGGCAGGCCGCGGTTCCGTTCTCGTTCCGGGCGCTCCAGACCTGGGCGCGCACCGCGGTCTCGGTCGTGTACAAGCCGCTCGACGTCACCGGCCTGTCGCGGCTGCCACTCGATCGTCCGGTCGTGCTCGCCGCGAACCACGGCAACGCGCTCGGCGACATCGCCGTCCTGCTCGCGGCGAGCCCGGAATTTCCCCGCTTCCTCGCCGCGGCCACGTGGTGGAAGTCGCCGCCGGCCCGCGTTTTGTTCCGATTGGGTGGCGTCCTTCCCATCCACCGCCACCGCGACGGGGACACGCGCGAGAACACGTCCGCGTTCGCGGCGTGCAATGTCGCGCTCGAGACCGGCGCTCACCTCGCAATCTTTCCGGAAGGCGAGTTGCACGCCGAACCCGCGCTCCTGCCCCTCAAGACCGGCGCGGCGCGCATCGCGCTCGGTGCGGCCGCCGACGCCAAGCTCGACGCCGTCGTGATCGTCCCGGTCGGCCTGGTCTACGAGGACCGCGGAAGATTCCGTTCTCACGTCGAGGTCCACTTCGGCGAACCCATCGCAATGGCCGACTGGCTGGACCGCTACCGGGTCGATGCCGTGGACGCAGTGCTGAGCGTCACCCGAGCCCTCACCGACGCGCTGACCTCGGTGACCGTCAACCACGGTTCGAACGAGGAGGCTCGGGTGGTCGACCGGGCCGTCGCGCACGTCGAGGCCGACGGCCCGCCGACAAACGATCGTCGCCGATTCGCGCACCGCAACGCTCTCCGACGCCGGCTGGCCTCGTCGATCGCGTCGGCGGGTGGCCCCGCGAGCGTGGAGTACGGAGCGCTCGTCGCCGCGCTCGAAGAACACGAGGCCGATCTCCGTCGGCTCGGCATCGGCGACCGCGGTGCCATCTCCCTCGACGACATCCCGATCGCGGAGCGGCGCGCGCTCCGGTCTGCGATCGCGGCCCTCACGGTACCCGCCACGATCGGGCTCGTTGCGAACGGCCCGACGCTCGCCGGTGCATGGCTCGCGAGCAGTCGCGTCCGCCACGAGACCTGGCAAGCAACGACGAAAGGCGTGGCCGGCACGTTCCTCAGCCCAATCGTGTGGACCGCCGAGTTCGTGTTGCTCGCGCGCCACGTCGGCCGGTCACGCGCGCTCGCGCTGACGACCGTCGGCGCGCTAGCAGGCGCGGCGTCACTCGCCTGGTGGGACAGGGTCGTCCGTTGGCGCGACGTCGGTGCGATCGAGCACGCCGAACCCGCGACCGCGCTGGAAGCCGCGCGCGCCAGCCGGCGCGCCCTGCACGAACGCGTCGACGCGCTGCTTGCGACGACGCGTTGATCAGCGAGCGTCGGCTGCGCGCTCGTCTGAGTTCGGATCCGCCAACGCGCAACCGTTGATGCAATAGCGCTTGTGCTGCGGTCCGGGCCCGTCGTTGAAGACATGCCCGAGATGCCCACCGCACCGACGGCAGACCACTTCGGTGCGGGGAATGCCCATCCGTATGTCGCGGCGCTGATCGACTCCGTCGGGCTCGGTGTCGGTGAAGCTCGGCCAACCCGTCCCCGAGTCGAACTTGGCATCGGCGCGGAACAGCGCGCTGTGGCACGCGGCGCAGCGGTAGACACCGTCGGCGCCGGCCTGCACGTGCTCTCGGCTGAACGGGCGTTCCGTACCGCGGCGACGCAGTACCTGGAACTGCTCAGGGGTCAGCTGCTCGCGCCACTCCTGCTCCGATTTCGTCACCTCTCGTTCGCGCCCGCGTGCAACCCGCCGCAGTCGCATCAGCCGGTCGCCGCGCTCAGCGCGTCGAACTGTGCGTCGGTGAGCTCGATCTCGGCCGCGGCGAGGTTCTCGTCGAGGTGGGCGACGGTCGATGTCCCCGGGATCGGCAACATCACCGGCGACCGCTTCAGCAACCAGGCGAGGGCCAGCTGGGACGGCGACGCGTCGATCTCGGCCGCGATCCGGTCGAGCGGACCACCGGCGCCCGCGAGCCGGCCGGTAGCGAGCGGGAACCACGGGATGAACCCAATGCCGTTCGCATCCGCGTGCTCGAGCAGCGCTTCCGACGACCGGTCCGCAATGTTGTACAGGTTCTGCACGGTCACAATCGTCGCCGTGCGCTGAGCCTCGACCAGCTGTGCAATGCTCACCTCGGAAAGCCCGATGTGATGGATCTTTCCCTCGCTCTGCAGCTTGGCGAGCTCACCGACCTGGTCGGCGAGCGGAACCTTCGGGTCGATGCGATGGAGCTGGAAGAGCTCGATGCGTTCGACCGCGAGGTGGCGCAGGCTCAACTCGAGCTGCTGGCGAAGGTATTCGGGTCGTCCGACCGGCGCCCACTCCCCCGGACCCGAGCGGGTGAGGCCCGCCTTCGTCGCGATCACGAGGTCGGCGGGATACGGGTGGAGCGCCTCGCGGATCAGCTCTTCGGCCACGAACGGTCCGTACGAGTCGGCCGTGTCGATGAAGTTCACTCCGAGCTCGACGGCCCGGCGCAACACCCGGATCGCCTCGTCGGGATCGGCCGGATCACCCCAGACGCCCGGGCCCGTCAGCTGCATGGCGCCGTATCCGAGCCGGTGTACAGGCGTGTCACCGCCGATCGCGAATGCTCCGGAACGACTCACGAGGTTTGTTGCGGTCATGCGTGCGGTCTCCAAACTCGTCGGTTTCGCCTTGCAACACCGCGACCGTCGTGATCACTCCCGTGCTGTGAGATTTCGGAACCCGAGCGAGTCGGCTCTGACTGCGCGCGTTCCGGATCGGCTGAAACTCGCCTCCGACGAGGCGGCCCAAACCGGCCGACCCATCGTGCCGGCCGCGTGCTATCCCGCCCGCGGCTTCGACCTCCGCGTGACGCGAGACGGGATACAGCAACTCGATTCCGAAGACTCCGCCGGTTTCGTTGTCGCTTCCTATGGGCGGCGCTCGGCGCTTGGTGTCGTCGTTGACACCATCGGACGACGCACACCCGACGGCACGCTGCTGAACGTCGTTGTCGTCCGAGTGACGACACCGGGCGCGGCGATGGTCGCTCTGCAACGAGCGGGTATCACGATCGACCGGGCACCAATCGTCGACACTTGGGCGGTCGTGTTCGACGCAACCGCAGGCCTCTCGCCCCTCTCGGAGGTGCACGTCGCCGCGTCGATCAAGGTTGCAGATCTCGTCGGCCGGCAACTCGTCACTGCATCGTTGCCCGTCACACCACTTCCGGCGCCTACTGCTGATCGAACTTGACGATCGGGCGATCGGTCGGCCGAGCAGACGTAGTTGTCTCACCCCTTCGTCACAGTGAATGCATGACGGTCATGGAAGACGTCGAACATGTGGATGCGCCGCTCGACC